>JAFQEK010000133.1 GCA_017399025.1 Clostridia bacterium
AGAGCTGATCAAACTCCGCACATTGGATATGTGCGATTACGGTCCCCGCGAAGCGGGTGAAATTCTGGCGCAAAGACTCGGCGCGGATCTGGTTGCCGTAACAGGTACGAGATTTATTCTCTACAGAGAGTCCAAAAAGAAAAAACGCATTGAGCTTCCCTGAGAAGCCAATGAAAAGAGAGGAGGTTCATCATGAAAGTCGGTATTTTCGGCGGCACCTTCAATCCCATACATAAAGGGCATACAGAGGCGGCATACGCATTTTTCAGATATGTGTCCCCGGACAAGCTTTTTGTGATTCCGACAAAAATTCCTCCGCATAAGGCAATCAAGGGTGATGACGATCCCGAAATCCGTCTGGAAATGACAAAACTGGCGTTTTCAGAAAAGAAGGAATACGAAGGAAAAATTGAGGTGTCGGATCTTGAAATCCGAAGCGAAGGAAAAAGCTATACCTATTACACCTTGCAGAAAATCAAAGCAATGGGATTTGACGAGATCTATCTTTATTGCGGAACGGATATGCTCCTGTCTTTTGATACGTGGTTCCGTTTTGAAGACATTCTTTCCGAATGTACATTGGCTTACGCGAGCCGTTTGGAATCCGATTGCGCGGAAGCCCGTGAAAAGATTGCTATGTTCCGAGAGCGTTATGGGGCGAAAATTTTGGAAATTCCGTTGTGCCCTATTGAAATTTCTTCCAGCGAAATCAGAAATATGATACGGGAGGGAAAGGATACATCTGCTTTTCTTTCACCTTGCGTGATAGACTTTATCAGGAAAGGGGGACTTTATCAATGAACGAAGAATATGAAAACCGTCTTGCCGAAATTCGGGATGCGCTTCCCCTGTATGAGGATGCACGCCGATTGGAGCATACCATGGGTGTTTATCGGGAATGTGTCTGGTTTTCAAAAAAATTCGGGCTTTCGGAAGAAGATTCCTATACGGTCTGCGCGGCGGCACTTTTGCACGATATTACAAAAAATCTTTCCGAAGCCGATGCAATTGCCATTTGCCATCGGCACAAAATCACGCCGCCTTCCGCTTCGGCTGTTATGCACCAATATACGGGTGCACCGTTTGCAAAGGAAATTTTCGGAGAGCATATCGTGACGGAGGCGATTTGTTCCGCGATTTCCTGTCATACGACGGGAAAAATCGGAATGAGCATGACGGATAAAATGCTTTTCGTTGCCGACTTTACGGAAGTGGGCAGAAAATATCGTTCCTGCCGTGATATTCGGGAATACTTACACGGCGAATGTGAAAAAATAAACAGAAATGAAAAAACGGCTCTTTCCCGTTTGCTGAACGACACTGTGAAACGGATCATAGGCTTTACCGTTACGTATCTGATTGAAAAGGGTAAAAAGATCGATCCGGATATGATTCTTGCATGGAATGCAATGGTTTCGGAAAACTGATCGTTTTTCGGTAAAAATGAGGAATGAATGATGGAACAAAATCAAATGAAAACACCCAAGAAGAAAAAGAATGCGGAAAAAGTTCTTTGGGGGATTCTGATATTTACAATCTCGGTTATTTTGGCGACAGCGCTGTTTTTGGCATTTTATGTTCCGAATGTGGATGACACTCCCCAATTCCAGACGGGATCTGACGGAATGACTTCGGGAGGCGATTCTGAGGGAGAAAATACGCCCTACGAAAGAAAAAAAGGCTTTTACACGTTTTTGCTTGCGGGCATCGATGCGTTTTCCAACAATACGGACGTTTTGATGCTGGCTTCCCTGGATACGGAAAACGGTGAAATCAGGATCGTGCAGATTCCCCGCGATACCTATATCAATAAAACGGTCGGCGGATACAAAAGCCTGACCAGAGTCAACGCAATTTTTTCTGCGGAATACAACAATCAGATCAATGAGGGGCGCAGTGCGAAAACGGCAAAAACCTTTGCCATGCAGGATCTGCAAAAACGTCTTTCCGAAGCACTTTGCATCAATATTGACGGATATGTTCTGATCGATACCAAGGGCTTCCGCAGTATCATCGATGCGGTCGGCGGGATTGATTACGATGTGCCGCAGGATATGTTTTACGAAGATCCCGAACAGGAACTTTATATCAATCTGTCCAAAGGATATCAGCATTTGAACGGCGAACAGTGTGAACAGCTCATCCGATACCGTTCAGGATATGCCACGGGAGATATCGGGCGCGTGGAGCTCCGAGGTGATTTCATGGTGGAGGTCTTCCGACAGGTAAAAAACAAATTCGGATTGGAAGCATTGGTGAAGCTGATCAAGGATAAATCTCTCATTCAAAAGGTTCACACCTCCATTTCTCCTGCGGATATGATTGCTTACGTCAGAATGTGCTATCAGTTGGACGATAACGCCGTCAGTGTGAGGACAATTTCCGGCTCCGTTGTACAAAATCCCGAAACGGGCGCATGGATATATTATTGCCTGAATAAGCAGAAAGCACTGAATGATATCAATGAATGTCTGAACGTATTCAAGAACGATATTGAAGCTTCCATTTTTGACAGTGAAGGTTTTTTCTCGGGCACAAAGGATTCTTCGACACATTATTTATACGAATATTATAATTCCCAATAAAATTTTATCATAAAAAAGAAAGGACTGTAATCATGGAAATTGAAAATATGAATCTCGGTTCCTTGGAAAACGCAACGCCTCGTGAGCTTGCGGATGCCATTGTGAAAATTCTCGATGCAAAAAAAGCAAGAGATATCCGTCTTTTGAAATTCAAAGAAGGAAACGACCTGACCGATTACTTCGTGCTTTGCACTGGTACGGCAACCACCCAAATCAAGGGTTACGCGGGTGAGCTGGAATACAGACTCGGCGAAGCGGGCGTAAAACCTTTTCACGTGGACGGTTATGAAACCGGTATGTGGATTGCTATGGACTATGCACATGTCATCGTTCATATCTTCCATAAAAACGAAAGAGACTTTTATAAGCTCGAAAAACTCTGGAACGATGCGGAAGAAATCCCGCTCGAACTTGAAGCATAAGCGGACAACGTCCGCCCGAAACTGCTCGCCTGTCGTAGTTTTTCTTGTATCCGAACAATGCAAACGGCGAGGTTGATTCCCGGCAATTTTCTAATGGAATAAAAAAGCGGACAACGTCCGCCCGAAATTGCTCGCCTATCGTAGTTTCGCTTATATTCGAATAATGTAAAATGGCGAAGTCAATTTTAAGCAATTTCCCATGGAATAAAAAAACATTCAATATACATTTAAGGAGAAATCAAAACCATGTCTTACGATTTTAAGACCATTGAAGAAAAATGGCAAAAAGTATGGGAAGAAAATCATGCGTTCGAAGCAAAAAACGATTATTCGCTTCCGAAATTCTACGCATTGGTTGAATTCCCTTATCCCAGCGGCGCAGGTATGCACGTCGGACACATCAAGGCGTATTCCGGTCTTGAAGTTGTTTCCAGAAAGAAGAGAATGCAGGGCTATAATGTCCTCTTCCCGATCGGATTTGATGCGTTCGGTCTTCCCACGGAAAACTCTGCAATCAAATTCAATACACACCCCCGTGTTCTGACGGACAAAAACATTGAAAAGTTTACTTCCCAGCTTAAGAAAGTCGGCTTTTCCTTTGACTGGACCCGTGTGATCGATACCACGGACGAAGATTACTACAAGTGGACACAGTGGATCTTCCGCAAAATGTTTGACGAAGGCCTTGTGTTCCGCGCAACCACACTCGTAAACTACTGCCCACATTGCAAAGTCGTTCTTTCCAACGAAGACTCTCAGGGAGGCAAATGCGATATCTGCCACAGCGACATCATTCAGAAAGCGAAAGACGTCTGGTATCTGAGAATCACGGAATACGCAGACAAGCTTCTGCAGGGACTTGAAAAGGTGGATTATCTTCCCAACATCAAGCTTCAGCAGGAAAACTGGATCGGCAGATCCGAAGGCGCATTTGCAAACTTTGCGCTCACGGGCTGTGAGGATTCTCTCCGTATCTATACAACGAGATGCGACACGATGTTCGGTGTAACCTTCATGGTTATCGCGCCTGAGCATCCCATCATTGAAAAATACCGCGACCGTATTTCCAACATTGAAGCGCTCGATGCTTATAAAGAAGAATGCGCAAAGAAAACCGAATTTGAACGTACACAGCTCGTCAAGGATAAAACGGGCGTACGTATTGAGGGCATTTCTGCCATCAACCCTGCAAACGGCAAGGAAATTCCGATCTATATTTCCGACTACGTTATGATGGGCTACGGTACGGGCGCAATTATGGCAGTTCCCGCGCATGACGAACGCGACTACGATTTTGCAAAGAAATTCGGTATTGATATCATTGAAGTTATCAGCGGCGGCAACATTGCCGAGGCTGCATATACAGGCGACGGCGAAATGGTCAACTCCGGTTTTCTTAACGGAATCAAGACCAAAAAAGAAGCCATTGCAAAAATGCTCGAATATCTGACCGAAAAAGGCATCGGTGAAAAGGGTATTCAGTATAAGATGAAAGACTGGGCATTCAACCGCCAGAGATATTGGGGCGAACCTATCCCGATTATCCATTGCCCGCATTGCGGCATGGTTGGTGTTCCTTACGAGGAGCTTCCTCTCCGTTTGCCCGATATGGAAAACTTTGAACCCGGCGAAGGCGGAGAAAGCCCGCTTGCAAAAGTGGAATCCTTCGTAAACTGCACTTGTCCGAAGTGCGGCGGTCCCGCAAAGAGAGAAACCGATACCATGCCTCAGTGGGCAGGCTCTTCCTGGTATTTCCTGCGTTACTGCGATCCCAAGAACGGTGAAGCGCTTGCTTCCAAGGAAGCGCTCGATTACTGGATGCCCGTTGACTGGTATAACGGCGGTATGGAACACGTAACCCGACACATGATCTATTCCCGTTTCTGGCACCATTTCCTTTACGATATCGGCGCGGTTCCGCATGACGAGCCTTACGCAAAACGTACCGCGCAGGGCTTGATTCTCGGACCCGACGGCGAAAAAATGAGTAAATCCAAAGGTAATGTCGTAGACCCCAACGACGTTGTTGAAGAATATGGCGCAGACGTACTTCGCGTGTATATTCTCTTCATGGGTGATTACGGCTCTGCGGCTCCGTGGTCTCCTTCCAGCATTAAGGGCTGCAAACGCTTCCTTGAACGTGTGGAAGGTCTGATGTATATGGCAAAGGGAGAGGGTGTAACGAAGAAGCTCGAAACCGCTTTCCATAAGACTGTTAAGAAGGTTACAAATGATATTGATACCATGAAGTTCAATACTGCCGTAGCTTCCATGATGGCATTGCTCAACGATATTTACGATGCAAAAGCTTTGACTGTAGATGAACTCAAAACATTCGTAAAGCTGCTTTCTCCTTTCGCACCTCACCTTGCGGAAGAGCTCTGGCACAGACTCGGAGAAGAAACGCTCGTTTCTCTCGAAGCTTGGCCGACCTATGACGAAGCAAAAACTGTAGATAATACGGTTACCATTGCCGTTGCTATTATGGGTAAGACAAAGGATACCGTTGAAATTCCCGTGGATGCGGATGAAGATACTGCTTTTGCCGCCGCTATGGCAAGCGAAAAGATCGCAAACCTCGTTGCGGGCAAGAATATCGTGAAGAAAATTTACGTAAAGAATAAGATTTTCAACATTATTGCAAAATAATGCGGTAAGATCGGAAAACAAAAATCCGCGGAGCTTGCTTTCTGCGGATTTTTGTTTATAAAAAATGAAATACAGGTAAGAATATGTCAGAAATTACAATACAAGATATGAATCGAATAGAATTTCGGATGGCTCCAAAAACCGTCATGGCTATCCTTGCTGCAATTGTTGCCGCTTTGGCGATGGAGTTGCTGCTTCCGAGCCGAGTATCTTTGATTTTGAACATTGTGATGCCGCTCATTGCGGGTCTGGCGTTACTTTATATGCGCATTCGCTTCAAAAATTGGGAATTTGGATTTTTGAAACCGTTTTTGATATTGCTTTGTTTTATTTCTCCGGTTATCGTTTTGGTAAAAAGCTTTTTTTACCATTTTCCGGGAGGCCCTTTTTACGTATTTATGATGATCGATTTGATTATCGGGTTCATCGTCGCAATCATTGTAACGGTAAAATTTGGTCTTGAACAGGACAGGGAAAAAGCGGTTGTCATTTCCATATTTGTTGCAGCTTTTATTTTCGGTTCCTTGCTTACGGATGCGTATGCAAAACATTTCAATTATCTTTTTGATTCCAATGAACCGGTAGAATATACTACCGATATTATTCAAAAAAGGGAACAAGAACATTCCCGCAGAGGCAGAGGTTCCCGCACGATATATTCCTTGGATCTTCTCGTGGAAGGTAAGAAGTACAGTATTCAGGTGAATGTATCAGAATACGAAAATTATGAAATAGGCGATCCTTATACGGTCGAATTACACGAGGGCGCATTCGGAAAGCCATTTGTGTTGCTGAAATAACGTGAGTTCGATGAAATAAAATGAAAGAAAAATAAAAAAAGAAGGGAAAGCAACCAAAAATCTGATATAATTTGATAATAACCACAAAACCAAATAAATCAGAAAAAAGGAGCTTTCCCATGGTAGAACAACTCATAGCAATCTTTTGTGATATAGATGATTTTTGTAAAGAATACGAAGAATATTGCACACATCATCTCCTGTTGGATAAAAATCAAGTAATTCCGAAAACGTCGATGTCAATGAGTGAAATTATGACGATAACCGTATATTTTCATCTTTCTCAATACCGCACATTCAAATGGTATTACAAAAATTATATCAGTGAGCAAATGAGAGAATATTTTCCCAAACTTGTATCCTATAACAGATTCATCGAAATTATGCCTTCGATTATTGTTCCGCTTACATTATACCTCATAAGTAAGCGGTTTGGCAAGAGTTTTGGCATAAATTTTGTAGATTCTACAACTTTGGAAGTGTGTGATCCTCATAGAATCTATTCGCATCGTGTTTTTTCCGGTCTGGCTGCGCGCGGGAAAAGTTCCACCGGCTGGTTCTATGGCTTCAAGCTCCACCTTGCTATCAATGACAGAGGGGAAATTCTTGCATTTTGTCTGACTTCCGGCAATGTAGATGATAGAAATTGGAAAGTTCTCGATCGTCTTACCCGCGAAATGTACGGCAAACTGTTTGCCGATCGTGGCTATCTTTCATCTTCCCTTTTCGAAAAATTATGGGAACGTAAAATTCAGCTTATCACAAAATTAAAAAAAGAACATGAAAAACAAATTGATGGACTATACCGAAAAATTGCTTTTACGCAAACGCGCTGTTATTGAATCTGTTAATGATTTTTTGAAAAATATTTGTCAGATTGAGCATTCTCGATATCGTTCCGTTTCCGGTTTTTTCATCAATGTTATCTCTGCTTTGGTTGCATATTCTTTTCTGCCGAACAAACCTTCTGTTGGGCTTTTTCCTCATGCCCAAGATTTGTCTGTGCTCTGATTTTTCATCGAACTCGCGTTATTTTAAGAGGTTTTGTATTTGTAATCTGTCTGGCAAAAAGATTCTTTTTGGAAACAGAATACAACGATTTCATCAATTGCAAAAAGCAATTACACAATTAGGATATAGAACATATGACTTGACATAAAAATTCCCCGACAGACTTTGAAAATCTGTCGGGGTTGCTCTTTGTTGACTGCAGATCATTTTTTTCCGTAGGGGCGTTCTGTGAACGCCCGCGGGCGAACGCAGTGTATAGTGTGGTAAGGATAGTTTACAGAATGTGAAGGGACATAGTTTACAGTTTTATGGTAAAATAAAGGCATAAAGAAGTCGAAAGGAGACCGAAGATGCCTTGGAAAGAAAAGAGATTTCGCCCCTACCGTGTGTTAGGCAAGTATTTTATGATTTCTCCGCTAAGGACATCTCCCTTTCTTTCTGCGGATTTTTCCTATATATTGTGCTTCCCGTTTTTGCCGGTATGGCGTTGTTTTATTTGCAGATCTGAAAAAAATGAAAAAATTTCGGAATTCTTCGCTTGAAATTTTTTTGAAAATATGGTATAATAAAACAGCAGGAAATCCTGCCGGGAGAGCGATGTAGCCTATTCACATCTGCGGCAGCCGGGTGTGTTTAAACGATATGTTTCGCTCACGTCTCTCTGTATTACGATTCCGTCGGTTCTGCTCGGATGACGATATCGGGAGAGGAGAAAAATAAAATGAAGCGAGTAAAATCAGGCTGTATTCTTCAAACGCTCGTATTTTTGCAGAAGGAAGATTGCGGTTTGTCCCATGCAATCCAGCTGAAATACAATCGGGAAGAATTGGAAAAGTACAAAGCAACTCTTGAAAAAAACAAAACTCTCTATCAGATTGTGTCTGTGGAAGAGCAGAAGGACGCATCCATCATCGTTCGTGTCAGAAAGCAAATCAACTACAGCACAAAAGTCGGCGAATATTTTAACTGACAAGCAAAGCCGTCCGGATTACCGGGCGGCTTTATTCAAAGGAGAGAAATTATGAATCAATTGTTTTGTATAAAAAATGCCATAGAAAGGCTTTATAAAACCAATCCCGACATTCATATCAGCGTGGATATTCCGCGTCCCAGAATCACGGTGGAGAAAACGCGCGCCGTGATCACGGGTGTTTACAGGAATTTTTTTCAAATTGAAGAATACGACAGAGGCTGTTCCACACGGCATACGATTCAGTACGGCGATGTTCTGATCGGGCATGTTGTAATAGAGGAGCTTCATGGAAGCTTAAAATAATGTTTGGCAAAAAAATGCGGAAAGGAATCGTTTATGGATTTTACCATTGATTTTTCAATACCCGTAGGACCTGTCAAACCCATGAACGGTGTTTGCAACGGTCCTTCCAAGATGACGGCGAAATATTTCAAAAAGGCGCATATTCCATTTTCCCGTCTGCACGATATGCGTACGCATTTCCATGCCTGCTGTGACGTTCCGAGCATTTTCAGGGATTTTGATGCGGATGAAAACGATCCTGCAAATTATGATTTTGCGCTTTCCGATTATTATATCGAAAAAATCAAGGAGTGTGGGACGGATATCATTTATCGGCTCGGTTCCAGCATGGAGCAGGGTGATTTCCGGTTTCACAACGAGCCGCCGAAGGATTTTGCGAAATGGGCGCGGATCTGCGAGCATATCATCCGACATTATAACGAGGGATGGGCAAACGGCCATCATTACGGCATCCAATATTTTGAAATCTGGAACGAGGCCGATACCTGCAATCCAAACCGCCCCATGGACGGTCAGTGGACGGGAACACCGGAAGAATTCGGTGGATTTCTTTCCGTCGCGGCAAGCCATCTGAAAGCTTGTTTTCCCGATCTGTATATCGGCTCATATCCAAGCTGTAATATCCTGACACCCGAGAGAGAAGCCTTTTTTCGAACGGTTTTTTCCATTTTGCGGGAAAATCAAGTTCCGATTGATTTTTGTCCCTTCCATTGTTATACGGACGATCCCGAACGGACAATGCGATACATAGAAAAATTCAGATCGCTTCTGAATGAATACGGATACGAAGAAGCGTTTCTTATCTGTACAGAGTGGAATTATTTTTGGAACCGTTCAGGGCTTTGGGCAGAATTTGAGCTGGACGGCGGAGAATATTTGTTTGAGGAGATGTTTCAAACGGCAAGCTCCGAGGTTGGAGCGGCGTTCACGCTTGCCCAAATGATCGCCTTTCAGCAAAGCGAGGTTCAAGCCGCGACCATGCACAGGGCGGATGCGCTTTCCATGTATTGCACGATGTTCAATATTTTCGGTGTACCGCAGAAGCAGTTTGATGCTTTTTACGCTTACGATGCGCTGAGAGAAGGAAAAACGGCGGTTTCCGTCATTCCGGAGAGAGAATCAAGAGGTGTTTATGCTCTTGCGAGTGCTTGCGGTGATTATGCTTGCATTGCTGTTGCGCAATACAGAGGCGCGTGGAGGAATTACCGTTTCCGAGTACGCGGTCTGGATGAGAACGCCGTCTATACGGCAGAGTATTATCTGACCGATGACAGACATTCGTTCGATCTCGTGAAAACGGAAGAAAATAAGCCGAACGACTTGTCTTTCGGAAGATATCTGAAAGAAAATTCCGTGATGGTCATAAAAATACGAAAAAAACGATAAAAACTGCGTTCCTTTTCGCAAAAAATAAGAAAACCACTTGACAAAGATGATTTCTCCATGTATAATATAGTATGCTGTATTTTGGTATGATGTGAAGTCATGTAAGGAGGAAAAACAATGATTCTGGATATGTTGCCGATTCTTTCCGGCGCTTCTCAGCAGATTGATTTTGATTTTGTCTTTACGCCGAACGCGGACAGCCTTTTGGTTGCCGTTTATTCCGATGTTGACTTTACCGAACCGATTACCGTGATGGGAAATGTCAAAAACATGGCAGGATATATGGTGCTTTCCGCAGACGTGAAGGTTACATATCACACCATGTGCGCAAGATGCGCCGAACCCGTCAGCAGCACACTTGAAATTTCGTTTGAAAAGGATATTGCTTCGAGCGGAGATGTTTCATCTGAAAATGATGATTACATCATTATTGAGGATAAAAAACTTGATCTGCTTCCTTCCGTGGAAGAAGAGATTATGCTCGAAATGCCGTCGAGAACCCTTTGCAAAGAAGATTGCCTGGGACTTTGCCAGAAATGCGGTAAAAACCTGAACGAAGGCGATTGCTCCTGCGAGAAAAAAGAAGTGGATCCTCGGCTTGCAATCCTCAAAACCCTATTACAATAGCGGAATTAAATCGTCAATAACCGGCATGGGCCGAAATCATTAAATTGGAGGTGTGGTAACATGGCAGTACCGAAGAGAAAAGTATCGAAGGCAAGACGTGACAAAAGACGTTCCAATGTTTGGAAACTTGACCTTCCCGGCATGACAAAATGCCCCAAATGCGGTGAATACAATCTTTCGCACAGAGTTTGCAAAAATTGCGGAACCTATAACGGCAAGGAAATTGTAAAACAGGACGCGTAATTTGCAGCATTGGTTGCAATCTGCGGCAGGTATGCGTTTGCATGCCTGCCGAATTTCTTTAGCAGAAACAAAAAGGAGAGGGATCATGGTTGAGATCACGGACGTTCTGAAGGGTTCTCCCGCCGAAAGACAAGGAATCCGCAAGGGAGATTTTCTGATTTCCGTCAACGGTCATAAAATAGCCGATATTCTGGACTACCGTTTTTATCTTTGCGAAAAAAAGCTTTCGGTTTTGCTTTGCCGCGAAGGAAAAGAATTTACGGTGAAGATTAAAAAAGCGGAATATGACGATATCGGTCTGGAATTTGCGACCTTTCTGATGGATAAAAAGCATTCCTGCCGGAATAAATGTATTTTTTGTTTCATTGACCAGCTTCCGCGGGGAATGAGAGATACGCTTTATTTCAAAGACGACGACAGCCGCCTTTCTTTTTTACAGGGTAATTATATTACCATGACCAATCTTTCGGATGAAGATGTTTCCCGTATCATCAAAATGAAAATGTCTCCGATCAATATTTCCGTTCATACGACCAATCCCGAGCTTCGCGTATTTATGCTGAAAAACCCGAATGCCGCAAAATCCCTGGATTATCTGCGCCGCTTTGCAGATGCGGGAACGGAAATGAATTGTCAAATCGTTCTTTGCCGCGGTATCAACGACGGAGCGGAATTGGAAAGAACTATGCATGATCTCGCTTGCATGCATCCCGCAATGATTCATGTTTCGATCGTTCCTGCGGGTATGACGAAATTCCGTGAGGAAAATAAACTGTATCCTCTGACGCCTTTTTCAAAGGAAGAAGCAAAGCAGGTGATCCGTCAGGTCGAAGCATTTGCCGAGGCTTGTCTTGCGCATTACGGACAACGTATTTTTTATGTCGGAGATGAATTTTATCAGCAGGCAGAACTTCCGATTCCCGATGCGGAATATTACGAAGGTTTTCACGCCATCGAGGACGGTGTCGGTATGATTGCTTCTATGAAAGAAGAATTTGAATGCGCGCTTGCGGATGCGGATATGGATGAAATACCCGCAAGAGAAGTTTCTGTGGCGACGGGAAAAGCGGCATATCCCTTTTTCTGTGCGCTTTCGGAACAATTTTGTGCAAAATATCCGAATGTGAAAATTCACGTATATGAAATTGAAAACCGATATTTCGGTGAAACCGTTACGGTTGCAGGTCTGCTGACGGGAAAGGATCTGAAAGAACAGCTTCTCGGAAAACCGCTTGGAGAAGCGCTCTACATTTCCTCGAATACGCTTCGTTACGAGGGCGATCTTTTCCTGTGCGGTATGCATATCGATGAGCTTTCCGAGGCACTCGGAACGGAGATCGTTCCCTGTCTTACGGACGGTTATGAGTTTTTCGATAAACTGAGCGGTATCTGAAAATAAACATCAAACCATAAAGGAGGGTTCTCCCATGGCAAAAACAGTTGCGGCAATTGTCGGCAGACCGAACGTTGGCAAAAGTACGCTATTCAACAAGATCGCAGGCTCCCGTATCTCCATCGTGGAGGATATCCCGGGCGTTACGCGCGACCGTATTTATTATGAAACCGAATGGAACGGCAAACCGATCGTTTTGATCGATACGGGCGGTATTGAGCCGAAAACGGACGATCTGATTCTTGAAAAAATGAAAACCCAGGCAGAGATTGCCATTGAAACGGCGGATGTTATCGTATTTATGTGCGATGTTCACGCAGGATTGACGGCAGATGACCGCGATATCGGTGTTATGCTTCTGAAAAGCGGCAAACCTGTTATCGTCTGCGTAAATAAGATCGACTCCGTTGGTGCGCTTCCTTGGGAATATTATGAATTTTATGAGCTTGGCTTTGATGGTGATCCCATTGCGCTTTCTTCCGTACACGGAACGGGTACGGGAGATCTGCTCGACAGAATTCTGGAGCTTTCTCCAGCCGAAGAAGAGGAGGAAGAACCGGATGATTCCGTAAAAGTTGCCGTTATCGGTAAACCGAATGCGGGAAAGAGTTCTCTCGTCAACCGCGTGCTCGGCGAGGAACGCATGATCGTTTCAAACATTGCGGGAACGACCAGAGATGCCATTGACAGCTTTGTGGAAAACGAATACGGCAAATTTACTTTTATCGATACTGCAGGTATCCGCAGACAGAGCAAGGTTCTTGACCGTATTGAAAAATACAGCGTTCTTCGTGCACATTCCGCTGTGGAACGCGCAGACGTTTGCCTGCTTCTCATCGATGCGACGGAAGGCATTACCGATCAGGATGAAAAGATTGCCGGTATTGCGCACGAAGCAGGAAAAGCAACGATCATCGTTGTCAATAAATGGGACCTTGTTGAGAAAGACAATAACAGCGTAAAGGAATTTACGGATAAGATTCGCACATCTCTTGCTTATATGCCTTATGCGCCGATTTTGTTTATTTCCGCAAAAACGGGACAAAGACTGCCCAAACTTTTTGAATTTATCAATTACGTCAACGAACAGGCGGCTCTCCGTATTTCGACGGGTATGCTCAACGATATTCTTTCCGAGGCGATCACGAGAGTACCTCCTCCGACCGACCGCGGAAGAAGATTGAAGATTTATTATATGACACAAGTGGACGTCCGTCCTCCGAAATTTGTCATTTTCTGCAACGAAGCAGAACTGTTTCACTTCTCTTATCAGCGTTATATTGAAAATCAACTGCGCGAAGTATTCGGATTCAACGGAACGCCGATCCGCTTCGTCATCCGCCAGAAAGGCGATGAATAAGATCAGAAGGAGATTTTTATGGAAGAACTTTTAACGAAAGGTCTGATCGGTAAATTGGGCTTTGTATTTGGAGATACCGTTTTCTTTTTTGCGATGGTATTTTGTATTGTAGTTCCTTATTTGCTCGGAAGCATTAATTTTGCTGTTGTTTTTTCCAAGAGCATGCACCACGATGACGTGCGCGAACACGGAAGCGGCAATGCAGGTTCCACCAATATGCTCCGCACTTACGGGGTGAAAGCGGCTGCGCTTACGCTTTCCTGCGATATTCTCAAAGGTGTGATTTCCACCTTGCTCGGTTTCCTGATTCTGCCGTATTATACCGGATTTGCTTATATTTCAGCTTTGATGTGCATGCTCGGCCATGCGTTCCCGATCTATTACGGTTTCAAGGGCGGTAAATGCGTAGCAACCTTTGCGGGCGCGCTTCTCGTTCTGAATCCGCTCCTTTGGATCTTGCTTTTGCTTTCCTTCGTTCTGATTGTCTATCTTTCACGTTATGTTTCTCTTGCATCCGTTATTTGCGCGGCGGCTTTTCCCATCCTCAACAATATGATGCCTTTTTATATGCTCAAATGGGAAGGCGGCATTTTGCCCGTTCCGTGGCCCGGTATTATCGCAGCATTTTTGATGGGCGTGCTGATTATCGTGCTCCACAGACAGAACCTCGTTCGTCTCTGGCAGGGAAAAGAATCCAAAATTTCATTTAAAAAGAAAAAATCTTAAAAAATTTTGAAAATTTTCAAATAATTTTTGAAAAACCTATTGCTATTTATCGGAATAAGTGATATGATAGTAAAGTAATGCAGATAGAAAAAGGATTTTCGCCAACCTCTCATGGCGATCCCCGCTTCTTATCAATTTGACAAGGAGGTGTAAACGATGCCGAATATCAAGTCCGCGAAAAAGCGCGTTAAAGTTATCGAAGCAAAAACTCTTCAGAACAAAATGATCAAGACTGCGCTTAAAACCGACCTCAAGAAATATGAAGCCGCTGTTGTTGCAGGTGACAAAGCTCTTGCTCAGGAAACCTACAAGCAGGCTGTTAAGAAGATTGACCAGGCTGTTGCTCACGGTATTCTTCACAAAAATAACGCTGCAAGAAAGAAGAGCAGATTCACAAATATGCTCAATGGCATGAACTAATTTGCAGTTCAGTTTCTTCTCATAAAAAAGAAAGCACCCATCTCACCGGGTGCTTTTTTGTTTCCTAAAGAAATTGCGCAAAATCGACCTCGCCGTTTGCGTTGTTTCGATATAAGCGAAACTTGGATAGGCTGAGCGCACAGATTGCAAGCAATCCGTTATCGAGTGGGCGTTGCCCACTTTTTTGATGTTTGAATATCATGCGATCAGTTCGGAAACGGTTACAAATTCATAACCTTTTTCAAGAAGTTTGGGAATTAAAATTTCCAAGGCCTCCAATGTTTGTGCATTTTTGTGCATATAATCGTGAAAAAGCAGAATGCTACCGCCTTTGACGTTTTTCATTACATTGTCCACAATGACCTGT
The DNA here is from genome assembly GCA_017399025.1 of Clostridia bacterium. Taxonomy (GTDB): domain Bacteria; phylum Bacillota; class Clostridia; order Oscillospirales; family CAG-272; genus QALR01. The sequence continues at coordinate 15,266 of JAFQEK010000133.1, forward strand.
ACAGGTGGCTTTTCCCAATCGCGCGTGTCAACCGTCCATAAAATTACGCTGTAATCCATGCTTTTCGCCGCTTTGAGCGCACAGTCGCTGTAAGCACCTTCGGGCGGACGGAAAATTTTCGGTCGATATCCTGCGGTCCTGAAAATGATATCATCCGTTTTACGGATTTCTTCTTCGATGGTTTTTTCGCAGGTTTCGGAAAGAAGCTTATGGTGATACGTGTGATTGCCGATTTCGTGTCCTGCGGCAACGGTTCGTTTGAACGGTTCCGGATAATAGGAAACATTTTCTCCGATGACGAAAAAGGTTGCCCGAATGCCGTACTGTTCCAGTAAACGCAAAACATCATCTGTACGGTAAGGATGCGGACCGTCATCGAAGGTTAAAGCGATTTTCATGGACTCGCGGCTGCCTTCCCGAATTACCTGACGCTCATTCTGCGCCGAAACCGAAAAAGGTGTCAGAAACAAAACAGCGGAAAGCAAAAGAAAAACGAACTTTTTCATGTGCCGCTCTCCGTGAATTCCATCAGAGAACCGAAGCGGTAACCTTCTTTTTCCCACTGTGTTAGAAGCGCATCCAGAATGTCTGCATTGGTTTTGGAGGTCGGATGCAGGAGTATAACCGCGCCGTTATGCAAATAATCGCAGAGAAGTTTTTTTGCTTTTTCGGGATCGGGTTGCTTTTCGTTATCCCAATCGGCATAAGCAAGACTCCAGAAAGCGGTATGATAACCGAGCCTTTTTGCGACGGAAAGACTTTTCCGATCAAATTTTCCTTCCGGCGGTCGGTAAAACGGCGAAAGCGTACACCCGAATTTTTCACTGTATATTTTTTCAAGAGAGCAGAGCTCTTTTTCGATCTCTTCTTCCGAAAGCTTTGTCATATCTTTGTGCCGTGCGGTATGATTACAGACCAAATGACCTTCGTTTTTCATTCGTTCCACCAATTCGGGGTTGCGGTGGATGAGATTTTCCAGAATAAAAAATGCGCCTTGCGCGTGATGCGCTTTCAGAGTGTCCAGAATACGGGCGATATTTCCGTTTTCGTAGCCTGCGTCAAATGTGAGATAAAGAACCTTTTCATCGGGATTTTTTCCGATAAAAAAGCCATTTTCTTCTGAGATATACGCCATGTCCGGTTCCGCACACGGACGGCGGTGTTCTTTTTCGCGCTTACAATACCAATTTTGAGCGGTTTCGGCATAAACTGTTGTATGATTGACGAAAATGAATAGGAATACGCTGAAGATGCAAAAACCGGATTTTAAGATTTGTTTCATCATAACAAGGTGAATTTCCTTTCCCGTACTGTTTTAAAAAGCGAAAATCGGTTTGCCGAAAACGCCTTTGTTCTCATTTTTTGCGAAAAATCAAAAAATACACGCTGAAATTTTTGTATATCCCATAAAAAGATTGCTTTTTTTAGAAAAATGTGTTATAATAATTAAGTTAGACAAAAAGTATTAAAGATAAAAACGGAGAATATTATGACGAAAATCAATATTGTTTTGGTTGAACCCGAAATTCCTCAGAATACGGGAAACATTGCGAGAACCTGCTCCGCAACGGGCGCAGCACTTCATCTCGTTCGTCCGATGGGCTTTACCATTGATGACCGCAAGCTCAAACGCGCGGGATTGGACTATTGGAATACGCTTGAAATTTATATGTACGATTCTCTTGCCGATTTTATGGAACGGCACGGACATGATAATCTTTGGTTTTACACAACGAAAGCAAGCCGCTTGTATACGGATGCAAAACCCGATGAAAACGGAGAAATTTATCTTGTTTTTGGAAAAGAAACAAAGGGGTTGCCCGAGGAACTGACAACGGCGCATTTTGACAGAAGCGTGCGCATCCCCATGCTGTCGGATAAACGAAGTCTGAATCTTTCCAATACCGCAGCCATCGCCGTTTATGAAGTATTGCGCCAGAATGCTTTTGAAGGTTTGAAATCGGACGGAGAACGTCTGGGTGAATTGATTGCAAAAAATATATAAATAAAGAAAAGTATACCCTTTGTTTACAAAATCATGTGGTATTTTTTCGAAAAATACAGTATAATAACAATTAACGCTTCTTTTGCGCATGCGAAGCGGGGGAAGCACGAATACAGGGAAAAACAATTTTTGAAAGGATATGAAAAATGTCACTTACAGATAAACTTTTCGGAACATACAGTGAAAGACAGATCAAAAAAATCAGACCGATCGTAGATAAAATTGAAGCGTTGGCAGAAACGTACGGCGCGATGAGCGATGCACAGCTCAGAGAGACCACGGAAATTCTGAAAAACAGACTTGCTGCAGGAGAAACGCTTGATGACATTCTGCCCGATGCTTTTGCGGTTTGCAGAGAAGCGGCAGACCGTGTACTCGGCAAACGTCCTTTTCGTGTACAGCTGATGGGTGGTATTATTCTTCATCAGGGCCGTATTGCAGAAATGAAAACAGGTGAAGGAAAAACGCTTGTGGCAACCATGCCCGCTTATTTGAACGCACTTGCGGGAAAGGGTGTTCATATCGTAACGGTCAACGATTATCTTGCTCGCCGCGACAGCGAGGAAATGGGAAAGGTTTACGGCTTTCTCGGTTTGAAAACGGGACTCATTGTTCACGGACAGAGCTCGCAGGAAAAAAGGGATGCCTATGCGGCGGATATTACTTACGGTACAAACAATGAAATCGGTTTTGATTATTTGCGCGATAATATGGTGATTTATCAGAATGATCTGACACAGCGCGGATATTCTTTTGCTATTGTGGACGAGGTGGACTCCATTCTGATTGACGAGGCAAGAACGCCTCTGATCATTTCCGGCAAAGGAGAACAGTCCAACGAGCTTTATCAGACAGCGGAAGCCTTTGTACGCCGCTTGCGTGCGCATGTTGTAAAAGAGATGGATACCAAATCCGAAAATGAGGATGTTGCCGAAGATTATATCGTGGACGAAAAAGCAAAGCGTACCGTTCTGACACAGCACGGTATTGCCAAAGCAGAAGAGTTTTTCGCTCTCGAAAATCTTTCCGATCCGGAAAATATGACCGTCAAGCATCACATCCAGCAGGCGCTCTATGCGCACGGTGTCATGAAACGCGACGTGGATTACGTGGTAACACAGGATGGAAAGGTTATGATCGTCGATGCTTTCACGGGACGTATTATGCCCGGCAGAAGATTTTCCAACGGTTTGCATCAGGCAATCGAAGCCAAGGAAAACGTAAAGATTCAGGATGAAAACCAGACATTGGCGACGGTTACATTCCAGAATTTCTTCCGTCTTTATAATAAACTTTCCGGTATGACGGGTACTGCCCTGACGGAAGAAAACGAATTCCGTGAAATTTACGGTCTGGATGTTATTGAAGTTCCGACCAACCGTCCGATGATCCGTTTGGACAGAAACGACGTCGTTTATAAAAATCAGGCGGGTAAATACCGTGCCATCATTGCACAGATCAAGGAATGCCATGAAAAAGGTCAGCCGGTTCTTGTCGGCACGGTTTCCGTTGACAAATCCGAATATCTTTCCGCTTTGCTGAAAAAGCAGGGTGTGAAACATAATGTTCTCAACGCAAAGCATCATGAAAAAGAAGCAGAGATCGTTGCACAGGCGGGCAAGCTTGGCGCGGTTACCATTTCCACCAATATGGCGGGACGCGGTACGGATATCATGCTTGGCGGTAACGCGGAATTTCTTGCGAAAAACGATCTGAAAAAGAACGGTTACAGCGAGGAAGAAATTTCTCTTGCTGTGGGTATGTCCGAGGCAATCGATGACCGTGTACGTGAAGCGAGAGCGCTTTTCCATGTTTCTCTGGAAAAGTATAAAGCAGAGATCGCACCTGAAGCGGAGCGTGTAAGAGAAGCGGGCGGTTTGTTCATTCTCGGTACAGAACGCCATGAAAGCCGCCGTATCGATAATCAGCTCCGCGGACGTTCGGGACGTCAGGGTGATCCCGGTGAAAGCCGTTTCTTCCTTTCTCTCGATGACGATCTTATGCGTTTGTTCGGCAGTGAGCGTATCATCGGTATCGTTGATAAACTCGGTCTGGAAGACGATCAGCCGATCGATGCCAGAATCCTTTCCGGTTCCATTGAGAGCGCGCAGAAACGTCTGGAAGGCGAAAACTTCAACCGCCGTAAAAATGTCCTGGATTATGACGACGTCATGAATCAGCAGAGAAATATTATTTATCAGCAGCGCAGAGAGGTTCTGGATGGCGCGGACATCAGTGAGAAAATCCGTAAGATGGTGGATTCCTCCGTCCTGGATACTTTGAAGCATTGCTGTGATGAAGACGGCCGTTTCATGCCCGAAGAAGCAAAAACAAATCTCGGATGGCTCATGCGCGAAGAAGATTTGGAAATGGATTCCCGCGCACTGGAGACGGTTCTTCTGGAGCGTGTCCGTTCGCTTTATGAAAATCAGGAAACCGTATTCGGCGACAATATGAGGGAATTGGAGCGTGTCGCACTCTTGCGCGCTGTGGATACGAACTGGATTTCCCATCTGGATGAGATGGACGATCTGAGAGACGGTGTCGGTCTGAATGCGTATGCGCAAAGAAATCCTTTAACGGAATACCGTATTCAGTCCGGTAATATGTTTGACGATATGATCGAAAAAATCCGCACGGATACCGTCCGTATGGTTTTGTTTGCAAAGCCTGCGTCTGAAATCCGCCGTACACAGGTTGCCAAACAGAAAGTTGCTTCTCTTGCAGGGGTTGGCGGAGATGCTTCCGAAAAGAAAAAGCCCGTTGTCAGACGCGCTTCCGAGCGTGTGGGCAGAAATGAACCTTGTCCCTGCGGCAGCGGAAAGAAATATAAACAGTGCTGCGGTAAACCCGGTTCCGCAGAACAAGAAAACTGATTCTTCCAAATCCGTTCTCTCCCATAGGGGGGAGAACGGCAGACTTGAATTTTATTTCGGAAAGGTTTTTCATTATGGGTTTTGCATGGATGTTTCTGGGCTATGTGCTGTTGCTCGGAACGAATTTTAAAATTTTCGGCGTTGCTTTGGATGTTACGCCGGATGTGGTCGGATTTTTGCTCTTATCTCACGGTTTTTCCGTTGCTTCGCGCTATTGCGATTGTTTTAAGATTTCAAAAATTCTGGGAAATGTCGGTATCCCGCTTTCCTTGCTTTATCTGATCGCTGAGGTTTCCTCTTCTCTGGAGATCATTTCCTTTTCCGGAGATTTGATTTTTGCGGTCAAATACGGCTATGCTTTCTTCAAACTGATTTTTTCTCTTTGTCTTTTGTATTCCCTGTACTTGATTTCCGCGCAGACAGGTGTCGAAAAATTACGCAAAAAATCGATTCGTCTTGCCGTTTATACCGCACTCTTTTTCTTTGCCGAGCATTTTTTGCCCCAAGTACTTTCCCTTGCGGGAGTTTCGTTGGAAGCCTCTAAAATTGCGGAAATTCAGATGCTTTTGAATATTCTTTGTATTCTGATCAACGCAACCTTGATTTTCGGCTGTTACATGTGGATTTGTCTGGAAGGCGATGAGGATATGCCCGATAACCGCAAGCATAAATATAAGACTCCGTTTGATTATTTTGATAAAAGACGTGCGGAAGAAGAATTGCAAACAACGGGGAAGAAACATAAGAAAAAATAAATTTTTATCACGCTGCTGAAAGGCAGACTTCAAAGAAAGGTAATGGTCATATTTATGAAAATCGGATATATGATCGTCGGTTGCATTTTTTTATGCAATCCCTTTATCAATATTATTGATATTTTGCCCGATTTTATAGGATATCTTTTCATTTTAAAAGCATTGGCGGAGCTTTCGGATCTGGAGCGTAATATCCGTAATGCGCGAAAACGCTTCCAATCCGCGCTTTGGGTTTCCTTGGTAAAATGTGCTTCGGTTTTCGGTTTTATGATTTACGATTCCACATGGTATCTGATCCTGACATTTACGTTTGCCGTTCTGGAATGTATGTATCTGATTCCTGCCTTTACAGATCTTTTTTATGGGATTTCTTATCTGGAGGACCGTCATACCAACCATAAAAGCCGCTTTGAAGCAACCCCGAAGTTCGGAGGTGTTTTTGATAAAACGGAATTTTCAAACGGAACGGCGTATTTTGAAGTTTTTGAGAAAAAAAGGGGTGATTTCGGCGCTTTCTTTGCGGAAGAACAGGTTGTTTTTGGAGATCGCCGGATTTCCGTCGGTTTGAGTGAGGCGGGGTTTGCTTCCCGTTTCCGTGAGAAGATCGTTTATCTTTACGAATCTGCGGAAGCACGGACACTGAGCGTAATCTTTGTTGTTGTGCGTTCGCTTTCTTCTGTTTTGCCTGAGCTGACCGCGATTGCGGAAACGGGAAGCGGATATGTGGAATCCAATCCCATAGAAGATTTTTCCGCGCTCCGTTGGATTCTGATTCTGTTCCTTGCAATATTTTCTTTGACTGTCGGAATCATTTGGTTGGTTCGTATGGTTCGCTATTTCGATGTATTTCGTAAGGACCGTGAATTTATCGATGTTTTACAGAAAAAATATGACAGCGAGATCGTACCGGATCAAGCTCTTTGGGTAAAAAGAAAATCTCTTGCTTTTTGCGCGGTCGCAACGGTTGCTTATATTTTTCTGCTGTGTCTGCGCGTGGATTGGTTTTTGTTGATACCGAAATGGGAAGGTGGGTTCCGGATGGCGGTTTACGATCTTTTCGGATTCTTTCCCGTTCCCGAATTTCTTTTCGGGGTGATTACCATTTTCGCGGGACGGTCGGCAAAAAATTTCGCGCAGAGAAGACAGATTTTGACAAGGTATTCTGTCTTTTTCAGCGTAAGTTCTCTTTTGTCGTATGTAGTTATGATTTTCATTTCCCGGAATTACGGCAGAATGTTGTTTCCGTATAAGGAACTCGGTTATGTGATTTTATTTGCGCTTTATGCGTTGCTTTTTGTAGCTTCCATGTTTGCGTTTGTCAGAATCAGCCGTGAGAAAAAGCATATTTATACGCGGATTGCTGCAGAAATTTCGGAAATATCCTGCCCTTGCATTCATGAGTTTTCGGACAAAAAACGTCAGGAAATGATGAAAACTTTTGCATTGAAAATCAAGAAACTTCATATTCTGGAAATTGTATATGCGTTTTTCTCTGTAGCTGCGGTGGCGTGCATACCGTTTTCGGGAGATTACGATATTTTTGGGCTTTCCTGGTTTTTCCGATTGATCTTTGGCATTGTTCTGATCGTTTACAGTTTGTTCCTGACGGATGCAATGCAAAAGGAAATTGAAAAGATCGTGGAATAAAAATGTTTTTGAATCTGTTTTCAGAAAGGAATCAATATATGGATGAATTGAAAGCGCCTGTAACATCCGAATCGTCAGAGAAGCCGAAAGAGCCTCTGATTGTTACGGTTTATGATTGGTTGGAAGTATTTTGCATTGCAGCGATTCTTGTTATTTTGCTCTTTACTTTCGTTGGCAGAATGTCAACCGTATTCGGCGGTTCCATGTCAAATACGCTTCAGAGCGGAGACCGTCTGATTGTCAGCAATTTGTTGTACACGCCCGAACGGGGAGATATCGTCGTCGTGCAGAAGGAAAGCGGATATTACGAAGATCAGTTGCTCATCAAGCGCGTGATTGCCAAAGGCGGCGAAACGATCGTTTTTGATTTTGAAAATTGGACGGTATCCGTTGACGGTATGGTCCTGGATGAACCGTATATCAGAAGAGAAAATAAACCTATGCGTTCGGGAGATCTTGCAGGAGATACGGTAACCGTTCCGGAAGGATATTATTTTGTGATGGGAGATAACAGAAACGATTCCGCGGACAGCCGTTATCAAACGGTTGGCTTCGTCAAAGAGGAAGAAATTCTCGGAAAAGCCGTTTTCCGTATCCTGCCGTTTTCTTCCATCGGTTTTTTGAAATAAAACCGAAAGTATTTTTGGGACAATAAAGGAAAGGGGGGCATGGATATGCCGTCTGACAGAATACAATGGTTTCCCGGACATATGGCGAAAACACGCCGTATGATATCCGAAAATTTAAAGGATGTGGATCTCACGATCGAGCTTTTGGATGCAAGAATTCCGAAAAGCTCGGAAAATCCGGAGATTGCCCGTCTCGTTGCTTCCAAGCCGAAGCTGACCTTGCTGAGCAAGGCTTCCCTTGCGGATCCCGCCGCAACGGAGATATGGAAAAAATATTTTACGGCAAAGGGAAGAGAATGTATTTTCTATGATTGCCGTACGGGTGAGGGTATTTCTGCCATCGCGCCTGCGGCGCGCCGTCTTTGCAATGACCGACTGGAGCGCTATAAAGAAAAGGGTATGGAGGGAAGAAAACTCCGCGCCATGATCGTAGGGATTCCTAATGTCGGAAAAAGCTCTTTGATCAACCGTCTTTCTTCGACGAATAAGGCGAAAGTGGAGGATCGCCCCGGTGTTACGCTGAATAAACAGTGGATCACCACCTCGCTCGGCATTGATCTTTTGGATATGCCCGGTATTCTCTGGCCCAAATTCGACGATCAGAGAGTGGGTGAAAATCTGGCTCTGACGGGGGCAATCCGTGATGAAATCATGGATGTGGAAATGCTTGCCTGTGCGCTTGCGGGCAGACTCCGTGAAAGATATCCGGCGCTTCTGAGTGCGAGATACAAGCTGAAAGCGGAAGATCTTGCGGATACCACGGATTTTGAGCTTGCGGAACGGATCGGCAGAAGAAGAGGCTTTCTGATTTCGGGTGGAGAGGTCGATTTTCTGCGTACCTCCAATATGTTCCTGGATGAATTCCGCGGCGGAAAGATCGGCAGAATTACGATCGAAGTTCCTGAAACCGAGGTGTAACCATGCCGGATTATACGTTTGAAAAAGAAGCGCAGGGCTTGGGATATCGGAGTATCTGCGGCGTTGACGAAGCGGGCAGAGGCCCGCTTGCGGGTAACGTGGTTGCCGCGGCAGTGATTATGCCCGAAGGGCTTGAGATTGAAGGACTCAACGATTCCAAAAAGCTTTCCGAAAAGAAAAGAGAAGCTCTTTTTGAAATTATCAAGGAAAAGACTGTCTATTCCATTGCCTGGGCAACGCCTGCCGAAATTGACGAGCTGAATATTCTGAACGCAACGATGCTGGCTATGCGCCGCGCGATTGAGGGCTTGCCCGAAAAAGCGGATTTCGCTCTGATCGACGGCAATCAGGCAAGGGGCTTTTCCATTCCCGTGAAAACCGTTGTGAGCGGCGATGCGAAATCCATGTCCATTGCGGCGGCATCGATTCTTGCCAAGGTTACCCGGGACCGCCAATGTCTGGAGCTTGATAAAGCGTATCCCGAATACGGCTTTGCGGGACATAAGGGATATCCGACGAAGGCGCACAGAGCAAAGGTCATTGAGATCGGACCTTGTCCCGAGCACAGAAAAAGCTTCCTGTCTTTTGTGGATAAAGCGAAAAATGAGCAATCTTGATCTTGGAAAGGCGGGAGAGGAATTTGCCTGTCGATATCTTGTTTCCAAAGGATATACGATTTTACATCGGAATTATCGGAGCGGACATTTGGAAACCGATATTATTTGTGAAAATGAAACACAGATTCTTTTTGTGGAGGTGAAATCCCGTACCGATACGGGAAAACCTTCCCGATACGGAAGACCCGGCGCTGCTTGTACGCTGAAAAAAAGACAGAATCTGATTCTGTGCGCCGAGGAGTATCTCAGGAAAAACAAGCCAAATAAAAAACCCCGCATTGACGTGATAGAAGTCTATCTCCGTCAGATCAGCGGGGAAAGCGTTCTTTCCGATAAGGGTTTACATCATATCGAAAACGCTTTTTTCTGAATTATTTGTATCCGGCTTTTGTTTACCGGAGCAGGTTGAAGGAAATTTAGGTCGTTTTTTGTTTGAAGGTTGCGCAGACGGTATCCGTACAGGAGGTTGCGTAGCTGGGACCGACATTGATCTTTTCAGCGGTACAGGTGCTTGCGCCGTCGTGATATACGCAATTGGTTACATCACAGGAAACGCCATGGTTTTCTTTGCAGGTTTTGCAGGTTCTTTCGGAAGAATTGTTGTTCATCTTACATGTTCCTTTCAATCAAAAAATCTTAAAAGACGTTTCGTCCTTTCGTATGTTATTATTTGCCCGAAAAGACGGTTTTATTCGGGTAAATGCGGATTTTCGGATTTTTGAAAACATAACTGCAAAAACAGGAGCGAAACATGTGCCGAAAGGCGGATATTATATCTCTCCAATGCTGAAAATATACGGCATGGACAGGAAGGGAGGAGTCGGAAGATGGCGCTGTACGTCATTGGAGATTCTCATTTATCTCTTTCCACAGAAAAACCGATGGATATATTCGGTTCCCGTTGGAGCGGTTATGTGGAAAAATTAAAGAAAGGCTGGGAAAGCCGTGTCAAAGATGAGGACACGGTTGTTTTGGCGGGTGATATTTCCTGGGCAATGACACCCGAAGAAGCCAAAGCGGATTTTGATTTTATCGAAGCCTTACCCGGTCAGAAGATCATTCTCAAGGGCAATCACGATTATTGGTGGCAGACCATGGCAAAGCTGAACGCCTTCGTTGAGAAAAACCAATATAAAACGATTCGTTTTTTGCACAATAACGCGTATGAAACGGAGAATTTTATTATTTGCGGTTCCCGCGGTTGGTATACGGATGACCGCACCGCGCCCATCCGCGGAGCCGATGCGGCAAAAATCGTGGCAAGAGAGGTTCAGCGGATTTCCATCAGCCTGACGGCGGGGCAGAAGCTTCTGGAGCAGGCAAGAGCGCGCGGTGAGGAAAAGGAGCTTTTGGCTTTTCTGCATTTCCCTCCGATCTTCAAGGGGTATATCTGCGACGAGATCATTCTGGAGCTTTACCGCAACGGTGTGGAGCGCTGTTACTTCGGACATATCCACGGAAATTACGATTGCACAAAGATCATTTCCTATTCCGATATCACGTTTTATCTGATATCGGCGGACTATTTGCTCTTTGAACCTTTGAAAATCGAGCCGAAAAAATGAAAAAATATGAATTAAACAAGAAATGTTCTTGAAAAACGCACAAAAAATATTGACTTTTCTTATATAAGATGGTAGAATTATAATCGTATGAAAAACAAAAAAGGTATTTTATATACCGTGGAGGAAAAAATGAAAGTATTGAATGTTGCCGAAGTAGGCGCAAATCAGAAAGAACTCGAAATTTTCATTGATCATGAAACTTTCGAAGCAGAATGCGAAAAAGCGTATAAGAAAAACGTTGCAAAATTCGCAATTCCCGGATTCAGAAAGGGCAAAGCTCCCCGTAAAATGATCGAAAGAATCTATGGCGTTGGCGTTTTCTATGAAGATGCCATCAATGCGATTCTTCCCGAAGCATATCCCGCAGCAGTAAAAGAAGCAGCTCTCGACGTTGTAAGCAACCCCGATATCGACATCAAGGCAATTGATGAAACCGGCGTTGTTATCACTGCTAAGGTTTTCGTAAAACCCGAAATCACCGTTACCGAATACAAAGGTATTGCAGCAACCAAGGATGCTATTGAAATCACTGATGAAGCTGTTGATGCAGAAATTGATTCCGTTCGCAAGCGTAACGCGCGCACCATTGATATCACAGACCGCGCTGCAGAAAACGGCGATAACGTTATCTTCGATTTCAGCGGCTCCGTAGACGGTGTTGCTTTCGAAGGCGGCACAGCTGAAAAGCACGACCTTCTTCTCGGTTCCGGCAACTTTATTCCCGGCTTTGAAGACCAGATCATTGGCAAAAACATCGGTGAAAACTTCGACGTTGTTGTAACATTCCCCGAAGATTACCATGCAGAAGAGCTTGCAGGCAAGGAAGCTGTTTTCAAATGCCTCATTCATGAAATCAAGAAGAGCGAATTGCCCGAACTCGATGACGAATTCGTAAAAGACGTTTCCGAATTTGATACCGTTGATGAATACAAGGCTTCCGTTAAGGCAACCCTTACGGAAAAAGCTGAAAAAGCAGAAGATTCCAAGGTAGATGATCAGCTCATCAAAGCTGTTTGCGAAAAGATCGAAGGCGAAATTCCCGAAGTTATGTTCGAAAGCGAAGCAGAAACCTGCGTTCGCGACTATGAAAACAGACTCCGTTACCAGGGTATGGATCTCGAAACATTCATGAAGTACACAGGACAGACCATGGAAACGCTCAAAACACAGTTCCGTCCTCAGGCTGAACAGAATGTAAAGACACGTCTTGCTCTTGAATATATTGCAAAAGCAGAAAATCTGACGGCAACCGAAGAAGAAATTGATTCCGAATATCAGAAGATTGCTGAAGCTTACAACATCGAAGTAGAAAAGGTAAAAGCAAGCATTGAAGCTTCTGCCATTGCTGCTGACGTTTGCGTAGGCAAGGCTGTTCTCTTCCTCCGTGATAACGCTGTGATCACCGTAAACGAAGGTACATCCGACGTTGTTGAAGTAGAACCCGAAGTTGTTTCCGCAGAATAATTGATATGGACAATACGATTCGCAGGCGTCAACCGTCTGCGAATCCACTTTTTCTCCCCCTTTAGACAAAAATACTCAAAATATTTATACAAAATATTTATATTGGAAAGGAATTTTATATTATGGCACTTGTACCAATGGTTGTAGAACAGACGAGCAGAGGCGAGCGTTCCTTCGATATTTATTCCCGCTTGCTTCAGGACCGCGTGATTTTTCTTTCGGATGAAGTCAACGACGTAACGGCTTCTCTGGTTGTTGCGCAGCTTCTTTTCCTGGAATCCCAGGATCCCGATAAGGATATCGTTCTTTATATCAACAGTCCCGGCGGTTCGATTACTGCGGGTATGGCAATTTTCGATACCATGAATTATATCAAATGCGATGTTTCCACCGTTTGTGTCGGTATGGCGGCAAGCATGGGCGCATTTTTGCTCGCAGCGGGCGCAAAAGGAAAACGTCTTGCGCTTCCCAACAGTGAAATCATGATCCATCAGCCCCTCGGCGGTATGCAGGGACAGGCAACGGACATCAAGATCCATGCGGACAGAATTATCCGTATGCGCCGTACCCTGAACGAAATTCTTGCAAAGCAGACGGGCAGACCTGTGGAAGAAATCGAGCGCGATACGGAAAGAGATAATTTCCTCTCTGCACAGGAAGCAAAAGATTACGGTCTGATCGACGAGGTTATTGACAAGAGAAAATGAGGTGATTCCCATGGCAGATAATAACAGAACTCATAAACACCGCTGTTCGTTCTGCGGAAGAGAAGAAACCGAGGTTGCTTGCCTCGTTCCTTCCCAAACAGGCGCTTATATTTGCGATAACTGTGTGTTTGCTATTTCCCAATGGCTTGAAGAATATGAAGCTTCCGTAAAGGAACCTTCGGAAACCGATTTGACGGAAGTGCCCCGTCCCAAGGAGATCAAAGCCGTTCTCGATGAATATGTCATCGGTCAGGATGCGGCGAAGATCGCGCTTTCCGTTGCGGTTTATAATCATTATAAACGTATCTCCTCCAAGCAGGCAGTGAAGGGTAAGAAGGGCAAAAAACAAGAGGATGACGGTGTTGATATTCAAAAAAGCAATGTGCTTCTCCTCGGTCCCACCGGCGTCGGCAAAACATTTTTGGCGCAGACATTAGCAAAAACCCTGAAAGTGCCGTTTGCCATTGCCGATGCCACAACGCTTACCGAAGCGGGTTACGTCGGTGAAGACGTGGAAAATATTCTGCTCCGTTTGATTCAGGCGGCAGATTATGAGATTCCTCTCGCAGAAAGAGGCATTATCTATATTGATGAAATCGATAAAATTTCCCGTAGAAGCGAAAACCGCTCCATCACCCGCGATGTTTCGGGCGAGGGTGTTCAGCAGGCACTTCTGAAAATTCTGGAAGGCACGGTTGCCAATGTTCCTCCGCAGGGCGGAAGAAAGCATCCGGGACAGGATTTCATTCAGATCAATACGGAAAATATTCTCTTTATTTGCGGCGGTGCGTTTGATGGTTTGGAACAGATCATTGAGCAGAGAAACGGCAAATCTACAATCGGCTTTGGAGGAGAGATCAAATCCAAAGCGGAAAAAGAAAAGACAAATATTTATAAGAATACCACGGCGCACGATATCGTCAAATACGGTTTGATTCCCGAGCTTGTCGGACGCTTGCCCGTGATTGTCGGACTTGAAAATCTGGATAAGGAAGCGCTTGCGCGTATTCTGAGAGAACCGAAAAACGCAATCGTGAAACAGTATCAGAAGCTCTTTGGCTTGGACGGAAAAGAACTGATCTTTACGGATGATGCCATTGAAACCATTGCTTCCCTTGCCATTGAACGCGGTACTGGCGCAAGAGGTTTGCGTTCGATCATGGAAGAGGTCATGCTTCCCATTTCGTACGAAGTACCTTCGATGGACAATGTGGAAGCGGTTGTGATCAACGGAAAAGTTGTTTCCGAACACTGCGAGCCCGAATACAAAACAAAACCAAAAGCATAATCAAAAAGGAGATTTCTCTAAATGAGAGATCTCCTTTTTGATTATGCTTTTTCTACTGCGGTTTCATGTAGAATGCAGAGATTATCTTAAAATATCCGAGATGATTTGTTGTATATGGGAAAGTTCTTCATCGGAGAGTCCCGATATTTCAATATATTGACGGCTGTCAATTCCAAGAAGATAATCTGTAGAAACCGAAAATATTTTTGAAATGGCGATGAGCATTTCAATGGACGGCTGAATATTATCATTTTCCCAATTTGAAACGCTTTGTTTTGTAACATTCAATTTTTTTGCAAGATCAACTTGGCTCCAATTTCGTGCCAATCTTAATTTCAGCCGTGATGCACAGCATACGGAAAATCTGAGCGATAAGGCAGTTGCCAAAAAGGTAAAATCCGGAGAAAAACAATTGCAGAAACAAGCGCGTAAGGCTGTGAAAGAGGGGGGTTCCTTCACGGAAATGGCAAACTCTGAATTCGATGTTTTATTCGGTGCTTCAGACAGAGATAATGAGGTGCAGTTCAGAATGATGTTCACCCCTTTGGCACAGAGAAATATGGTTTCTCTTGTTCGTTCCAAAACGGGATATGGCGATGATTTTTCTTTTGTTAAAAGAGGAAGATTTAACTATATTTGCAGTGAACATGCACAGAGCTGGGATATGGATACTTCTGCGGGCAGATATCGTTCTTATGATGTGGATGATTCTCGAAAAAAATTCGTGGATTTCAATAATGAATATTTCAAATCTGTTTTCTTTGATTTTGCACCCTTGTTTGCTGTTCCGCTTTATCAGCAAAAACCGGTACAGTCCTTGGAACCCATTAAGGAATATGATCCGCATTATACGATATATGAATACGAATCGCTTGCCAATTCGATTGGTGGAAGTGCTTTCGCGCATGAAGAAACGGCTACAGATGTTATATTGAAAGCAAATTTTGCAGGCGCTTCCCATACAACGGATAACGTTGAAGTTAAGGCATATTCTTATGCGGCAATCGAAAGAGTGGATTATGTCAGCGTATATGGCGGCGATGAAAGATATCACGATGTTCCGGTTCCGTGGATCGAATATATTCCGTTGGAAAAAACGAGTTATATGGCAATTAAGGAATTTGGCTATAGCGAGAGAGAGCTTACCGAAAAAATGAATGGTAAATTTGAAAGCGTTATATCGAGATATGCCGATAAAGCAGCGTATTCTCACGGTTTGTTTGCATGTGTGCTTGAAAAAGGAGACTCTGTTTCTGTAATAGATCAGGAGCTCAGCAGTATATTGAATTAAAAATAAAAGGAGAGATAAAAAATGGCAAATCAATTGGATGAACTGAACCCCGAAGTCAGAGAAGAGGGGCTTGACGTAAATGTAATCGCAAAGAAGATTCCCGTTAAAGTAGGGAAAGGTTCTTTGGTTTTTGAAATTGTTCTTTGGGTGCTTGGCATCATTCCCGGTCTTGTTTTTCTTATCATGAAAATCAATGCAAAGAAGTATTTTCAACAGCTTGAGCAGAAAATACAGCACGATGCTTCTCAAATAGATAACTATCTTGAACAGCGAGTAATCGTGTTGCAGAACTGCGCAAAATTGCTTGAAAAATCGATTGCGCTTGATAAATCTACATATGAAAATATTGCAAAATATCGTTCCGGCAATGCAGGAAAATCGGATACGCAGAGAAATGAACTTGCAAGCCAGCTTGATGTTGCTTCCAGAAATATTAATCTTGCTTTTGAAAACTATCCTGATTTGATGGCGCACCGTGATATTGCGGATGCAATGCAGCAGAATATGTATTTGCAGAGAGAAATCACGGCAGCACGCGAGCTTTACAATGATACCATCAATGCATGGAACAGAGATATTTTTGCATGGCCCACGAAGATGATTGTTGCGGCGCGTAACGGCTATACAACGAGAATTCCTTTTACAGCTTCTGCGGAAACGAAACAGAAAGCAAGAGATGTGTTCTTTTAATGGCACAATTGATGATTGTTTTCGTGGCTGTTGACATGGAAGGCTTTCGCGCGATATTTATGAGGGAACCACAGTTTTTGGAGGGAATAATCGGAACGGTACTTGTGCCTTTACTGATGGATTTTGAAGCTCAGGTGTTATTATCGGCTGGAAATGGCTGTCGAATGATGTCAGAATCGGAAGTATTTTGGGTTTCTTTATTAAATTGACTGTAGCTGCACTGATCGGCTATATCATGTTTCCGGTAATTATCGTAAAAGATATCACGCGTATTGAAAGGCGTAAATCTCATATGGATGCGCACTGAAAAAATCAGTCATTTTTATAACGAAAAATACCTCATCGATTTTCGGATCGCTGAGGTATTTTTAGCACAAAAATTTTTGTTTTTACATAAAATAAAATTCAGGTGTTTTTTTCTTGTTTTTCGAAATATTTTTGAATAAAATTATTTAAAAATGATTTACAAAACGAAAAAAATATGATATAATATATAAGAATTTTATTTTTTACAGGAGATTTTAAAATTGGAAAACAATCAACTTCATAAACGGTACGGACTTTTTACAGCCATTTGTATGGTTGTCGGTATCGTTATCGGCTCCGGCGTATTTTTCAAAGCGCAGGACATTCTGAATCACACGAACGGCAATATGCTACTCGGTATTCTTGCTTGGGTGATCGGCGGTATCGTTATGATCATCTGCGCGGTCAACTTTGCAAATTTTGCTACGAGATATGTAAAGGTCAACGGCGTTGTTGACTATGCAGAAGCTATCGTGGGCAAAAAATACGCGTATATGACGGGATGGTTTCTGTCTACGATTTATTTTCCTGCCATGACTTCCGTTCTTGCCTGGGTTTCCGCCCGCTACACCTTGGTTCTGTTCAATCCCGCAGCAGATATCACAAGCGGTCTTTGCATGGCGCTTGGCGCGTTTTATCTTTGCGCAGTTTACGCAATGAATATACTTTCTCCGAAGCTTGCGGGTAAATTTGAAGTCAGCGCTACGGTCATCAAGCTCATTCCTCTTGCCGTTATCGTCGTAATCGGTACGGTTGCGGGTTTGATTAACGGAAGCACGACGGAAGCATTTGTTAATTCTTTCCATACGGCAGAAGGCGGTTTTTCGAGCGTTTTTGCCGGAATTGCGGCAGCAGCTTTTGCATATGAAGGCTGGATTATCGCCACATCCATCAATGCGGAACTGAAAAATCCCAAGAAGAATCTTCCGATTGCGCTTGTTGCAGGTACGGCAATCATTATGGCAGTTTATATTTTGTATTTTGTCGGCTTGACGGGCGGTGCTTCCGTTGATGTTCTTCGTACGGAAGGTTCTCCTGCCGCATTCAAAAATCTTTTCGG
Organism: Clostridia bacterium; assembly: GCA_017399025.1. Classification (GTDB taxonomy): domain Bacteria; phylum Bacillota; class Clostridia; order Oscillospirales; family CAG-272; genus QALR01. The sequence continues at coordinate 33,084 of JAFQEK010000133.1, forward strand.
CAATGTCGGCGGCACGGTTATGAACGTTTTCATTGTCATTTCCTGTCTCGGTACGCTCAACGGTTTGATGCTGGCGGCAACACGTTCCTTTTATTCGATTGCGGTCAGAGATTGCGGACCGAAGCCGAAAACCATCTCTTCCGTAGATGTACAGACGAATATGCCTTCCAACTCGGGCGTCCTTGCGCTCCTTTTCTGCGGCGCATGGTACTTCTATTTCTATGCGGCAAATTTGACCAAACCTGTATTCGGTCTTTTCAGCTTTGACTCCTCCGAGCTTCCCATCATTACGATTTATGCGATTTACATTCCGATTTTTGTGATGTTCATCGTAAAAGAAGGCAAGAAAAATATTTTCAAAAATATCGTTATGCCGATTTTTGCGGTTTTGGCATCTGCTTTCATGGTTTTCGTCGCTGTTTACGCACACGGCATCAAGCCTTATCTGACAGCAGCAGAGAATGGAGAATTTTCGTTCCCCGTGCTCTTTTATCTGATCGTTTTCGCCGTGATTATGGCAATCGGCGCGCTTCTCTATAAGAGAACCTCTGAAAATTCACCAATATCTGCAGAATCTATGGAAACCAAAAACAAAAAGTGATACAGTGCTAATATAATCCCCTTAGAGTAGACACTTGAAAAAACCAAAAGTTTTCAAGTGTACGCTGAGGGGAATATTTTTGAACTGTGGAATTTTTCGATGGTTGGAAATTGCTGCTATGCAAAATAATCAAGAAAACCAAAAAATTTTGCATAAAGGTATTCCATTTTCTTTGCGTTCGTGGTATGATATAATAAAGATATTTTGAAAAAGTATACTTTTAAGAAAGGTTTGGAGATAGATTTTTATGAAGCTTTATAACACACTTTCCAAAACCGTCGAAGATTTTGTTCCGAATGAACCCGGCAAGGTAAAAATGTATACCTGCGGTCCGACGGTTTATCATTTTGCCCATATCGGCAATCTGCGTACGTATATCATGGAGGACGTTCTTGAAAAATCCTTCCGCTATTGCGGTTACGATGTTACCCGCGTTATGAATATCACGGACGTGGGACATTTGACGAGCGACGGCGATACCGGCGAAGATAAAATGCTTAAAGGCGCGAAAAGAGAAAAGAAAACGGTTATGGAAATTGCCGATTTTTATAAAAACGCGTTTTTTGCCGATTGCGCTAAGCTCAACATCAGAACACCCGATATTGTACAGCCTGCGACAGGCTGTATCGCGGAATTTATCGACATGGTAACCGCGCTTCTGGAAAAAGGTTTTGCTTATTTTGCGGAAGGCAACGTGTATTTCGATACTTCCAAAGCGAACGACTATTACGCGCTTTCCGGACATAATACGGAAGAATTGATGGTCGGTGTCCGTGACGATGTTTCCGAAGATACGAATAAACGCAACAAGAGCGACTTTGTTCTTTGGTTTACCAAGTCCAAATTCGACGATCAGGAGCTCAAATGGGAAAGTCCGTGGGGCATCGGTTACCCCGGTTGGCATATCGAATGCTCCGGTATCTGCATGAAATATCTCGGCGATCGTTTGGATATTCATTGCGGTGGCGTAGACAATATTTTTCCTCATCACACCAATGAAATCGCACAGAGCGAGGCTTATATCGGTCATAAATGGTGTAACTATTGGTTCCACGTTCAGCACCTCAACGATGAACGCGGAAAAATGAGTAAATCCTCCGGCGAATTTCTGACCGTTTCTTTGCTGACCGAAAAGGGTTACGATCCGCTTGCTTACCGTTTGTTCTGCTTGCAGAGCCATTACCGCAAGCCCCTTACGTTTACTTATGCAAACCTTGATAACGCCGCTGCGGCTTACGCAAAGCTGATCAAGCGTATTGCCGGACTTTCTCCCGAAGGCGAAATTGACAAAACTGCGCTTTCCGCTTACCGTGAAAAATTTGCAGAGGCTCTCTCGCAGGATATGAACACCGCGCAGGGACTGACCGTTCTTTACGATATGCTCAAGGACAGGGCACTTTCCGGTGCTACCAAGCGCGCGATTGCGGCTGATTTCGATACCGTTCTCTCTCTCAATCTTGTCCGCGACGTTCCCAAAAAAGAAGAAGAACCCGCAGCTCCCGTGATTGACGAAGCGGATGCATGGATTGTAGAAAAGATCGAAGAACGCGCCGCGGCAAAGAAAGCCAAAAATTACGCTCTGGCTGATGCCATCCGCGCAGAGCTTTTGGAAAAGGGTATTACATTGATCGATACCAAACAGGGAACCACGTTCAAAAAAGCATAAGCTTGCAGTTGAAAAAATCAGGAAAGGATAAAAACCAATGAACAGAAGTAAAACAAAAGTAGGCTTCGTTTCTCTCGGATGTTCCAAAAATCTGATGGATACGGAAGTCATGCTTGCAAAATTGGTGAAAGCGGGTTACCAGATCGTGCCCGAGGATATTGATGCGGATATCATCATCATCAATACCTGCGCTTTCATCGAGAGCGCAAAGAAAGAAGCCATCGACAACATTCTTGACGTTGCGTGGCTCAAAGAGCATCGCAAACTGAAAGGCATCGTTGTAACGGGTTGTCTTGCGGAGCGTTATCAGACACAGATTTTTGATGAAATTCCCGAAGTGGATGCTGTGGTCGGCGTGGGAAGCATTCACCGCATTGTCAAAGCCGTGGATGCCGTTGCCAAGGGACTGCAGTTCAGCGCGTTTGACGATAAGAACGAATCTCAGCTTGGTGGCGACCGCATTTTGACAACACCCGAATATATGGCGTATATCAAAATTGCGGAGGGTTGCGACAATCACTGCACCTATTGCGCGATTCCCTCCATCCGAGGCAGATTCCGCAGCCGTACGATCGAAGATATCGTAAAAGAAGCAAAGGAAATGGAAGAGCTTGGTGTAAAGGAACTGAATATCGTTGCGCAGGACACAACGAGATACGGACTGGATCTTTACGGCGAATATAAGCTTCCCGAACTGATCCGCGCCATTTGTGCGGAAACGAATATTCCGTGGCTCCGTCTTCTCTATTGTTATCCCGATAAAATTACGGACGAATTGGTAGCCGAAATCCGTGATAACGACAGAGTGGTCAAATACATTGATCTGCCGATTCAGCATATCAGCGATTCCGTTCTCCGCAGAATGAACCGCCACGGCGATTCTGCCATGATCAAATCCGTCATTGCAAAACTGCGCAGGGAAATTCCCGAAATTTGTATCCGCACCACGGCGATCGTTGGTTTCCCCGGTGAAACAGATGCGGATTTCGAAGAACTTTGCGAATATGTAAAAGAGGCTGAATTTGATCGTCTGGGCGCATTTACTTATTCCAGAGAGGAAGATACCCCTGCCTACAATTTCGACGATCAGATCGAAGAAAACGTAAAGCAGGAGCGATATGATATTCTCATGCGCGAACAGCTTCACATTTCTGAAGCAAAAAATGAAAAACTGATCGGAAAACGTCTGCGCGTGCTTTGCGAAGCGTTTGACCCTGCGGCTGAAATTTATTACGGAAGAACCGCAGCCGATGCACCCGATATCGACGGAAAGGTTTATTTCAAAAATGCGCTCGGTAAAAAGAGAATTGCGCCCGGCACTTTCGTTGACGTTGAAATCGAAGAAGCGGTAGATTATGATCTGATCGGTAAAACCGTTTGAAAATAAAATTTTCGTATAGCCCTTGCCTTATCTGCGCTGAAAAGTTCATTGCAGACAAGGCACTTCAATAAAAAATAATATTGTGATTGAAAGAAAGGATTTCGTTATGAAACTCAATTTGCCCAACAAGCTTACGCTTGCCAGAATGATCATGGTTCCTTTTCTGATGGTGTTCATCACGTTTGATTTCGGCTTGGGAGTATGGTCCCGTCTGATTGCCGCCGCTTTCTTTGCATTGGCTTCTTTTACGGATTTTGTGGACGGTTATATTGCCAGACGCGACAATCTGGTAACCAATTTCGGTAAATTCATGGATCCTCTTGCAGATAAGCTGATGGTTTTTGTTGCTCTGATTTCTCTTTGCTACGTAACGGGCAGAGATACGATTCACTTTGAGCTTTTCGGCGAGCTTGTCGTAGATGAGGCAGAACTCGTTTACGGCGTATGTCTGCTGGCTGTTACCGTTCTCGTTATTTTCCGTGAGCTTGCGGTTACCTCCATGCGTATGGTTGTAACGAACACGGATGGCGTTGTTATTGCGGCAAACTATCTCGGTAAGGTAAAAACCTGCGTACAGATTCTCTTTATTCTGACTGCGCTGATTGAGCCCATATTCGATTATGATTTCCTTGGCGGTCATGTTGCTTCTTACATTACCATGATTGCAATGGCTGTTATGACTCTTTGGTCCGGTATTGTTTATTTCAAGGGCTATTGGAAGTACATCAACCCTTCCGTTTGACGTTTGAAAATCTATTTTGACGGAAATCGGAAAATATCTTGACAAAAGTCGGATTTTAGTATACAATATAAATAGAGAGTTTTGAAAGAAAAACTTGTTTGAAAGGAATGATACCCATGGCAGAAGAAATGTTTGAATCGGCAGAAGTGATCACGCTGACGGATGAAGACGGCGTGGAAACAGATTTTGAAGTTGTTGCTTCTCTTGAAATCAACGGCGAACTTTATTACGCATTGATGCCTGTTGAAAATAACGAAAATGGCGAATGTGTCATTTTGAAGCTTGAAAAAGACGAAAACGGCGAAGATATCCTCTCTACCATCGATGATGACGATGAATACGAGAGAGTTGCCGATGCGTTTGAAGATGTATTCTTCTCTGAAATTGATTACGATTGATTGCATAAAATTTCGAAAAAGCGCATATACTATCATCAGCTAAAATGAAATAGACAAAATTCCTGCCCCTCTCGTGATATGTCAAAATTAAACCTACAACATTTTCTTGGAGCTTTATATACCGGTTAGGGGATGCAGACCTCCCGGGCAAGCCTGCTTCGTCACGCTTGTTTCGGACGTTGGGAGCACAAACTGATCGGCGCGAGCACCCACCTTGCTTTCTGCAGGGCGTTAATTATGATGTACACGGCTGGGTGGGTTTTGTTTATTCTAAATCTATTCTCTCATGCATTCGATTTCTCCGAACTCCGTCTTGGCGACGGAGTTTTTTCATTCTATAGGAAATTGCGCAAAATGAGCCTTGCCGTTTTGCATTGTTTCGATACGGGCGAAACTTGGATAGGCTGAGCGCACAGATTGCAAGAAATCCGTTCTCTTGATTTTTGTAAATGGCGGCTTTGATTTTCTTGTAGGAAATATTGCGTAAAAACAAGTTAAGAATTTGCTTCACAAGATCCGTTCGACTCGCCCTCTCTGTCATTCTGAGCAGAGAACCGATTGAAAGTCGGGAGCATGTCGAAGAATTTCATTCCGTCTTTTGCCTTATAAATAACCCCTAAACTTCTCTATGATAAAAAAGGGAAAACCCCGTGTGTTCAAAGAACACACGGGGTTTATTAATGCTTAATAACGATATTCACTTATAAAGTGAAAAGTAATTAAGACTGGTTGCTGCTGATTGTGGTTACGAAGTTGGTGATCCAAGTTTCAGCCTGTTTAGCTTTTGCGTTAGCGTAGTTGGAAATGGTCTGAGGCTTGTTGTTCTTGATAAAGCCGGAGATTTCACCTTCCAAGCTTGCGCCGGTGTAACCTGCGTCGTAAGTTCTGGTATCGAGAACGATTTCGAACATTTCTGCAGATTCTTCGTCACCGAGTACCTGCAATGTGTAGTAGTTAACGTATGCAGGACGAACGATGTGTTTGGAATAGTAAGCGAAGATTGCGAGGAAGTCGCCTACTTCTTCTACGTCTTCAACATGAAGCGGAACAGCGTAGGAGGAGAAGTGGTTATCTACATAGTGGTAGTAGTTGTCGCCTTCGTTGAATACGGGGTAAGGAAGAAGACCGATGGAAACGTCTTCAGCGCCTTCAAGAGCATCGATGCCGTGGAGAGCGGAACGGAGAATTTCAGATGCGAAGAGAGTCTGACCTGCTGCAACAGCGGTAGGAATCTGAGAGTAAGAGATGGTTTCAGTCTTTACGTCAGCCCAAGCTGCAGCTGCACGTTCCAATACGGGAGTCCAAGAAGCGAGGTTCTTGAGAACTTCGAATGCGAAAGTGCCGTTTTCGTTGCTCAGAATCTTGAGACCGGAAGCAACGTGCAAGCCGTGAGTAGCGTGTTCGGTTCTGAGCCAACCAACGATATCACCGTCACCAACTTTGTAAGTGCCGGGAACTGCGTTGTCAACTGCAGCATAGTTAACCATTTCCATGAATCTATCGAGAGTCCATTTGTGATCTCTTACGAGCTGGTAAATGTCGATGTCGCGGATTTCTTCTGTGTTCTGGTAAACGGTCTTATTGTAAATAAGAGCGTGTGCGCAGTCGAAAGAAGTGAGAGCGAAGTCGCCGAGGATGGAGTAGAGCTTATCAGCGCCGCTGCTGTCTTTGTTTGTGTAGGTCTTTACATATTCCTGATCGAACCAAGGCTGTGTGAAGTCAATTTCCTTGGAACCGAGAGTCAAAAGGTTGTAGTTGTTACCGCTGGTAGCGAGAGCTGTGGAAGAATATTTAGCGTTGAAGAGGTCGATCTGATCGGTACCGTCAACCAAAACGTTCTTGGATGCGTCGCCTGCGGGAGAGTCAGCTTTCGCGCCCTTGATGGTGCAGTTGTAAAGTGTTTCGATGAGCTGGTTTCTCTGGTCAACAGCAAGGCTGATGGGGTTATCCTGGTCATCAGCGTCTTCTTCGTCCATATAGATTTCGGTAGCTGCGTCATGACCGTCGTCATCACCGTGGTTACCTACGATAACGAAAGTTCTGCCGCCGAAGTCGATATCCAAATAACCGGGCATCTTTGTGGGGTTATCGGGGTTGAAGGGAGGATCAACTACATCGGAATCGGAAGAAGAGGTGGTGTTTTCTTCGCCGCCGTTGTCGGAAGAAGAAGTGGTGTTGTCTTCGCCGCCGTTGTCGGAAGAAGAAGAAGTGGACTCTTCAGTCTTGGGTGTGCTGCTGGAAGAGCTCTGAGGCTTAGTTGTGGTGTCTTCATCAGTGTTATCACAACCTGCCATAAGGAGCATACCGAGGAGCATCAAGAAAGAAAGAGCAAGAGCCAAAAATCTTTTCATGAGAAAATCTCCTTTATAAAATATTTTTTGTTGTTATGAAAAAAACTCCATAACAAGTTTGATTCAATTATACCATTTTTTAAGAATTTTGTCAAGAGAAAATAAAATCCTTAATAGCGAAAACGATTTGTTTTGGTTGAAAAAACAACGTCGATTTTTTGGTTATTTTGCATAAAGGTTTTGCTTTGGTGAATGCTTTTTGTATAAGGGATAATTATATTTTAAAACAAACGGGAAGTATTATACAGAATGTTTGGAAATGGTGGTTCTTGTCAATTTTTTGCTTGACGGCAGGGGACAGTATTTAATGTAAGTTCGATGAAAAGATCAATGAAGATTTTTCTGTTTGAAAAATTTTTGTATGATTGTTGGGCGGGTGCTCGTTCCCTCCGGAATATAAATTAAATTTTGAAACGACAGCAGCAAGCCACCGCCCTGCAACGAACGGATATCAGCACGCTAAATGCCCGTTTACCGTTCTGTTCTTCATCGAACTGGCGGTAGTTATTTTTTCTATGGAATAAAAAAGCGGCGAATCGCCGCTGATGGTTGCTTGCCTATTCAAATTTCATCTGTATTTAAGCAACGCAAAACGGCAAGGCTCATTTTGCGCAATTTCCTATGGCATAAAAAAGAATCCTTTCCCGAAGGAAAGGATTCCAAAAAACGAATTTTTTAATTAAGCTGCTGCAGATTCAGATGCTGCGGTGGTAGCAGTAAGAGCTGCTTCAGATTCTGCGATAGAAGCAGAGAGGGATTCAGATTCTGCAATGGAAGCAGAAACAGAAATGGATTCAGAGATAGAAGAAGATTCGATGTTGGATACGAAGGTGTTGAAGTCAGCCTTGTTAGGAGCAAAGAGGATGTAGTCGATTTCAACCTGATCGTCTTTGGTGATGTTTGCACGAGTATCAGCGTAGTTGTAGAAATCGAGGTAAGCGCGGTTACCGTAGGAACCGAGAACGTAGAAACGGAGAGCGTTGCATTCGTTAGCACCCATCCAAGCCCAGTTGTTGGAACCTGTGCTGCCGCCGGTACCTACGTAGTACATGTAGTGAACATAGGACTGAGTGATATCCAAACCGTCGGATCTCATGGAAGAACGGCAGAGAGCGGAAAGAACAGTCATATCGTATGTGTAGGACTTGTATACATCAACGGGATCAGCAGTGAGTCTGTGTTCGCCTGCGAGCAAGTCGTCAACATCGGGAGCGCCGCCCTGGAGATACATGTTGGAAGCGTACATGTTGAGAGCATAGCCTCTTGCAGTATCGTGGAACTGAACAGCGATGATGTTGTTGTCGGACTTGTTGATCAATCTGATCTTCATGAACTTATCGGAGTTCATGAGGTGCTGATCGAAGGTGTAAAGGTCGAAGTCTTCGAAGCAGAGAGCGTAGGAAGTGGAGGAGTAGAGAGCGTTGCCTTCAGCGTCTTTACCGATTACTTCTACACGGTCGCCGTCTTCGTCAAGTTCGAACTTGATTTCAGGGTGATCCTGAAGAGCAGTAACGATGATGGAGTCAGGTGTGTAGTCAACAGAGATGAATTTTGCATCGTAAGAAAGAGCTTCAACGAGCCACTGGTGGGAAGTCAAGCCGAGTTCCTGAGCTTTGGAATCAGTACCAAAGTCGAAACGAGAGAATACGGGGGGAAGAGTTGTGGTGGTTTCTTCGGAAGAAGTGGTGGTTTCTTCGGAAGAAGTGGTGGTTTCTTCGGAAGAAGTGGTGCTTTCTTCAGAAGAGGAAGTGGTGTTTTCTTCGGAGGAAGAAGTGGTGTTTTCTTCGGAGGAAGAGGTGCTTTCTTCAGAGGAAGAAGTAGCTTCTTCGGAAGAAGAGGTGGTGGTAGAGTTGCCCTGAGGAGCAGTTGTGGTATCGTCATCTGTGTTATCACAGCCAACGAAAGCGAGAACTGCAAAGAGCATAGCAACTACCATCATGAGAGACAAGAATTTCTTCATGATAAGAGTTCTCCTTTTTGATAAAAAAATTTTGATTTTTGCTACGAAAGAACTTCCGTAACAATGTATTTTGATTATACCATTTCCTTTTTGATTTGTCAAGAGAAAAATAAATTATAACACTAAAATTCGTTTTCTTTTTTAATAAAATATCGACAAAACGACAATAATAAACAAAAAAATATTTATTTGATGAAAAGAAAAATTGAATTTTAAAGGGGTATCTTTTTTGAATGATGGAAAACGGTATGCGTTGCTCTTTTCGGCAGTTATACCATGTTTTTGAAAATAATGCGATTTTTTGATTACAGCATGGTTCTGTTATAACATGAGTCCGATGGAAAACGAAGAGATAACCAAACTTTTATCTCTTTCATTTCAGGCAAGTCCTATCGAGATTCGTTCAGTTTCCGATATTACTGTCGGTGCGCTCAGAATATCATGCGAGGCATGTCGACGTTCCCATCGAACTCGCGCTATTATATAAATTTAAGGAAGAATTTTCTGTCGTTTACGGGATTTATTCGGAACGTCTCCAAGGCGCTTTTTCCAAGGGGAACGGAACGGTGTTTTCCGTACTTTCGAGATTGCCGTCGTAGGAATCGGAAACGCTCTCGGATTCGGAAGTGTCCGAAGAATCTGTGGATTCGCTTGTGCTTGCGGATGTTGAAGTATCCGAGGCAGTTGAAGACGATGTGCTTTGGGAGGTTGCTTCCGTTTGGCTTGTACTCGGCAATGTGGAAGAAGAAGTGGTGGAATGATTGGGTTTGTTTTTACCGCATCCGGCTGCAAACAGCAAAGCGCAAACGGAAATGGCTGATAAAATGAGAGATAGGATTTGTTTCATATGATAGATTCCTTTCAAAAAATAACAGCAAAAAAATTTTACTGTGCAACAAAAGTCTTTCCGTTTTTTGTTTTTTGTATGTATGGAAATTTCAATTAATGTGGGTTCGATGGAAAGATAAATGATTGTTTACGGGAGTACATTCGGGTATAGTTGGTCTACAGTTACACACATAAATTCCCATTTACCGTGCTATTCTTCATCGAACGCTAAGCGGGAATTTATGCAAACTAATTGAAAGCCTCTCACTCCGGGTAGCGAAGCGGCGCGAAGGTCTTGAATGACAACCTAAATGGTTGTCAGACCCTGAGCGTGACCGAACCGCAGTAGACGGTGGCAACCGAAGGTTGACGGAGAGGGCTTTTACGCCTAAATATCGAAATTTCTGCATAATTTTGTTAGCGAACATGCCCTCTCACGCCCCGCGTGAGAGTATTCACTCGCTTCGCGGAGCTCCCTCGGAGTGTGAGCCTTTAAATGCGAATGTAAACAGTCATTTATCTTTCCATCGAACTCGCGTTATAATGAAACTACCCCGCAGATTTTTTATCTGTCGGGGTAGTTTCATACTGAATGGAAATCAGATTCCGTTAATCTTCGTAATTGGTTGCGGGATCAATGGGTGTTACGGTGAAATGCGCAAGAGGATTTTCGCAAACATCGTCTTTGTAAAGCTCAAAATGCAAATGGGGATCTTCCGAAATTTCAACCAATGCGGTATCGCCGACTGCACCGATGGCATCGCCTGCTTTGACCTCAACGCCTGCCTGAATACCGGAGGGTGTAGCGGTCTGCATGTTCTGATATACGGATTTGTAACCGTTTGCATGTGTGATGACAACGGTTTGTCCCATCATGGGATGAAATTCAACGGATTCCACTTTACCGTCCGCAACCGCATAAACGGGTGTTCCGGGCTCGGCTGAAATATCAACGCCGAGATGCAAACGGTAATCTTCCATGGTGGTGGAAAATACGGGAATATCCGCAGACCATTCCTTGATGATGTTTCCTGCTGTCATGGGAGAAACAAAGGTTACTTTTCCTGCAATAACGGAGGTATTGGGTTGTTCTTGTTCGGACGAACTTGAACTGACGGAAGATTTACTTGTCGATTCCGAGCTTTTGGAGGAAGATGTTGTGTTTGCGCTGTCGGGTTTATTCCTTTTTGCGGTTCCGACGGCAATGACCGTTACACAAACGGCAACAACAACGAGCAGGGAAAGGGCGATGGAAAGCGCACGGTTCATTTGCAATTTTTTTTGATTTTGATTCATAAAAACAAATTCCTTTCTGCCTTTGGCGGTATGAACTGTTACTATTGTCGCCGAAAAAAATGCGCTTATTCATTTTTTTCAAGATTTTCCGGAATTTGTTTTTGAATTTGATTATTATTGAATGATATAACCGAAACCGCGGACGGTTCCGATCATGCGAATGCCGAATTTATGATCGATTTTTACCCTTAAATAATTGATATAAACGTCTACCACATTGGTTTTTTCTCCCGCATCCGCGAAAACCTCCCGCAAGGCGGTTTCTCTGGAAACGGCGGTTCCTTTGTTTTCATAAAGGAGTGCGAGCAGAGCAAATTCTTTGTTGGTCAGAATGATTTTTTCTCCTTTATAATAAGCGGATTGCGATGCGGTGTCCAATGCGAGTGATTCGGAAGGATTTTTCCGTTTTTGTACGCGAAGACGGAAGGGTACCGTTTCTTTTTCTTCGTCAAAAAGCGAAGCCCAGAAATCTTCCATGACAAAAGGACGGGTAAGCGTATAATATTTGGTCAGCTCTTGTCGTGCAATTCCCTTGAAATCTTCCGGATATCCGAAGAGAATGATATCGTAAGGAAATTCGGGAAGCTTGCCTTGGGAAAGAAAAGAAGCCTCAATCAAGGCGAGATGCGCGCGGGAAAGAAGTGTTTTGGTTTCTTCCAATGTTTGCGCGCAAAAAACGGGAAAGCCTTTTTCGGAAAATTCCAGCATAAGCATACGGGAAAAAACAGCATCCTTGGAAGCGATGAGAATATTCATAAAGAAGTCCCTTTCTTCGCCGTATACAGCTTATTTTTTTGTTACGGCAATACCAATGGCGGGTAATTTATTTTTTCTGCATTTTTCAAAACCCGAATAATGCTTTTCAGGTGTTCGGGAAGCATAAATGATTTTCTGATCCTCTTTCAGCGCAAAAAGCGTTGCACCTGCGGCTGTTCTCGTTGCTTTTTCGGGAATCAGCGAGGAATGGATATAAATGCCTTTTCCTGCATTGTTGACAAGTAAAATGTCAAAGGGTTCTGTTTCGTAGAAAACGGAAACGATGGGTGCAGCATCCGAATACGCATTGACAAGCTTTTTGCGCGCGGATTTTGTTTCGTAAGAAGAAATCGGTACGCGAATGCCTCTTCCGTTTTCGAAAATATAGATGAAATAATGATTTTGTTCGTAAGCTTCGATGGGTTTCATTGCCATCACGCGCTCGCCGTCATCAAAACCGAGCTTGCTTGGGATATAATCGCCGAGCACGGAGGATTTTTTTGTTTCGAAATCACAGGCTTTGGCTTTGTAGATCTTTTGCTTGTCGGTAACGAAAAGAAGCTCGGAAATGTTTTCCGCTTCCTCAATCTGCATAACCTCATCTCCTGTTTTGAGCGCCTGTTCATCGCTCATACGGAAAGAGGGGAGCGTGATTTTTTTGAAGTATCCCTCTTTTGTCAGTACGAGCTTAACAGAATAGTTTTCAATGAAGGATTTTTCATCGTATTTTTCAATGAAATCATCGTAAATCAGTTTGGTTTTTCGCGGCTGCGCGTAAGTGTTTTTGATTTCTTCCAATTGCTTGACCATGCGGTTTTTGAGCTTGCGCTCGGAAGCGATCAGGGATTCCAGATCGAAAATCTCCTTTTTCAGGCTGACGGTTTCGCGGATTCTTTGTGCAATGTATTCGCGGTTGAGATGGCGAAGCTTGATTTCTGCGATAAATTCTGCCTGCGTTTCGTCCAGAGAGAAGCTTTGCATGAGGTTCGGAACCACGTCTTTTTCTTTGACGGTTTCACGGATGATGCGAATGGCTTTATCGATATCCACGAGGATTTTTTCCAAACCTTCCAGAAGATGGAGCTTTTCCTTTTTACGTTCCAGTTCAAAGGAAAATTCGCGTCGCAGACAATCCATACGGAAACGGATCCATTCGTCCATAATGCCGCGCAGACCGAGCTGACGGGGGCTTCCGTCAATCAAAACGTTGAAATTACAGGAGAAGGAATCCTGCAAGGGGGTTTTTTTGAAGAGCTTTGCCATGAGCTTTTCGGGGTCAACGCCGCGGCGCAGATCCAAAGTCAGCTTGAAACCGTTCAAGTCGATTTCATCGCGTACGTCCGTGATTTCTTTGAGAGAACCGGCTTTGATCAGATCCGTGATCTTTTTCATGATCACTTCGATGGAGGTGGAATAAGGAATTTCCGTGATATCGATGCATCCTGCTTCCTTATCATAAGAATAGCGGGAACGCAGAACCACATTTCCTCTGCCCGTTTCATAAATTCTGCGCATGGCTTCTCTGTCGTAAAGCAGATTGGCACCGCCGGAAAAGTCGGGGGCTTTGATAATATCCAGAAGTGCATCCGTGGAAAGCTCGGGATTTTTCAGAACGGCGATGGTTCCGTCGCAAACTTCGGCGAGATTGAAAGAACAGATCTGGCTTGCCATGCCGACGGCAATACCCATGTTCGGAGAAACCAGGATGTTCGGAAACGCCGTGGGAAGCAGAACGGGCTCTTTCATGGTATTATCATAGTTGTCAACGAAATCAACAGCATTTTTATCGATGCCTCGGAAAATTTCGGCGCTGATGGCATCGAGCTTGACTTCCGTATAACGGGAAGCCGCGAACGCCATATCACGGCTGTAAATCTTTCCGAAGCTTCCCTTGGAATCGATCAGCGGATGGAGAAGCGCTTCGTTTCCTCTGGTCAAACGTACCATGGTTTCATAAATTGCCATATCGCCGTGCGGATTGAGCTTCATGGTTTGACCGACCACGTTCGCGCTTTTCGTTCTGTGTCCCGTGAGCAAACCCATTTTATACATGGTATACAGGAGCTTTCGATGCGAAGGCTTGAAGCCGTCAATTTCGGGAATCGCGCGGGAAACGATCACGCTCATGACGTAAGGCATATAGTTTTTTTCAATGGTATCCGTGATCGGCTGCAGCGTAACCTCGGCAGGTACGGGCGCGGCATCGGCGGATTTGGGAGTTTTCTTTCTTGCCATAGCAAATGTTTCCTTTCGTGATTCTTAGATATCGGCATTTGTGAGATATTGCATGCCGTAATCGGCAATGAATCGTTTGCGCTCGTGCAGATCATCGCCGAGAAGTGTTTCAAAAATATATTCCGTTTTTTCCTTATCCGCTTCCACGATCTGAATCAGACGGCGCGTTTCGGGATTCATGGTGGTTTGCCACATCATATCGGGTTCATTTTCGCCGAGACCTTTGGAGCGTTGGAGCGTATATTTGGCGTTCCCGAAACCGGAAACGATTTTTTGTTTTTCGTTTTCGTCATAAGCAAAATAAATTTTGTCCTTGCAGGTGATTTCGTAAAGTGGGGATTCTGCGATGAAAACCTTTCCTTCTTTGATCAGCGTAGGGAGCAAACGGTAAAAAAGAGTCAGGATCAGCGTACGGATCTGGAACCCGTCTTCATCGGCATCGGTACAGATGATGATCTTGCTCCATTTAAGCTGAGAGAGATCGAAAATGCTCTGATCCTTATGTTTTCCGCTGACCTCCACGCCGCAGCCGATGACTTTGAGCAGGTCAAGAATAATCTCGCTTTTGAAAATACGGTCGTAATCGGCTTTCAGACAGTTGAGTGTTTTTCCCCGTACGGGAATGATCGCCTGAAAATCGGAATTTCTTCCCAATTTGACGGACGTCATCGCAGAATCGCCCTCAACGATGTAAAGTTCGCGGCGTTCGGGGTCTTTGGAACGGCAGGAAACAAATTTTTCCACGCGGGATGCAACGTCCGTTTGCGAAGTCAGCTTTTTTTTGAGATTCAGACGGGTTGCTTCCGCATTTTCGCGGCTTCTTTTATTGACGAGAATTTGCGATGTGATTTTTTCCGCATCGTTCGGATTTTCAATGAAATAGTATTCAATCTGCTTTTTCAGAAAATCGGTCAGATGTTCGGTGATAAATTCATTGGAAATGGCTTTTTTCGTTTGATTTTCATAGGAAGTTTGGGTAGAAAAGCTGTTGATGATCAGAACCAGACTGTCCTCCACGTCTCCGAATGTGATTTTGCTTTCCGATTTATTATATTTTCCGTTATTTTTGAGATATTTGTCAATGGCGTAAACGAACGCGCTTCTGGCAGCTTTGTCGGGCGAACCGCCGTGTTCCAGATAACTGGAATTATGATAATATTCAATGAGATTGACGGTATTGGAGAAGCAGAAAGCAACCTCCGCTTTGAAATCGTATTCGGGTTTGTCGGCTCTGTCCTTGCCGCGCGCCTCCGTTTTGAGAAGAACGGGAGGAACCAGTGCCGTATCTCCGACAACTTTTTCGATATGGTCGCGGATGCCGTTTTCACAGTAATATTCCTGTTCGGAGAACGTACCGTCTTCATTTTCCAGGCGCAGCCGGAATCGGAGTCCTGCATTTGCGATGGATTGACGTTCGAGCATTTGCTCGAAATATTCGCGCGGAATCATGGTTTCCGTAAACACTTCAAGATCGGGTTTCCATGTAACCACGGTTCCCGTACGCTGCAATTTTTTAGATGTGATCGGCGTTGTGATCAGCTCGCCGACGGGATAGCCCTTGCGAAAATTCATTTCGGACATTTCGTTTTTCCGATAGGACTGTACTTTCATGAATTCCGAGCTGCATTGAGTAGCGGCGGCACCCAGACCGTTCAGTCCGAGCGAATATTTGTAATGCGCGCCGTCGCCCGCATTATTGGAATATTTACTGCCTGCGTAAAGCTCGCAGTAAACGAGCTCCCAGTTGTATTTTCCTTCTTTTTCGTTATAGCCGAGGGGAACACCTCTGCCGAAGTCTTCCACGCAGATTGTTCCGTCGAGGAACACGGTCAGGTTGATCAGGTCTCCGTAGCCTTCTCTGGCTTCGTCAACGGAGTTGGAAAGTATTTCAAATACGGAATGTTGACAGCCTTCAAGGCCGTCAGAGCCGAAAATAACCGCGGGACGTTTGCGCACGCGGTCGGGACCTTTCAGCAAGGTAATGCTGCTGTCATCGTAGTGAGTATTCTTTTTTGGCATAAAATTCTCATTCCTTTCGCTTTGGGGTATATATCGTATCAGATTTATTTGAAAAAATAAACTTTGAAACAAATGTTTGGGCTCATTTTTATATATTTTTCACAAAGGGTGTAACCGGTTCGTTTTTGCGGAGCGTTTTCCGTACGGATTTTTTGGAAAATTGCCGCGTGAGGTTGATTTATTCAAAATTTTTGGTATAATCAATATAGAATGTTTTTCCGCCGATGGCAACACAGAAGCGACGGTATGACTATTATAGCATGAATCAGAGGGAGAATCAAGGAATTTTTTATGAAATCAACAAATATTCTTGATTTTTCATTCTTTTTCATATGAAATATGCGGAGAAGAGAAGATGTTAAAAACAATTTTTGAAAAGGAACAAATAGAAATTTTCGGTGTTCTGCCGTTTTCGGCTTGTAATTGCCGACGCCCGGATCTGATCGAAAGAAAAGGTGTTTGCGCGCAGGATATCCGAAGCGCAATCGTATTTCTGATTCCCTATTACGTTCAAGACGGCGAGGGAAATATTTCTCTTTACGCACGTTCGGGGGATTATCATTTTTATTGCGATGCCTTGTTTGCGAGAATATTACCCGAGTTGGAAGAAAAATTCGGGGGAAAATTCCTCGGTTTTGCCGATAAGTCGCCGATAGAAGAAAATATTGCGGCGGCAAAAGCGGGACTCGGCGTGCTCGGAGATAATTATATGCTGATCAATGAGAAATACGGCTCCTTCGTTTTTCTTGCTGAAATACTTTCCACGGTGTCTGCGCAAACACTCGGCTTTTCGGGAACGGTCGGAGAGGCAAAATCCTGTTTGCATTGCGGTGCATGCAAGCGTGCCTGCCCCGCTTTGATCTGTGGCGAAGAATGTCTTTCTTCGCTGACACAGAAAAAGGGCGCTTTGACTTTGAAACAGGAAGAGTATATCCGGAAATACGGTTCCGTCTGGGGCTGTGATCTCTGTCAGCTTGCATGTCCGCTGACACAAAAAGCTGTTCGCTCAAACGTACAGACGCAGATTCCTTTTTTTAAGGAAAACAGGATATCGGTTCTGACGGAAAAAGAATTGAATGATATGAGTCCGGAAGCGTTTCGGTTCAGAGCTTTCTCATGGAGAGGAAAAGCACCGCTTTTGCGGAATTTGTCCATTGTTGCAAAAAAAGAAGAATAGGAGCATTCGGCCTGTGAAAAACAATCGGAAAAAATCAAGGAACAAACAACATTTATCAAAAAAGAATGTTGCCAATCAAGATAAAAAACTCATTCGGGAGCTGAAAACGGAAAACCGCCGTCTGCACAGAGAAATTGATTATCTGAAACACCTTTGTGCGCAGTATGAGCCGCCTTCTGAGGAAGAACAGATTTCGGAAGAACAAAGAGCATTGGCGGAGAGTGCACAAAATGCAGATGTTCTGCACGCAAAGAGCTATTTTGCATATCTCTTTGCAAGACTTCGCCGCAGCCGTCTGTTTCGACTTTTCGATAAAACCCGTTTTGCCATGAAAAAATTCAAATTTGCAAAAAAACTCTGGTTTTTCCTGGTATCTTTCTTTACAGTGCTCGGTGTCAGTGCGCAGATTTTGGTTATCGTCGGTGCGCTTGCCGTTTTCTTGCCTGCAGGCATCATTCTTGCGGCAATCTTCGGTCTGTACAGCTATTTTACGCACAGAAAACGCAAGAAGCTGTTTACGGGACTGATTGCGCAAGCAGAGGAGAAGGAAAAGTTTTATCTGATCTTCGCTCCGAAAAATACGGAAAACGGATATTTTAAGCGAACGCTTCCGGAACTTGCGGAAAAGGGAAAGGTATTCCTGGTTTGCCGCTCATTTAAGGAATGCGGCTCTTCCGGTGTCATCCAAACCCAAAACAATATTTATAAAATTCATATCAGCTTTTATTTTTCTTTCGTTCGGCGCTTGCCGACCGAAAAAATTGTGAAAGTTTATTTATAACCGCATTGGAGGAATTTTCATGATACGGTTTATTTACGGAAAATCCGGATCGGGAAAAACGGATGCTGTTTTTTCGGAAATGGAACGATCGGAGAACAGAGTTTTTTTGCTTGTTCCCGACAGAGAAGCCGTTGCGGCGGAAAGCCGTACGGCAGAACTGAAAAATGCGCAAAACGCGGATGTTCTGACATTCGGACGTCTTTGCAACTATATTTTCCGCCGATACGGCGGTCTTTGTGTGGACTATATCGGCGCGGGTGCAAAAAAATTGATGATGCGCAACGTGATGAAAATGCTTTCGCCTGCATTGAAGGAATACGGGGAGATCGGTCATTTCGGCATTTTCGAAAAAATGACGGAGCTCAGAACGAATTGTTATCACGATAAGATCACGCCCTGCGATCTGGAGTCTGCTGGAAACGCAATCGGAGACGCAACGCCGCTCGGTGCGAAGGCTGCCGATCTCGGTCTGATTTTTTCAGCGTTTGATGCAGAGGTGGCTTCCCGTTTTGAAGATCCGGATGGGATGCTTTCAAGCGCATATGCGTTATTGCAAAAGCATGATTTTTTCAGCGGCTCGGATGTTTTTATCGATTCGTTTTCTTCTTTTTCCGCACAGCAATACGATATTTTGGAACGTATTTTCCGTACTGCGGAAAACGTCTGGATCACGTTTCCGTTTTTGAAAGAGGAAAGAAGCGAATCGGCAGTCCATATTCTTTCGGATACGGAACGGCGCGTAAGGAGCGCGGTTGAAAAAGCCGGAAAAACAGGAGAAATCAGAGAAACCGTTTTGCGCGGTTTTCAGCGTTATCGGAGCGAAGAGCTTGCATTTCTGGCAGAAAATATCGTAAAGAACCACCGTAGGGCAAAAGGAAAAGATTTTGTGCCGAACGATATCCGTGTGATTCGCGCCGCCAACAGCTTTGCGGAGGCGGAAGCGGTTGCGCTCGATATTTGCAGAACGGTCAGGAGCGGTGTTCGTTATCGGGATATTGCCGTTATTGTCAGAGATACCTCTGCCTATGAGGGGATTCTGGATGCGGTTTTCCGGAAATATGAAATTCCGTTTTTTCTGTCTTCCCGTAAGGAGATACGCGAAAAACCGCTGATCAAACTGATTTTTTCTGCATATACCGTTGCGGAACGCGGTTTTCGCGGTCCGGATGTGATTGCATATATCAAAACGGGATATTCGGGTCTTAGTGCGGAGGATGCGGGTCTTTTTGAAAATTATATCATCAAATGGAATTTGCGCGGAAAGATGTTTACATCAGACGAGCAGTGGAACATGCATCCGAGAGGATACCGAGCCGATTTTACCGAAGAGGATACGGAAAAGCTGAACCGACTGGAAGAAATCCGCAGAAAGGTGATTTCTCCTCTCAAAGTCTTTGCGGCGGCGGAAAAGATTGCTTCCACCGTCAAAGAAAGAGCAACCTTACTTTTTGATTTCCTTTCGGGACTCGGCGTGCCGGCCATGCTTCTTGAAAAAGCGGAAGAAGCTTCCTCGCGCGGCGAAGCGGCGCTGGCAAACGAAACCGTTCAGCTCTGGAACGTTTTTTGCGGCGCACTGGATCAGCTGACGGCTTCTTGCGGAGAAACAGAAGCTTCTCCTTCCGAATTTTCCCAAATGCTTTCCATGGTGCTTCTGGAAACGGATATCGGTAAAATTCCGACCTCTGTAGATGAAGTAACGATTTCGGGTGCAGCGCAGAAAATTCCGGGAGAACCCCGCCGCGTTTATATCGTCGGTGCGGAGGAAGGCAAATTTCCGCAGCGTGTCAGTGAAAAAGGTCTTTTTTCAGAGCATGAAAAGCATTTGCTCAAACAGTACGGCGTGGAGATCAGCGACCGTATGGAAAGAAGCGCCGCAGAAGAAATTTATTATTTTTACAGAGCGGCAACGCTGGCATCCGAAAAACTGCATATCAGTTTTTCTCACTATAATTTTTCGGGGGATGAACAGTTCCCGTCTGTCGGTGTCAAACGGATATGCGCTTTGTTTGAAGGACTCACCGTATCGGAATTTGAGGATTCTGAACTCCGCATGTGCATAGAAGGTAAAAAGGCTTCTTTTGAAAAATCCATGTCTGCGGGCGGAAATCTCGGACGTGCTTTGCGCGAATATTACGAGTCGGATGCCGAATACGCGGACAAAATGAAATACATGAAAATGCCTTTGGGTGCGAGTAATTGTGTGCTTTCTCCCGAAAGTGCAGAGTTGCTGTTTCCGGGAAAGCTTTCCGCAAGTTATTCCCGCTTGGAACGGTTCATCAAATGCAGATTTGCTTATTTCTGCGAATACGAATTGAAACTACGCGATGAAACCCCCGCTTCGTTCGGTGCGCCCGATATCGGAAGCTTTATGCACGGCGTTCTGGAAAAAACCGTAAAATGGATTGCAAACGGCGGAGAAGGCGATATTTCCGAGGCTGTAAAACAGATTGCGGGAGAATATATTTCGGAGATTTTCCGTATGCCTCCGGAGCTTGTTCCGAAACGGCTTGCTCATTTGTTTGATTATCTTTGCCGAAGCGCGGAGATTTTTGCGAAACGCATTCGTGATGAATTTGAGATTTCTTCTTTCAAACCGCGTGATTTTGAATTAACTGTGGGAAGAGAAGGGAATGCCGTTGCGCCGTTGCTTCTGGAAAGCGAGGACGTTTGCGTTGAACTTCGAGGAAAAATTGACCGTGTGGATACCTTTGAAGACGGAGACGGAAAGCTTTACGTGCGTGTCGTTGACTATAAAACGGGTTTGAAAACATTCCGGATTGAAA
>JAFQEK010000134.1 GCA_017399025.1 Clostridia bacterium
TGCCCGAAAAGGAGAGGGATTTATTGGCAGGGACTGTTCTCAATCGGATTGTAAAAGAAATAGAAGAGGATTCTTCCTCTTATTATGAAGAATTGGAAACACTCGTGGCGAACGATTATGACGGTGTGGAAATTCTGGACGTATTTCAATTGGAAAAGGGTGAATTTTGGGTCGATACGCTCTTTCTTGCTCTTACAGAGGATTCTGTTCTGATTGCAAGTTATTACAGTTATACCGGCGAAGATTCGCTTTATTATACGGTTCTGGATGAAATCCCTCTTTCTGCTTTCCTTTCGGAGGATTTTACGCCGATCACACAGGAATATAAAGCCGTTACTTCGGATTATTGGATTCAAAGCGGTTTTTACGAGAATCGGTCGGAAATTCCTGAAAATTATTATTCCGTGAGAATCAGAATACAGGGGAAAACTTTTCGCTTTGTCGTTACCGATCTGAAGAGCGAAAAATTGGTTTTATAAGAGAACTGCAAAACAAAATTTCGAGGAAAAATCCGTGTTTTGAATTTGCTTTTATATATTGGTAGCAAAAGGATTATTTTTTGATTGAAAGGAGATTTTTGGAATGAAAATCATTACGGTTAGCCGTGAATTCGGTTCGGGCGGGCGGGAGCTTGGAAAACGTCTTGCTGAATATCTCGGTTTTGATTATTACGATAGTGAAATTGTTGATTACGTTGCAAAAAACAGCGGATTGGATACGCATTATACGGAAAAGATTCTGGAAAACCACGGTTGGAAAAATATTCCCATCACATTTCGCGGTACCATAGGTTCTTCCGGATATTTGCAGGCAAGTAAGGTGCGGCTTTTATTGGAACAGAAAAAGGTGATTGAAAATATTGCAGCCTTGGGTCAGGATTTTGTTATTGTCGGCAGAAATGCGGATGTCCTTTTAAGGGAATATCATCCGTTTAATCTTTTTGTTTGTGCAACGCCAAAAGCTAAGCTTGCGCGTTGCAGGGCGCGTGCCAATGCAAAAGAAATGCTGACGGAAAAAGAATTTTTACGTAAAATGAAAGAAATTGACCATTTGCGTGCACAAACGAGAGAAATTCTTTCTGATTCGGCTTGGGGGGCGCGTGAAAATTATCATCTGACCTTGAATACAAGCACTTGGGAAATCAAAGAATTGATCCCTTTGGTTGCGGATTTCGCAAAGCTTTGGTTTTCAAAATGAATTTTATGGAGGATTTCGGATGAGCATTCAACTTTCGGAACATTTTACATATAAAAAACTTTTGAAATTTACCTTGCCTTCTGTTGCGATGATGATTTTTACATCGATTTACGGTGTTGTGGACGGCTTTTTCGTTTCTAATTTCGCAGGGGATATTCCTTTTAAGGCGGTCAATTTGATTATGCCTTTTCTGATGATTTTCGGTACGGTCGGTTTTATTTTCGGAACGGGCGGTACTGCCATTGTTGCCAAAACTTTGGGTGAGGGAGACATTTCCAAAGCAAATCGTTATTTTTCTCTTTTTGTTTATGTTACATTTTCGCTCGGTTTGTTTTTTGCGGTTTTGGGCATTGCTTTTCTTCGTCCGATTGCCGCTTTTCTCGGGGCAACGGGAGAAATCCTTGAAAGTTGTGTAATTTATGGCAGAATCATTTTGTTGGCGCTTCCGTTTCTGGTTCTGCAATTTTTGTTTCAAAGCTTTTTTGTGGCGGCAGAGAAACCACGTATGGGACTTTTTGTGATTCTTGCTGCAGGCATTACCAATATGGTTTTGGATGCGGTTCTTGTTACGCTTTTGCCGCATGAACTCAAATTGACGGGCGCTGCCCTTGCTACGGCTAGCAGTCAATTTGTAGGTGGTTTTGTTCCTCTTGTTTATTTTTTGCGTAAAAATCCCACTCTTTTCAGAATTGGAAAAACAAAATTTGATTTTTGCGCTATCGGTCATGCCTGCGTGAACGGTTCCTCTGAATTTATGAATAATATTTCCATGAGCATTGTCGGTATGCTTTACAACAAACAGCTTTTGCATTACGCAGGGGAGGACGGAATTGCCGCTTATGGTGTAATGATGTATGTCAGTTTTATTTTTGCGGCTGTTTTCATCGGTTATTCCATCGGAACCGCGCCTGTGATTTCTTATCATTACGGTGCGGGCAATCATCGCGAATTGAAAGGTATTTTGAAAAAAAGCTTGATTCTTCTCGGTATTTGCAGTGTGTTTATGCTGATTTTTGCAGAGTTTCTTGCAACACCTTTGGCAAAAATTTTCGTCAGTTACAGCGATTCCCTTATGGAAATGACGGTTCACGGTTTCCGTATTTTTGCCGTTTCATTCCTTTTTATGGGGTTTGCGATCTTTTCTTCCGGATTTTTTACTGCACTGAACGATGGTGTAACTTCGGCTGTGATTTCTTTTCTCAGAACTGTTTTATTTCAGATTGCGGCAGTGCTTCTGCTTCCTTTGATCTGGGATTTGGACGGTGTCTGGATTTCTGTTGTTACGGCGGAAATGATGGCGGTTGTGTTCTCTTTTCTTTTCCTGATGATCAAAAGAAAGAAATTTCATTATTGATCGGATATTCATGAATTTTTATAAAAGTATGATTCACTTTTTTGCTTTATCCGGTTTTATTACACAAATTCCCTCTTTCAAACAAAGAAAAAAGTTTTGTTCCCTTGAGAACAAGAGAAAATACAAATAAAATTTCAATAAGAAATTTTTTATGCGTGAGCCTCGGCTGTTGCCCTGGATGTTCCGTAAAAAATTCTTGACAAATTTGCGTTTATCGGGTATGATAAAGATACTATGAAAAAGGACGGAAAACAAAATGGAACAAAAACGATTTACAAAAAATGATGATACTTTCATTTGTAAAAATTGCGGATTGGAAGTCAAGCCTTTGGGTTACAGCTCCCGCAATCATTGCCCGCGCTGTCTTTGTTCGCTTCATGTGGATATCAATCCGGGCGACCGAGCCAATCCTTGCGGCGGTATTCTGCGCCCGATCAAAGTAGAGCCGGATCCCAAAAAAGGATATATAATCATTCACCGTTGTGAAAAATGCGGTGAAATCCGAAGAAACCGTGCTGCCAATGAAGCAAAAGTACAGCCGGACGATATCAATCTTTTAATCAGACTGACTTCTTTTTAAGTGATACCCCGATGGATTTTCCGATCTGTCGGGGTATGCTCCATATCGGAGCAGAAGAAGGTATATTTCATAAGGAGGTTTATGATCATGCCGAGTTTTCAATATAAAACGCGAGGAAATTCTTCTCCGGAGCGAAAATCCCGTATCTATTTCACTTGCCATCCCGATGATTTTACGCTCTGTTTTGAAAAAATCTGTGAAGATATTTTCGCAACGCAGGATTGTGCGGTTTTTTATACGGAGGATATGTATGCTCCGATCGAAACGGCATACAGGGAAAGTGATTTGGACGGTATGCATTTATTCGTGATTCCCGTTACGTTTCGTTTGCTCAGTCAGCCGAACCGCGCCATGGATTTCGATTTCCTTTATGCAAAACAAAAAAATATTCCCGTTTTGCCCATCATGATGGAAACGGGATTGGATATTCTCTATGCCGGTAAGGATAAATTCGGGGAGATGCAGTATCTGAGTCCCGTTTCGCAGGATGCAAGCGCCATCGGTTATGATGAAAAGCTCAAAAAATATCTCGAAGCGGTTCTCATTGACAGCGCAACAGCGGAAAAAATCCGTCGGGCATTTGATGCCTATATCTTTTTAAGCTACCGTAAAAAAGACCGCCATTACGCAAACAAGCTGATGAAACAGATTCACAGCTATCCCGAATTTCGGGATATTGCCATTTGGTACGATGAATTTCTGACTCCCGGAGAAAGTTTTCGTGAAAATATCGAAAAAATGATGGAAAAAAGCGCGCTTTTTACGCTTCTGGTTACGCCGAATCTTCTGGAATATACGGAAGGAAAACCGAATTTTGTTATGGGAAGGGAATACCCCGCGGCGAAAAATGCCAATGCGGTAATTTTCCCTGTGGAAGCCATTCAAACGGATAAGAAATTATTAAAAAAAGAATATCCGAAAATTCCGAAATGTGTCAGTCTTGATAAAGAAAAAGATTTTCGAAAGGCATTGCTCCGTTTCGTTTCAAAAATTGCCAATCCCGATAATGACAACGATCCGCGCCACAAATATTATATTGGTTTGGCTTATCTCAACGGCATTGACGTGGAGACCGACCGCGCTTTCGGCTTGCAAATGTTAGCTTCCGCTGCCGATGCCGGACTTCTGGAAGCTATGCAGGCGCTGTATCGGATTTATCACGAGGGACTCGGTATGCCTCCGAACCATCGGGAAGCGGTAAGAATGAGTGAAAAAATTTTTGCTTTCCATCTGAATTATTACGGGGAAGAACATCCGCACACCATGGAAGCGCTGAACCGTCTGGCTACCGATTACGAAGCTGCGGGCGAATATGAAAAAGCGCTTGCTCTTCATAAGCGTTCCTACGAGCTGAACCGTATCATTTACGGAGAAGAACATCCGAATACCCTTACGGTTCTGAATAATCTGGCAAGTACCTATGACAGAAAAGGTGATTATCGGCATGCACTGGATTTACAGGAAAAGGTTTATGCGGCGCGTCTTGCTTCTTTGGGAGAAGATCATCCCAATACCTTTGCCGCGCTAAATAATCTTGCCGTGATTTATAATAATATCGGCGATTACCGCAAGGCTGCCGAAACGGCGGAAAAATCGTATCTTTTACATATCCGTCTTTTCGGAGAATTGCACATCCATACCCTGACGGCGCGTCTGAATCTGTCTTCAATTTATGAACGTCTCGGCGATCTTGCGAAAGCATGGGAGACGGCAAACGAGGTTTATTCCCTTTTCGTTCACTCGCTCGGAGAAAAACATCCTCAGACTTTGCTTGCACTCAATCATATTTCGGTTTTGCAGATTCATCTGAAAAAGTACGAAGCGGCTGTTTGCGCTGCGGAAACTTCCTATCGGGCGCATTGCGAGGTGCTCGGCAAGGAACATCCCAATACTCTTGCTGCCATGAATATCCTTGCTTCCGCTTACGGAGAGCTCGGAGCGCGTTCGGAAGAAATGACATGGACGAAAGAAGTTTATTCTCTGCGCGCAAAAATACTCGGTGAAGATCATCCGCAGACCATGGCTTCTCTGAATAATCTTGCTATCGTTTACGGGAAAAACGGCGAGTTCCAAAAAGAGGCGGAAACGGAAGAACGGATTCTGAAAAAGAGCAGAGAAATTCTCGGCGAAACCCATCCGAATACCTTGACAACCATGAATAATCTTGCTATTACCTATTTCGACATGGGCAAACGGGAGAAAGCTTTGGAAACGGCAGAGCTTGCGTATCGGCTTGTATCCGAGGCTTACGGAGAGGGTTTGCCCGATGCTTTGCAAATGCTCGGAAACATTGCCGCCGTTTATGAAAAGCTCGGTGATTCCGAAAAAGCGGGCGGATGTATGGAACAAGCGTATCAAACGGCGTTCCGTGCGCTCGGTAAAAAACATCCGATAACCTTGAACGCTCTGCAAACGCTTTCCGATTTTTATGCGGTAAGGGGCGATTTTGATCGGGCATGTGCTCTTTTGCAAGCGCATGCGGATGCAGAATGAATTGAGCTTCCTGCTTCCGCCGAATGTGGATTGTTTAAGATTCGAGCAAAATACGGACGGCTTCCGAAGCCAGGAGCAAGCCTGCCGCAGAGGGAACGAAAGAAAGGCTTCCCGGGATTCCTTTTTTTCCGCTTCCGTCTTCATAATTGACATAATCCGCATGACGCGGAAAGGGTGCTTCGGTGGAATAGACCACACGCAGATGGGTGATTCCTCTTGCTTTCAATTCTCTGCGCATAACGCGGGCAAGGGGACATACACTCGTTTGCGAAAGATCGGTTGCGACCAATTTTTCGGGGTGCATTTTATTGCCCGTACCCATGGCGCAAAGGATTGGTATATTTTGCGCATTGGCGCGTACGGCAAGCTCAATTTTTGCCGAAACGGTATCAATGGCATCGATAATGATATCATAATCGGAAAGCGGTACGCTGTCTGCATTTTCAGGCAGATAAAAAAGGGGAAGAGCCGTTACTTTGGCTTCGGGATTGATATCTGCAATACGTGCTTTCATAACCTCGGCTTTGTTTTTTCCTACCGTGGAATGCAAAGCGATCAATTGTCTGTTGATATTCGAAACGGATACGGAATCCGGATCCACAAGACAGATCGTACCGATTCCGATTCTTGCCAAAGCTTCGGCACAAAAAGAACCGACACCGCCTACGCCGAAAAGAATCACTTTTTTCTTTTTCAGACGTTCAATGGCTTCATCGCCAAGTACAAATGCGCTTCTGATAAATTGTTCGTTCATATTTTTTCTCCGTGATTGATTTTTTGATCTTTTCTGATTTGGAGTCTTCAAGCCTTTCCCATGCACTCAAAGTCGTCAACTTAACGAGTTATGTAGAAAATCAAATGTTAAAATAAATCCATGGCAAAAGCCGGGTGTTCGTAAAACAGTTTCAGTCCCGACAGGTAATTCTACCGGAACTGTTCTTGTATATATTGCTGTCACATGATAAAATAACTCATATAGATAAACTTGAATTTATCTAACTGTCAGAGGATGTTAATTGGGAATATTTAATAGAACATATTAAGCAAAATATAAATTTAGAGGTTTTTATGGTAATAAGGTTAGCAACGAAAAATGATATTGAGATAATCGTAAAACTCCGCCTGAA
>JAFQEK010000135.1 GCA_017399025.1 Clostridia bacterium
ATTAAGCATACCTGCGTCTCGATTTTTACAAGTTCATCTCCGCTGAAAGCAAAAAATCTGCACAGGCGGTCGAGCTGCCCAAGCTCGCCAACTTCTTTTTTGTAACTTTTTTCTTTTTGGCAAAGAAAAAAGTTTAGTAACAGAAATTCGATGGAATCATAGTTTTTATAAAATTAGTCTTAAAAAGTAAATGCTGTTGCCCTGTGTCATGTGTCAGGGCTTTTGAACGAGTAAACAATCATTGATCTTTTCATTGAACTCACGTTCTTTTAAAATATTGGGAGCATACCTGAAAATTTCCGGATAATATCGGATTTCAGGTATGCTTTTTTTGATATTTCATTTTGTTGTAGAAAATTTTATAATTCCCAATTCAAAGACTGCGGCACAAGATGTTCAATGCTTTCGCCTTTGGCAAGTTTTTCTCTGACTGCAGTGGAGCTGATTTCTGCAAGCTCCGCGCGAGCGGGAATCAGAAGTGTACGAATTCCTTTGTAATTGAAATTGAAATCTGCCATTTCCAATTCATATTGTGTATCCGTTGCGTTGCGTATACCGCGGACAATGCATTGCGCACCGATGGCAAGTGCATAATCGGCAGTCCATCCGTGATGAATATCCACACGCACATTCGGATAAGCGGAAACTGCTTTTTCCAACATGGCTTTTCTTTCATTTTCATCAAAAAGATGTTTTTTATCCGGATTGACACAGATGCAAACAATAACCTCGTCAAAAATTGCTGCGGAAAAATGAACAAGGTCGAGATGTCCGAGAGTAACGGGATCAAAGGTTCCCGGAATCAAAGCAATTTTTTTCATGCTTCTTCATCCTCGGTTTTGGGTGTTAAAATGGTGATATGGACACGGCCGTAACGACTGGATTTTACCAGATCGTAGCGTGCTTTTACCATTACATCTTCGGCAAGTCCGCCTTCCTCGTCTTCACAGATGACAAGCGCTCCCTCAGAGAGCATATCCGCATCGTAAAGAGCAGCCGTTACTTTGGGAAGCAAGCGGAGCGCATATGGAGGATCGAGAAAAACAAGATCAAACCGATTTCTGCCCTTTGCGGATTGAATATACTGCTTCCAATCCATGCAAAGCACATTCGATTGCTTATAAAGATGTGTTTTTTGCGCATTGGCGGTGATAATTGCTGTTGCTTCTCTTGCGCCGTCAACGAATGTAGCTTTTTCCGCACCTCTGCTGAGTGCTTCCAGACCGAGCTGACCGGAGCCCGCAAAGAGATCCAAAACCTTTCTTCCTTCGATATCAAACTGAATGGAGCTGAAAAGTGCTTCTTTTACCTTTGCAGGAGTCGGACGAGTTGCTTCACCTTCCAATGTATTCAATACGGCGCCGCGCGCCGTTCCTGTAATAATTCTCATAGTTTTTTATTCCTTTCTATCCTTGTTTTCCCGAAAATATCCGATAATCTGTTCCGCAAGCGCGTGTGTTACACCGCGAATGGCGCAAAGCTCTTCGGCTGAGGCTTTTTTTACACCTGCAAGTCCTCCGAAATGTGTCAGCAACGCTTTGGCTCGCGCACGTCCAATGCCGGGAATCTCTTCCAAAACAGAGATCGTTTGAGTTTTTCTTTTGGCGGCGCTCATTTTGGAGACCGTAAAACGGTGTACTTCTTCTTGAATGCGGTAGATCAAGGTATATACCGATTGCTCTCCCGCAATAGAAATTTCTCCGTCTGCACCTACAAGCGCACGTGTTTTATGATATTCATCCTTTACCATGCCGAAAACAGGAATGGCATATCCTGCCGCCGCGACTTCTTCCGCCGCGATTGCTCTGTGTGCTTCGCCGCCGTCTATCAAGAGCAGGTCGGGGATTTTTGCCCCCTCTTCGCTGAGATGGGAGAGATGGCGGGCAACCGCCTCACGCATGGAAGCATAGTCGTCCCTGATTGCGGCAGAGCGGATATTGAATAAACGGTAATCGCTTTTTTTCGGTTTGGCATCTTCGTAAACGACCATGCCCGCAGTAATATTATCATCTCCGAAATTGGAGATATCAAAGGCTTCGATTCTTGTCGGTACGGCTTCCAGACCGCATAATGCTGCCAGACGGACAAGAGATTTTTCGCTTTTTTCCGCTGCCTTTGCATACTCCTCCGCACGGATTTTGGCATTTTCCGCCGCCATATCGCAAAGTCTGCGCGTTTCACCCTTGAAAGGCGTTCGGACGTATACGCGGTATCCTGCTTTCTCTGTCAGCCATTCGGAAAGAGACGCTGCATCTTCGGGTGAAAGCACTTCTGCGGGATTGATTTCTTTGGGAATATATTCCCGACGTGAATAGAGTTCGTAAAGGAAAGAGGAGACTGCATCGCTGTCCAAAATTTCTCCGCCCGAAAAATAAAACATTTCGGAATCGATCAGTTTGCCCGATCGGATATAAAAAATGCAGATGGAGGAAATGGGATCTGCCGCATTCCATGCAACGATATCCCGTTCCGTATCCGGATTTGCAACAACCTTTTGTTTTTCTTCCAGTCTTTTTACTGCGCGGATACGGTCCCGATATGCGGCAGCGGCTTCAAATGCTAAATTTTCTGAGGCATAATTCATTTTTTCTGTCAGGCTTTCAATGATCGTTTCATATTTGCCCGAAAGAAAGGAAAGTGCTTCTTCAAAGGATTCCCTGTACTGCTCCGGAGAAATCGAAGGATCGCAGGGAGCGATACATCCCATTTGTCTGTAAACGCAATTTTTTACTTTCCCTCGGTCGCGGGGGAAGCTGTATTTGCAGCAGGGAAGACCAAATGTTTTCTGTAAAGCAGCAATCATTCCGTAAACCGTTGCCGTGCTGGTATAAGGTCCGAAATATTTTGCTTTTTCACTTTCTCTTTTTCGTGTCAGAACAAAGCGGGGAAATTCTTCTCCGAGTGTTGCTTTCAGATACGGATAGGATTTGTCATCTTTGAGTTTGATGTTATAACGGGGATGATAGAGCTTGATCAGACTGTTTTCCAAGGTCAGTGCTTCCATTTCCGTATCGCAAAGAATATAATCGAAATCGAAAATGTGCGATGTCATGCTGTCGGTTTTCAGGCTGTTTTGACCGCTTTCCTGAAAATATCCCGAAACGCGGTTTTTAATTGCACGGGATTTTCCCACATAAATGACCTTGCCTGCGCTGTCGCGCATAATATATACGCCGGGGGTCAGAGGCAATCCCGCCGCTTTTTCTCTGAGTCTTTCAGCATATTCCGCTTTGACCATAACATCTCCTTTCCGGAGAGAACTCCGTGTTTCCTATTTTTACGGTATGAAAAAACGACAGAAGAGAGCACCTTGTAAACAAGGCGTTATCTGCTGCCGTCCGTTTTTTGAAAAATCAAATTTCTGTGCTTACAAGAAGTTCAAGCGCACCGATTGCTTCCGCTTCATCGGGACCGTCTGCAATCAGGGTGACGGTAGTACCGCCTGCAATTGCCATGGAAAGAACACCGAGAAGGCTCTTTGCATTTACACGGCGATCGTCCTTTTCGATCCAAATGGAACTCTTATAGGAATTTGCTCTCTGAATGAAAAATGTTGCGGGTCTTGCATAAAGACCAACGCTGTTTTTGATGGTTATATCTCTGGAAATCATCTTTTTTCGCTCCTGTTTTGATTTTTACTTGTCCGCAAACGAACAAAAATGAACTATTATTTACTAAACATTATACCAATGATTTCAAACAAAATCAAGAGTTTTTTGCAAAAAATATCGAGATAACGAAATTTTTTGTAAAATTTTATTGTTTTGGCGAAATGCTGACAACCGTAAAGGTACAAGAAACGTACGGTGTGTAGATATCAAAGGTTTTTCCGACGGTTGCAAGCTGCGTACCGTTGATCAGAAAGCCATCATCGCTCCATACGCCTTCAATGTTAGCAGTTGTTTTAACAGTGTATTTTTCGGGATGGATCACGGATTGCAAAATTCCGTTTTCGTCTTTTTCAAGGATTTTCTGAGGCGTTTGTTCTGCCTTTATGATTGTTCCGATCCGGGTATCGTCGCTCTGCAGATAAATCGGCTGCGGTTCCTCCTTGTCAAGTGCATTAGCGGTTACATCGGAAATATAACTGACTTCAAAAACCACGGTTGCGGTTGTCATGTCCTTTTTCGCTGTTCCGATGAAAATTGCACGCACAATGATTGCGCCTGCGCAGATGAGAATCGCAAAAATAATCAAAAAATCGAAAACATTGAATCTCGGTCCCGATGCTTTCTTTTTTTTCTTATTTTTGGGAACTGCTTTATTTGTATTTACATTCTTATTCATATTCGTTTCCTTTCCTACGGAGATTTCGGTTCATCTGAAATATTCGTTTCCACGATATAGGCAGTGGCGGTAAAGGATTTGATTTTGAAATGCACGGTTTCGCCAATGAGCATGCGAATATGATTGACTTTGTAAATCTTACGGGAATTATCCTGTTCGGCATCGGCGGAAATCGTGATGTATACAGTGTATTCATCTTCAGATACCGCAGTTCCCAATATATAACCGTTTTCATCCGGAATCAAACCGCCGTAATGCAGGGACTCTTTGGCTTCTGCTGCATAAATGGTTCCGATTTCTTCGCCGGTGACAGCATCTTTGACAATTGTTCCTGTGTTCAGCAGACCGAGTTCTTTTAAACTGTCCCAACTTTCTTTATTAACGTTTTCAATGCGGATTTTAAACTTGAAATCGTTGTTGCCGGAATTGGCATCCGGTTTGAAATAACCGATTAAAAAATATGTTGCCGCGGCAATAATAGCCAGAATAAAAATCACGATTAACATATCAACCAGATTGAACCGCACCTTTTTTCGTTTCTGTACCATAGTAGATCCTTCTCGGCGGATTGCATATTTTTCTTTTCCCATCGCCGCCGACGGTGGGAAGCAACTGTCTTAAAAATAAATTCTATCCGATTCCTCTTCCGTATTTTTTGCGGTATATATATGCGCAATGCCAAGACCGATAATAATCCAGAATAAAAGGAAGATACGGTAATTATACCAGACGTAATCGGTCAGACCCTGAATCAGAAGAGCAGCCGCACCGCTGAAAATACCCATGCAAAGCAATCGGTTGGAACGGCTCATGGCATTTCTACAAAAACTGAGAGAAAATTGCGTAAACATAAATATGAAAACCAAGAAAAACAGCAACGCAAATACACCCATTTCCACGGCGATTTGCAAATAGAGATTGTGAGAATGCGGTGCAGCCTCAATGCCGGCAAGCGAGTAAATCGGATAAATTTTACGGAATGCATCTTCACCGATACCAATACCGAAAAATCCGATATCCTCCAACATGCGGAGAACGCCTTTCCAAATATTCAATCTGTAAGAGGTCGAACTGTCACCGAAACTCGTGAGCCGTCCGATGATGGCGGAATCTGTTTGGAACAAGGCAAACATTCCGACAATGGGTAAAGAAAGAATTCCTGCCGTAAAGAAATATTTACTGGATACACAAAGGAACATTGCTGTTGTAATCATACATCCAAGCCAAGCGCCTCTTGACCATGTAAATATCAGGCAAAAACAACTCATCAGCGCACAAACAAAGAGGAAAAAGCGTTCGTTTGCTTTTTTCGCATTTGCCATCAAAGCAAGCGTGATGGGAAAAATCAAAATCAGAAATTCTCCGAGGACATTCGGATTATCAAATGTGGATACCACTCGACCGCGGATTTCCGTAAAAACGGAAATATCATGCCATTTTGTTGAAAGAACACCGAAATAGTTCTGATAAATGCCGATTGCGGAGACCAAAGCGGAAGAAAGCACCAACGCATAAAGACAGCGTTTTACCAAATCGGGGGAAGAGATGATATTTTTAATGACGAAATATACGGACATGAAACAGACGAAAACCAACATTTTCAAAAAACTCGATCCGTCAATGGTGAGAATGCCGCCGAAAATTACGAAAATAAGGAAAGTAATAATGGTAAAATCCATGATCTGTAATCGGAAGATGCGTCTTCCGCAGATCAATTTAAAAATATAGGAAATGATGATCAAACAAAGCAGGGCAACCAAATGCATAGTGCCCAGGAAAGGAAGTCCCAGACACATCAAAATGATCCCCGCTTCGGGAGAAATCATTACGACAGAAACCAGTGCAGTAAGCAGAATGATCGCTAAAATCATCAAAGGATTTACAACAATGGAAATCAGTCCGAAAACCATACCGAAAACAAACGGCGGGTTCCATCCTTTTTTGATTTCCAGTTTGGCAGCTTCCACAACTTCCGCAACGCGGAGTCCGAGAAATTCAAATAAGATTACAGATAAAATTTTACTTTGATAAACGGCGTATGCCACATTTCTTCTCGAAAACAAAAACAGCATTCCGACAAGCATATATGTGCCGCCCATAATGATTCCGCTCATAACCAAGGATTCTTCGGGAAATACATATTCCTTGATCAATTGAATCAAAATCAAATAAAAACCATATGAAAAAAAGAAAATACCGAAAGAAGCAAGCCGTGCTGTCAGGAGTTTTCTGGAAAGACTTTTCAGCAGATTCAGAAAAAAACTTCTCTCATATGTCAACGCAAAGAAATGTTTTATATTTCTTGTCATATGAAAAATTTTATGATCCGAAACCGTTTGAAATTTTTTTACGATGACGGAAGAGGAAAAGCCTGCCGCCAATGCTTCATATGAAGTCAGAAGCCATCCGAAAAAACCCGATAAGAATGTGCGGTAAATGAAACCGGAAAATTTCGTCAGATAATAAATCAATATGGATTTGCGGAATCTGCCGCGGGAACGCTTTTTCTTTGATATTGCCAAATCGGATCCCCCTTTCAAAAATAATGCTGCATCAGAGCAACGGCGATTGGGCATTTCGTTTAACGGGAAAGAGCCCAATCCCTATCAACCATATTAAATATACCATAAAACCCACTGTAAAAACAATAGTTATGATAAGAAAATTTTGAAAAGTCTTTGAAAATTGTAAAATTTGTCTTAAAAAATTTCTGCATATCCACATAGAGGCGATTCCAAATGCCCATCCGGGAAACAAAAGTAAGATTTTTTTCAAGTGAAGATTTGTTTTTTTCGAAAAAAACAATCGGCAAAGCACAAGCAAAACCGTACAAGCCGACGTTTGTCCCAATACTGTTGCCCAAGATACCGTTTTGACCGAAAGCGCATCGCTGAATAAAACCGTTCCATTCAAAAGAAGCGAAACCGCAATGCCTGTCAGAGAAGCAAGCATGGGAAAGCGCACTTTTCCGCAAGAATAGCAAACACGGGAGAAAAGCTCCGTCATTCCGTAAGCGGGCATGGCAAACGACAGTACTTTCAGGGCATCGGCAGCTGCCGATGCCAATCCTTGTGTAAAGCTTCCCCGTAAATAGAGCAGTGCAATGATTTCTTCGGAAAGAATGAACGCTGCGGCACTGATCGGCAAAATCAATGCAAGAGAAGCAAACATTCCGTTTTCAATTAAGTTTGAAAAACCTTTTCCGTCTCCGATGGCGGCGCGTTCGGAAAGCTTTGGAAAAATATAATTGCAGATTCCGTAGGTCAGAAGTCCTGCGGCAATGGTAAAAACGGAAAATGCATTTTCATAGACGACGATAGCGGTTCCGGGATAGGCTTCCGGTTCGATCGTATTTCCATCAATGAATGAAGAAAAGGCTTTTGCAATGAGTGAAGTCATCGGAATCAGCCAGGAACCAAACATCACGGGGAGCGAACGTGCGGCGGCAAGCTTTGTATCGGAAGTCAGAATTTTCTTTGTCGGCAAGGGGAATTTTCTTTGACGGATCAGTGGAACGGCAAGTGTTAAAAATTGCACCGCCCAGGAAATCAGATATGCTGCCGCGAGTCCGATTGCGGAAATTTTTTCGATCGGTTTTGGACAGAATGCAAGATACAAGATCATGACGAGATTGGAGAGCGCGCTGACAAACGCAGGAAGCAAAAAACGTTCATGCGACTGTAAAATTCCCACCAGCGTATAGGCAGTGCCTGCAAAGATCACGGCAGGAAACATCATTCTGAGCAGAGTTACCGCCAGATTGGCTGTTTGTGCATCGAGATCCGGTGCGGCGAGCAGAAGAATCGGACGGGCAAGCAAGATGCCGAGCAAAGCAACGCCTCCTGTTACAAGGACCACCGCGCTCAGAAACGAAGAAGAGAAGGATTCCGCACATTTGAGATCAGAGGTCAGTTTTCCTTTATAAATCGGCAAAAAAGATCCCAGAACCGCAGTGGAAAAGAGCATATCAAAAACCGCCAGAGGAATCCCCGAAGCCGCTGAAAAGGCGATGCCTTCGGGACTTGCTGCAAAAATGCTCGCCGTCATCATCTGGCGGATCAATCCCAATGCTTTGGCAAACAGCGTAACGGCAATCATGGCGGCAATAGTAAAAGCGGGACTGTGGAAAAAAGCGTTTTTTTTCATTTGCAGAGCCTTCTCCTTTTTGCCCCTTTATTTTCCGTTTTATTTTCTTTTGGCAAAGAGATCGGGGCGGACCGCTTTCGTTTTTTCAAGCGCTTTCTCTTCGCGCCATTTTTCTATTTTTGCGTGATGTCCGCTGAGAAGAACATCCGGAACGGTTCTTCCGCGGAAATCGTAAGGTCTTGTATATTGCGGATATTCCAAAAGCGTGGCATCGGAAAAGCTTTCCTTTTCGTAGCATTCCGCATCGGAAAGAACACC
>JAFQEK010000136.1 GCA_017399025.1 Clostridia bacterium
CCGAAAGAATAGGAATCCGATGAAACTCCTCATTCTTTCGGTTTTTTGATCAATAAAATGACTTATTCAGCAAACAAAGGTGTGGAAAAATATCTTTCCGCGGTATCCGGAAGAATGGTTACGACTGTTTTTCCTTTTCCGAGTTTTTTTGCAAGACGAAGCGCAGCTGCCACATTCGTTCCGCTGGATATACCGCACATAATCCCTTCTTTTGAAGCAAGATCCTTTGATGTGCGGATGGCTTCCTCATCCTTGATGATACAAATATCATCGTAAATATTTACGTTGAGAATTTCAGGGATTAATCCGTCACCAATCCCCATTTGGAGATGTGTTCCGATGGAACCGCCCGAAAGGATGGCGGCATGCTCGGGTTCAACTGCCCAGATTTCGATATCGGGATTTGCGGTTTTCAGGGTTTCTCCGATGCCCGTGATGGTTCCGCCTGTTCCGATTCCCGAACAAAATCCGTGTATCGGTTTTCCGACCTGCTCCAGGATTTCAATCGCAGTTTGTTCACGCTGAATGGCTGGATTTGCGGGATTTTCAAACTGTTGCGGTACGAACACGTTGGGATTTGCTTCTTTCATTTTCAATGCGGTTTGCATACATTCTTCAATGCATGCGCCGATATTTCCCGAATCGTGTATCAGAATCACATCGGCACCGTAATGTCGTACAAGTTTTCTTCGCTCTTCGCTTACGGAATCGGGCATAATGATTACGGTTTTGTATCCCTTGACCGCGCCGACGAGAGCAAGACCGATTCCTTGATTTCCGCTGGTCGGCTCAACGATGATCGTATCTTTATGGAGGAGTCCCTTATTTTCGGCATCAAGTATCATATTATATGCGGTTCTTGTTTTTATGGAGCCGCCTACGTTCAAACCTTCAAATTTCACAATCACCTCTGCCGAATCTTCTTCGCACATGTGTGAAAGTCTGATGATAGGCGTATTTCCCAAAGCATCAAGTATTGAATTACAGATCATTGTATATGTACCTCTGAATGTTTTTTATGATATCATATACAGTATATCATTTGTTGTTCCAAATTTCAATACATATCTTAAATTTTTATATATTTCAATAATCGGGGGAAAAATTAAAATATCGTGCTCAATTGAAAAATTCGAAACTTTCGCCGTAAAACAGCCAATTAGGGAGGAGCCAAGAGAGACTTAATCCAAAATTTTTCCGTCGGTGGAAATGGTAGTTACCTGCCACGGAATGAATTTACCGCTTGCCATCAGTGCGCGTTTGACAGCGTTTTCAATACCACCGCAACAAGGCACTTCCATACGGACGACGGTTACGCTTCTGATATTGTTATTTGCAAGAATTGCCGTGAGTTTTTCCGCGTAATCACCTGAATCCAATTTGGGACAGCCGATCAAAGTAACACGGTTACGGATAAATTCATTGTGGAAATTGCCGTAGGCATATGCCGTGCAATCTGCCGCCACGAGCAG
This sequence comes from Clostridia bacterium, assembly GCA_017399025.1. Taxonomy (GTDB): domain Bacteria; phylum Bacillota; class Clostridia; order Oscillospirales; family CAG-272; genus QALR01. The sequence continues at coordinate 1,473 of JAFQEK010000136.1, forward strand.
ATGTGCGCCGTCAAAATAGGGTGCATTTACAGGTACCAGCTTGATCTGTACGGGCCATTGGGAAAGTCGGCTGACGGAGGGCGCAGTCGGCATAGTACATGAGGAAGGTTCGCGCTTGATGGTTTTGGATTGCGTACCCGGACAACCGCAGGGAAGAGGTGCGGCTTTTTTCTTTTTGGAGGCGAGAACTGCCGCTTCATCATAAGCGGGTGCTTCGCGTTCTTCAAATGTGATCGCACCCGTAGGACATGCGGGCAGACAATCGCCGAGTCCGTCACAGTAATTTTCACGGGTAAGTTTCGCTTTGCCGCCAATTATTTCAATGGCACCTTCATGACAAGCGGAAGCGCATGCACCGCAACCGTTGCATTTTTCTTCATCAATTTTTATAATTTTGCGGATCATAATCAAATCTCCTTTTCATATTTGCTTGACTTTATATTTTCATTATAGTACAATAAGAGTAATAAATCGGTTGTATTTACAACGGAAAAGAGATTTTTATGAAAAAATTTATTCCAATTTTGAAAAGTACTAAACTTTTTGCAGGGGTTACTGAAGATGAGATTGCTGCAATGCTTTCTTGCCTTGATGCAAGACTCGGAGAATACCAAAAAGGAGAATATGTTTTTCGAGAGGGGGAACATCTGAATCACATCACGGTGCTTATTTCGGGAGAATTGCATATTCAACGGGATGATTATTGGGGTAACCGTACCATCATCAACCGGATTGCCGTTGGTGAAATGTTCGGTGAAGCCTATATCGCGCCCGAAAGCGGTGCGCTTCTCAATGATGTACTTGCTGTGGAAGACAGTACGGTTATTTTTTTCGATGTACGGAGAATTATCACGGTTTGTTCATCGGCTTGCCGTTTTCATTCCATGGTTGTGCAAAATCTTTTCTTTGCCATTTCTGAGAAAAACAAAGCGCTGATCCGTAAACTCGGACATATCTCCAAGCGTACAACGAGAGAAAAACTAATCTCTTATCTTTCCGAAGAAGCAAAACGCCGGAACAGCGCAAACTTTACCATTCCGTTTAACCGCCAACAGCTTGCGGATTTTTTGTCGGTTGACAGAAGCGCAATGTCAAACGAGCTTTGCAAAATGAGAGATGACGGACTCATTGAATTTGAGAAAAATCAATTTCGACTGTTATGACGGAGTAATTTTAACGCGAGTTCGATGAAGAATAGAACGGTAAACGGGGATTTATGCAAACAAATTTAAAGGCTCCCACTTTGGGGGAGCTGTCAGCGTAAGCTGACTGAGAGGGATTTTCCACTTCAATATCATTCGATTTTAGAAGTGCAAACAATCCTTTATCCTTCCATCGAACTCACGTTTTTTATCTGCGTAAGCGCAGAAATATCTTGTTGCTTATGACGATTCAATCCACGAAAAATCGGCAGAGGAAAATTTTCCCCTGCCGATTTTTTAATATGTATTTTTAATAAGATGCGGTCTTCTCAAAGGTAATCACATCATCCGCGCCGCCGCTGCCGGAAACGGTATAGACTACAGTGCATCTGTAAGTGCCGGATTTTTCAAGCTGATAATACAAGGTATCACTATAACGTTCACCCGTTACCGTGATGGTATCGGAAACAACGTCGTTCCAGATCACCAACAAGAATCTTTTTTCGATTTTAATTGTGATAGTAGCGCCTGTTGTGATATCGGTGAAACCATTATATTTTAAATCAACCGTCGCCAATCCGGAATCGGAAATATAGAAATCCGTGCTTGTCAGAGAAGTATTGTTATTCAACGGCATGATACCGTCTGCCAATGCGGCTGTCTGCAATACGAAACTCAGTATAAAGAAAAGCGACAAAATTAAACATATCTTTTTTTCATGTGTGCCTCCTGTGATTTAATCAGTGTAGTGTGTTAAAGATTTTATCAGATCAATACATTCATCGTGGGGGATTGGCTCGGTGATATTCAGCGAAAAAGCATATTCGGTTGTATTCCAAAAATAAGCTTTTTCCTTGTGTTTTTCGGACCAGGCTATTTTCATACCGTCCACATAAATAATTGTGAAATTGGAATCTTCGGTATCCATGGCTGTATTAGAGTGTAATGTATACTGTGAAAAATTGATACTGTATCCATGTTGGTTTTCCCAAATAAAATCAGCCTTGCATTCCGTAATTTTTGTTTCGATGAGTTCGTACCCTTCGGGAACATATCCGAGAGTATAAAACGTTTCGATGATTTCGGGTGCTTTTTCGATATCCTCTTGGTTGAAAAAAAACTCAGAATATTTTTCTTTTATGTTCAAGAAAAATTCTACGATTGGTTCACGAGCCGAGTAAACACCTAAGGAAAGTCCGCAAAATACGCCGATCATAATAAAAATTGCCGCGACACGTTTTCCTGTTGTA
>JAFQEK010000137.1 GCA_017399025.1 Clostridia bacterium
GTGATATCTTCACCGCGGACGATGTGGCAAACCTTTCCACCAAAACGACCATCTGCGCGATTGCGGAATATCTGGAAAGCATCGGCGGCAATGCGCAGACTGCGCCCACTACAGAAACCAAGACAAGCGGTGTCGATATTTCCGCTCTGGTTCTTGCGGTCATCAGCGATAAGACCGGTTATCCGACCGATATGATGGATGCAGACATGGAGCTCGAAACCGACCTTGGCATTGACTCTATCAAGCGTGTGGAAATTCTCTCTGAGATAAATAAGCAAATGGGTGATATCTTCACCGCAGACGATGTGGCAAATCTTTCCACGAAAACGACCATCCGAGCAATCGCGGAATATTTGGAAAGCGTTGGCGGTATCATGACGGCAACCGCAGAAACCTCCTTCGATACCGCGGTTCCCGCAGAGGCGTCAAGCGGATTCTCCGCAGAAGCGATCGAAAAGGTCGTGCTCGATTCCATCAGCGACAAAACAGGCTATCCCACAGATATGATTGACGTGACGATGGAGCTGGAAACCGATCTCGGTATCGACTCCATCAAGAGAGTAGAAATTTTCTCCGCTGTGTTTGAGAGTCTCAAATGCTCGCTGACACCTGATGAGGTCGGAGAGATGTCCGCACTTTCGGATATTCAAGGCATTGTTGCTTTTTTGGCGAAAAAATCTGATCGATAAGGGAGATATATATGAAACAAGGGAGAAACGTGCATCGCTTGCAGGCAGATGCTTTGGAAGCCTACTGGAATTCCCAAAACATAAAAATCAAGCAATTGGAAAGTTATGTGGCGCAAGGCGGAAGCATTACGCCTGAACTTAACCGATGGATCTCGGACTTCCAGACGAGTGGCATGAATGCCTACGAGCAGTTGATGCGAGGTCAGAGTTTGCTGATGTCGTGTTTGACACAGGCACCGACACAGACGGTATATACGGAAGATAAAAAAGAAAATATAAACCTATGGGCCAATCCGGTGATCGATGCCATTGATCTGAATGCGCCCGACACCATCAAGCGTCTGGAGGTTCAGCTTACGCAATGCGCGCCGATTTCTCGCGGTGCGTGCGCGTTGCCGGAATGCGGAACGATACTTTTTTTGGGTGAAGAAGATGCATACGGAAAGGCATTGAAAGCATATTTGCAAAATCACGGTCTGGAGATTCTCCATATTGAGGGCTTTCCGAGCGAGGATGAAGCCGAAGCAAAGGTTGCGGCGGCTGCCGAAAAGGGCGAGATCGCAGGTCTTGTCGTTCTGGGTAACCGTTATTACGGCGCAGAGGACAGAGATCGTTATTACGACTACATTCTGAGCATTGCGGCTGTGATCAAACGCTACGTGATCTACATCCGCGCGCATAAATCCGACAGCAAGAGGCTTTTCCTTTTCAATACCTTCATCGATGGTAAGCTGGGTATGACGGGCAAATCGGAGTACTATCACTACGGTACTTTGAACGGTATGGCGAAATGCATTGAAATCGAGCTTAGAGGTATGGTATACGTCAAGAATGTTGATTTTGAACCGACACTGGATGTGGATACGAAGATCCGTTATCTCGATGAGGAGCTTCATTATTACGACAGCCTTCAGGAGGTTGGACGTACCGCAGACGGTGTCCGCCACCGTCTGTCCTCCGTACTGACAAAATCTGCGGTTACGGAAAATTACTGTACGCTGAGTGAGAACGACGTTGTTCTCGTATCGGGTGGCGCAAGAGGTGTTACTTCTTCCTGCATTCTGGAATTGGCAAAACGTGTCAAGTGTACGTTTGTTTTGCTGGGCAGAGCGCAGATTCTGGAGGAAAATAACGATGACGAAGAAACCTCTGCGGTTACAGAGCTGAAAGATATGAAGACCCTGATGGCAAAACGCTTCAAGGCGCAGGGCCATAAGGGCGGTCTGACAGCAATCGAAAAAAAAGCCCGCGCAGTTCTTTCTCAGAGAGAGCTGTTTGGAACGATGGATAAAATCAGAGTCACGGGAAACGGCGTTTATTACTATTCCTGTGACGTCAATGACCGTGAGAGCATGAAAGCCGTAATGGCAAAGATTCAGCAGGAAGTGGGCAAGATCACGGGTGTGGTCCACGGCGCGGGCATTGTATCGGACTCCAAAATCTGGAATAAGGATATGAAGTCCTTTGAACGAGTTTTCGGCACGAAATATAAAGGGTTGAACAACATTATGGATTGCGTGGATAAGAACACACTGAAGGTTCTCGTGATGTTCAGCTCGCTTTCCGGATATTTCGGAAATGACGGACAGATCGATTACGTGTCCGGCAACGAATATATGGATAAATACGCTTATTACATCAGGGAACACTACCCGAATTGCCGTGCTGTGGCAATCAACTGGGGCGCCTGGAACGGCGGAATGATGTATATAGATTCTCTGTACATCAGTACGTTGAAAGAAAAAGGATATATTCTGATCCCGCTTGGGGTTGGTGCGAATTATTTTGCAAATGAATTCCTGATGGGCTTGCCGTCTACACAAATCTTGATCAACAATACAGGAAATCCACCCGTATAATCAAAGAAAAAGGGGTTATGTATATGAATTACCAATTTGCAGTTACAGGTATCGGAATCTGTGTCGACGGTATGACCGATCACGAAGACTTGATAGAAGCGGTTACCGCACAAAAGAAGATTACAAAACAGAAATTTAAACCGACCATACCGCACGCTGTCAAAGCTGCATTGAAATACAAGGATGAAAAAACTGTGATTATGATCTCTCATGCAGAGGTTCCCGACGATATCCTCGGTGAATTTCATTTTGCCGAATGTAAAACCAGGCCCACTTTTGCAGGGATGCTGGAGGAAAGCGTAAAAATTTTCTCCGAAGGATGCTATGAGAACGCTCTTCTTCTCGCGCAAAGCGAGGAAGGATACGCGGCGGTTCTGTTATCAGCAAAGCCGGCAAGATCCATGGCTCAAGCAGAGATCCGTACCGAAACGGGTTCTGCTCTCGGCGAAAGCCTTTCCCCGATGGATGCGATGCTGCAGTTCATCAAAGCCACTGTCGAAATCCGCTTTGCTTTCAAACTTGACGGAGGTGCACAGGAGGGCGGCACATACATCTGGCATTGGATGGAAAAGAGAGAGCTCACGCGAAGCATTGACGGGATTGAGGTGCATTTGAAAGAGGCGGCGCTTGTCAATCGGGCGGTATTTGAATCGTCTCGCTATCTTTTCCCCGTCACCTTCACTACTGCAGCCGAGGCGGAAAAGAACCTCCTCTCTCTTCGCGAGGATGTCGCAAAAGAGGGACTTTATGCGGCAATGAAAATACGCACGGATTCTCTGAAAGCGAAAAAAAGAGGGGAAAATACCATCGTTTTGCTGGCGGAGAACGTGGAAAGCCTGAATGCACAGATCGATGAACTGCTCCAAAAAAAGGATCAGCTTCTGACAGAGGGCTTCACATGGAAGAACCTCACAGGTTCCCTTTATATCCGATCCAGTACAAAAACCCCTAAGGTTGTTTTTATGAATCCTCCCGGCGGAATGTTTCACAGCAAACCATTTCACCGTTACGTCAGCAAGCTTTATGATTTTGTTGAAGATACATTCAAACCCTCGAGAAACGTATTCTCCAACAGAAGCGGCAATGAAATGCTGCACCGTTATCTGGATGAGGTTAACATTACGTTTGTTGTGATGTATCTTTTGGAAACTATTGGAATTCATCCGGATTATCTTTCGGGTGCCAGCATGGGTGAGGTTGTGTTTGATCTTTCAAACAGTGCGATCAGAGACGGCGATTCCGAATCGACGGATATAGACTGCGCGATGGATTCCCTGGAATCCACGATCCGAAATGTGATTGAAAACAAAAAGGAGCATGAGAAAAAATATTTTGGCCGCGAGATCAATCTGACGAAATACTATCTCAAATGTAACGCTGAAGATGTGAAGAAAGCGCTTACGAAGTATGACGACGTGTTTGTCATCATCGAAGGCTCACCGAAAGATGTTCTGATCTGCGGTGATAAGCATTCTTCTGAAAAATTGATCAAGGAGCTTGGTTGCATTGCAATGGAAATGGATGATCCCATGTATATTCATACGCCTGTTCTGAAAGGCGAATTTGAACATATTCGTACGAACATTGTGAATGCGGGTGTATATCTGGACGTAGATGAATTGCCGTATCAGCTTTTCAGTACGTATCTGAAGAAAAATATGGATAGCAGCACGAAAATGTTTGCTGAGAATTTTGCGGCGATCATTACCCAATCTGTCAATTATACTGAAGCAATCCGCGCGCTCTACGACCGCGGCGCACGTGTGCTGATCGATCTGAGCACTACGCAGCTTTGCGGAAATTGGGCAAAAGAAACCCTTTCCGCACACTCTGACGTCAAGGTGATCTCCATATACGAGGATAAGGATACGGCAAGTTATTTGCTCGATCTTTGCGCGGCGATGCTGGCGGGAAACGTTGACTTTGATTTTGAAAAAATATATTCCAGACTTACCTTCGTAAACGATGAGCCGAAAATCAAAGAGTCGAAAACCTCCGTTATGTCCATTCCCAAAATTGTTGCGGATAACTCAAAAACACAGCCTAAAAAAGAGGTAAAAACTATGGTAAGCGAAAAAACGCTACAGAAAAATATCACGGCATCCAAACCGGCAGATACGCAGCAGATGATGAATCAATATATTGCAAATCAGATGGCGATAAATCATAAGGCATATGAAATGTATCTGGATGCGGAAAATAAGTTGTTTGAACAGTTTATGACGGCTTACACCGCGCCCAAGCCGACGGCCGATTCTGCCGCTGCAGTCAAAGCGGCGGCTCCCACCATGCCTGCTCCCAAGAAAGATTATCTTTGGGACAGAGAACAGATCATCGAGATGACCGACCGCTCCATGGCGGCAGTTCTTGGGGATCAGTATAAAGAAGTCGATCAGTATCCTATCAGAGCGAGAATGCCTTTGCCTCCTTTCCTTTTTGTTTCCCGTATCATTTCCATCGATGCGGAATTTGGTAAACTTCGTCCTTCCTCCATCGTGGCGGAATACGATCTCGACGAAACCTGTGTGTTCCGTACGGGCGACAAGCAGATTTCTCCCTTGATCGGTTCGGAGGCTTCTCATATCGCGATTTTCCTGATCGCTTACATGGGTCTTGATGCGATGTCGAAAGGTACGCTTTCTTACCGCGCCATCGACTCCTCTCAGGTTTCCTACAGCGAAAGACCCTTCCGTGTCGGCGATACCATGCGCACGGTTCTGAAGATCAATCGCTTTGTACAGAACGGCTCCACGATTCTCCTTTTCTTTACGTTTGAAACCTATAATGGCGAGGAACTGATCGCTGTTACCGAAGCAACGGGTGGCTTCTTTACCAAGGCGGAGCTTTCCTCCAATAAAGGAATCATTTCGCCGAAAAAACTTCTGAAAAAGGTTGAACCCAAGGAATTTCTGCATTTCAACGATTCCACCGTTACTTCCTACAATGAGCAGCAGGTTTCCGCATTCTATAACGGTAATTACGAAGAATGCTTCGGCGTGCACAAGAAGCCTTCTCTGAAGGAAACTTATTACGTTCACGATATGAAGATGATTGACCGTATCACCAAAATTGATTACAACGGCGGTATGTACGGACGCGGTATCATCTGCGGCGAAAAACAGATCACGCCGGATATGTGGCCTTTCAAGGCACATTTCAAAAACGATCCTGTATTTCCTGCAATCATCATGACCGACGGTGTTACACAACTCGGCGTATTCCTTTTCGCTCATGCGGGACTTCTTTCCAAATTTGAAAGCTCCAATGTTACGATGATCAACGGCAACTGTGTTAAATCCAAGTTCCGCGGTCAGGCAAGACACGGCTACAGTACGCTTCGCTACGAGGTTCACGTAAAAGATGTGATCCAAACGGAAGATTGTATTTCCGTATATTTTGATGCAGGCATCTTCAATGACGGCTTGCAGATTATTCAGGTTGAAAGTTATGCGCTGAAGATTTTCAGCGATCCAAATTAAGGAGGTAGATATCGATGTCCTTTGTGAATCGAGAAAACAGTATTGATATTCTGACAAATGAAAAATATCCGATCCTTTATGTTTATCGCAGCGGCGGCGAGGTAACGGTATCTACCGAAAAGCCGGAGAATGAAACAGTTTTGTTTCAACTGCCCAATCTGACGGCAGAAGATTTTGGTGATCCGAATTTTAAAAAGGATTACGGCTTGAAATATGCTCTTTACGGCGGTGCTATGGCAAATGGTATTGCATCCGGTGATATGGTTATTGCTTTGGGCAAGGCAGGTTGTATGGGTTCCTACGGCTCCGGCGGTATGCGCCTCGATGCGGTTGAACAAGAAATCGATAGAATTAAGAACGCTTTGAATGGCAAGCCTTATATGATTAATATGCTTTCCAACCGCAATTTACAGATGGAAATGAATCTTGCAAAGCTTCTTGTGGAAAAAGAAGTTCCCGCAGTGGAAGCCTCAGCTTATATCACTCCGTCCGATGCGCTCGTTTATTACCGTTTGAAGGGAATCCGAAAGAATGAGAAAGGCAAAATCGTTATTCCCCATAAAATCATTGCCAAGGTTTCCAGAGAAGAAGTTCTTGAAAAGTTTGTATCTCCTCCTCTTGCAGAATCGGTTGCTTCCTTGCGGAAAGAGGGATTGATTACAGAAGAGGAAGCTGCTCTTGCAGATAAAATCCCAATGGCTGACGATATTACCGTTGAAGCGGATTCCGGCGGTCATACGGATGGACGCCCTCTGGTTTCCATGCTCCCTGCGCTGATTGCATTGGCAAACAGAAAACAGGCGGAATTTGGTTATCAGCAAAAGGTTCGTGTTGGAGCGGGCGGCGGTATCGGTACGGGACTCAGCTGTTTGGGCGCTTTTGAAATGGGAGCAGCTTATGTGGTTACGGGTTCTGTAAACCAAGGTTGTGTGGAATCCGGTACTTCTGATTATGTCAAGCAGATTCTGGCTGAAACCGCCATGGCGGACGTAACGATGGCTCCTTGCGCGGATATGTTTGAGATGGGTACGAAAGTAGAAGTCATCAAGAAAAAGACGATGTATGCACAGAATGCGCAGAAACTCTATGAATATTACGTGAAATATCCTTCTTTTGAAGCAATTCCCACCGCAGACCGCGACCGTATTGAAAAAAAGATTTTGAAGGATTCTTTCGAAAACATCTGGAAGGGTACAAAAGAATATTTTGCTAAGGTAGATCCTGCCAAGATTCCCCAGGCAGAGAAGAATCCGAAAATGAAAATGGCTTTGGTTTTCCGTTGGTATCTCGGAAATTCTTCCCGTTGGGCAGTTCAAGGAAATCAAGACAGAAAATTTGATATGCAAATTTGGTGCGGTCAGGCAATGGGCGCATTCAACCTGTGGGTCAAGGGGACTTCCTTGGAAAAGGCAGAAAACCGTCGCGTGGGCGAAATCGCAAACCTTTTGCTGAACAGCTGCGCTTATCACTATATGAAGAATTTGCTGATCCGCATGGGCGCGGCTCCCGATCTTTTCCGCAAGGATATTCTGTAATCCGGTTTGAAAAATTTTCCGTAAATAAAAACTACAGATGAGCGCGTGAAAATGCAAGTCTGTAGTTTTTTGATAGAGAGCGATTGTTCTGTTTGCCCAAGATTGAAGGGTAAACTGACATATTTTTATAAAAATTTTGTGAAATAACTTGACATCTTAGGAAAAAAAGTGTAAACTGTAAAGCACCATATGAGGAGAAATTCCACAATATCAAATTAATCTCAGGAGGCTTTCTTATGAAATTTGTCAAAATTCTCTCTCTTGTTCTTGCACTTGCTTTGTGCATGGGCCTTATCTCGGGCTGTGGCACGAAGGGCTACACAGAAAACAATACGGAATTCGTCATCGGTGTATCCGGTCCTTTGACGGGCAGTGCCGCTATGTATGGCGAAGCTGTTCGCAATGCAGCGCAGATGGCTATTGACGAAATCAATGCCGCAGGCGGCTTGAACGGTATCAAATTCAAGCTTGTTGCCATGGATGATGCGAACGATGCGCAGAAGTTGCCGACCAACTATGCCTCTCTTTTTGAAGGCGGTATGCAGGTGTCTCTCGGTACCGTAACCAGCCAGCCCGGCTTGGAATTCAAAAACCTTTCCGCTGAAGACAATGTGTTCTTCCTCACACCTTCCGCTTCAAATGACGACATTCCCGCAAATCCCAACGGTTATCAGATGTGCTTTGCCGATGGTAACCAGGGTAAGGTTGCTGCTGAATTCGTAAATGAAAATTATGCGGGTCAGACCATCGGCGTTTTCTATAAATCCGACGAAGCGTATTCCGACGGTATCTACGCACAGTTCAAGGCAAACCTTGATGCTTCCGTCAAGGTTGTAGAAACCAGCTTCACAAGTGCGAACGAAACGGACTTTTCCACACAGATCAACACGCTCAAGGATTGCGGTTTCATTTTTATGCCCACCTATTACACTCCCGCTTCTCTTTTCATGAAGCAGGCAAAGGATATCGTTGCTCCCAATGCAATTTATTACGGTTGCGATGGTTTCGACGGTATTGATAATATCGATGGCTTTGATATCACAAGCATCCCTCAGGAAGTAACCATGCTCTCTCATTTCAACTCCAAGGCCACCGACGGTGCAGCCAAAGTATTCATCGATAAATACGTTGAAAGATACGGCAAGGAAACTCTGAATCAGTTCGGCGCGTCTGCTTATGACTGCGTATACGCAATCTACGGCGCAATGAAAAAGGCGGTCGATGGAGGTAAAGAGATTCCCGTTACTATCAGCGCTTCCGATCTTTGCGAAATTCTCAAAGAGCAGTTTGCAAGCGGATATACTTATGAAGGCGGCGTTACCGGCGATAGCATCAGTTGGAAAGCAGACGGATTTGTTGACAAGGGCGCAATCAAATATGTAATCAAGGAAGCTAACTGATTTTTATTCGGCATTTCACTATTTTACTGCACGTGTCGACAAAACGATATGTGCAGTATTATTTTTATCAAAAGGCAGGCATTTTTATGGAATTCTTATCAACACTTATCAACGGGCTCAGCCTCGGGGGAAGATACGCAATGATTGCCCTCGGATATACCATGGTATACGGCATTGCGAAAATGCTGAACTTTGCGCATGGCGATATTATCATGGTCGGCGCCTATACGATTTATATTTTTATGGCGATGAATCAACCCCTGATTGCGATCATAGCGGCGATTTTCGTTTGCGTGCTTTTCGGCGTTCTGATCGAAAAAATCGCGTATAAACCTCTTCGAGGCGCATCTCCTCTGGCGGTTCTGATTACGGCGATCGGCGTCAGCTATTTGCTCCAGAGTCTGGCACAGATCATCTTCGGTTCTGCAAATAAAATGGTCAACGGATATGAGTTCGGTATGGTCAAATTTTTGGGGGCTGATATTCAGGTTTCCGAGCTGATCACGCTCGGTGCTGCAACGGCGGTTATGGCTGCTTTGACACTTTTCGTCAAGTATACCCGTACGGGACGTGCAATGATTGCCGTTTCCGAAGATAAGGGCGCGGCGCAGCTGATGGGTATCAATGTTAACAAAATCATTATGATTACTTTTGCGATCGGTTCTGCGCTTGCAGCGCTTGCAGGTCTTTTTTATCTTTTCAAATCGCCCAGTGTTTCGAACAACCTCGGCGCGATGCCCGGTATCAAAGCTTTCACAGCGGCGGTTATCGGCGGTATCGGTTCGATTCCCGGCGCAATGCTCGGCGGTCTTTTGCTCGGTATCATTGAGTCCGTTTCCTATAAGATCTCGGCAATTGCTCCCTATACCGATGCGATTGAATTTTTTATCCTGATCGTCATTTTGCTGATCAGACCGACGGGCTTCCTCGGTAAGAAACGGAGGGAAAAGGTATGAATATCAAAAAAATCAAATGGAATCATTATATCAACTATATCGTCATCGGTATTTTTACGGTTGTGCTGACTGTTATGTCATTGAACGGACCGCTGAACTCCTCATTGCTGTTTCTTTTGGAAAAGGTTGCAATTAGTATTATTCTTGCGGTTTCACTTTCTTTGGTTGTCGGTTTTTTGGGTGAGCTTTCTCTCGGACATGCGGGCTTTATGTGCGTGGGTGCTTATCTCGGCGGTAAGGTTTCCGCTTTGCTTGTTCCTTCGCTGGGAAACGGCATTGCGGCATTTCTGATCTCGCTTGCCGTCGGTGCAGGTGTTGCCGCTCTTTGCGGTGTGATCATCGGTATTCCCGCGCTCAGACTCAGAGGCGACTATCTTGCGATTGTAACGCTTGCATTCGGTGAAATCGTAAAATCTGTTTTTCAGAATACTTCCAAAGAAACATTCGGCGGCGCGATCGGCCTCAATACGCCGCGCTATGACAAAAAATATTTGTTTATCATCGCTTTCACGCTTGTTCTCGTCACATTGGCAATCATTCAGAATTTCATTCGCTCCAAGCATGGCAGAGCTGTAACCGCAATCCGCGATAACGAAATTGCTGCGCGTGCAACGGGAATTAATGTTACGAAATATAAATTGATTACTTTTACGCTTTCCGCTACGTTTGCCGGTATTGCGGGTGTTCTTTACAGTTACAGCAACTATACGGTTCAAAGCGCGAAATTCGGATATAATTATTCCATTGAAATCCTGGTTATGGTTGTGCTTGGCGGTATGGGTAAGATTAACGGTTCTATCATTGCCGCAACGCTCATTACTTATCTCAATACCAAACTCGCGACTGTTCTCACGGGCGACCTTGCTGTTTTGCAGAATCTTTTCTATGCACTGATCCTTATTGTGATCGTGATTTATAACAATGCGCCGGCGCTCAAGCAGTTCCGCAATCGCTATGACGTTTCTGCTATTCTCAAAAAGATTTTCAAGCACCGTTCCGATCCTTCCCATGTCAAGGATGATGCACAGAAATGGGACGTTGTTCCGACAAAGATTGAAATGAACGAGGTGCTTTCCGTTGATATGGTGCCGCCGGAAATGAAAGATTACAACAAAGGAAACGGGGGTAAAAAATAATGGAAAATTATATTCTCGAAACCAAGGATATGGGGATTTCCTTCGGCGGTCTAAAGGCTGCGCAAAATGTAAATCTCCGTATCAAAAAAAATCAGATTTACGGTTTGATCGGTCCGAACGGCGCAGGTAAAACGACTGTTTTTAATCTGCTTACCGGTGTGTATAAGCCAACGGCGGGCACGTTTTATCTGGATGGAGAAGAATTGAAGGGACTTTCCCAGGAAAAGATCAATCAGAAGGGAATTGCCCGTACATTTCAGAATATTCGTCTTTTCAATAATATGACAGTTGTGCGCAATGTTATGGTCGGTCTTCACAATAATCCTCAATTTAAGTGTTCGCTTTGGGAATCGCTTTTCCGTCTGCCCCGCCATTTCCGCTGCGAAAAGGAAATGCGAGCGAAAGCAAAAGAGCTTCTCTGTATTTTTGATTTAGAGGACGAACGCAATAATCTTGCGTGCAATCTTCCTTACGGTAAGCAGAGAAAATTGGAGATCGCGAGAGCACTTGCTACGGATCCGAAACTTTTGCTTCTTGACGAACCCGCCGCGGGAATGAATCCCCACGAAACGGAAGACCTTGTGCGTACGATTAAGCTGATTCGGGACCGTTTTGATATGACAATTCTGCTCATTGAGCACGATATGAAATTTGTTTCCGGTCTTTGTGATGAAATTACGGTACTTAACTTCGGTACGGTATTGACAGAGGGCAAAACAAAAGAAGCACTTTCCAATCCCGAAGTCGTCCGCGCTTACATAGGAGGTTAATATGGCATTGTTGGAAGTAAAAGATCTTCAAGTATATTACGGTGTGATTTGTGCGCTCAAGGGGATCAGTTTTGAAGTCAATGAAGGAGAGATTGTAACCTTGATCGGTGCGAATGGTGCAGGCAAAACTACCACAATGCAAAGCATTGTCGGACTCATCCCCAAACAGAGTGGTATCGTTACGTTTGGCGATAAGGATATCACGAAGACACCTTGCCACAGGATTGTTCGCCTCGGTATGACACAGGTTCCGGAAGGAAGAAGAATTTTTCAGGAGCTTTCGGTTTATGAAAATTTGCTGATGGGCGCATTTACCAATCCGGATAAAGCTTCCTTCAAAAAAGATCTGGATGCTATCTATACGCGTTTTCCCCGTCTTGCGGAACGCCGCAACCAGATTGCGGGTACGCTTTCGGGCGGTGAACAGCAAATGCTTGCCATGGGACGAGCAATCATGAGCCATCCGAAACTTCTGATGTTGGACGAACCTTCCATGGGTCTTTCTCCGTTGCTCGTCAATCAGGTGTTTGAAATCATTAAGGATATCAACCGAGACGGTACAACCGTTCTTCTTGTAGAGCAGAATGCCGGTAAATCCCTTGCAATCTCTGATCGCGCATATGTTTTGGAAAACGGCAGTATCGTTCTCCGCGGTACGGGTATAGAACTTGCATCGAGCGAAATGGTAAGAAAAGCTTATCTCGGCGGTTGATGGGAGCCATTTGCTTTGAAACGCTCACGCTTGTTTATGATATTTTCCATGATGATTTTTGGCACGATTTCGGTTTTCGTCCGATATTTATCGTTGTCATCATCGGAAATTGCCTTGTACCGTTCCGTTATCGCTGCTTTTCCGATAGGTCTTTTCTTGTTTTTCCGCAAACGCAAAGAACGGAGCGGCGCCAAGGAAAACGCTGCGAAAAAGAAAGAAATCCTTTTGTTGATTGGTTCCGGTGCGGCATTGGGAATCAATTGGATATTGCTTTTTGAAGCTTATCGCCATACGACCGTTTCCACCGCAACGCTTTGCTATTATACTGCGCCTGTTATTGTAACTGCGGTATCGT
This sequence comes from Clostridia bacterium, assembly GCA_017399025.1. Classification (GTDB taxonomy): domain Bacteria; phylum Bacillota; class Clostridia; order Oscillospirales; family CAG-272; genus QALR01. The sequence goes on from JAFQEK010000137.1 coordinate 12,892, forward strand.
TGATCCTGTTTAGGGAGAGGCTTACGAAATTACAGTTATTTTGTTTTCTGATGTCTGTGCTCGGATTCTTTTTTCTGATGGGTTTTTCCGATTTACAAACGGACGGAGCGGGCATTGCTTTTGGATTGGGTGCAGCTGGCTTTTATGCTTTGGTTATTCTTTTGAATAAAGGGATTTCGGGTGTCGAAGGATTAGAAAGAACTTTTTTGCAGATGATCACGGCAGCCGCGGTGCTGTTGCCCTATGTCATTTTTTTCGGCGGCTTTCATTTACATCTTTTGGATTTTCCTTCATGGATGGTATTGATGACTGTGGGACTTTTGCATACGGGACTTGCTTATTGTCTTTATTTCACGGCGATTGCCGGATTAAAGGGTCAGCAGATTGCTTTGCTCAGTTACGTTGACCCTTTGACGGCAGTTTTGATTTCCGTATTTTTGTTATCGGAAACAACGACTGTTTGGCAAATGACGGGGGGCATTCTGATTCTCGTTTTTTCTTTTCTGAATGAATGGAGCGGACAATGTCCATCGAGAATTGCTCACCTGTTTCGAATAGGCAATCACTCGCGTAAAACAAATCGCCGGGATTAAATCGAAGTCCATTTCATAGAGAATAAAAGGGGTTGCCTCATGTGCTCTAAACTCAGCATTTGAGACAGCCCCGGCATAATTTTGTATAAGAAAGTTCTCTCCGTCTTGCCTCGCAACAATCCATCCTTATCTACATGAATGCTTTTCATCATACTTGATTTTTTTATTTTATTTTGGTATAATAAATAATGAAGAAAATAAAAAGAAAGGAAGTGATTCGGTGAATACGTTACATTTTAAATATGCGGTTGAGGTGGAAAAAACGGGTTCCATTACGCAAGCTGCGGAAAATTTATTTATGGGACAGCCGAATCTCAGCAAGGCTATTATTGAATTGGAAGACACTTTGGGATTTATGATCTTTGAAAGAACCTCCAAAGGTGTGATCCCTACGGTAAAGGGAATAAGATTTCTTGCCTATGCAAAAAATATTTTAACACAGATTGAAAAAATGGAATCTTTGGCAGATGAAAGCATCAGTCAGTCCCTGAGTTTTGCTTTTTCCCGAAGTGCATATATTGCAAAAGCTGTCTCTAAATTCGCATTGAGTTTTGATTATTCGTCCAAGATTCATATGAATATCAGAGAATCTTCTTCTGTTGCATTGATCAACAGTGTAGCTGCGGGTGCATTTAATTTCGGTGCGATTCGTTATAAAACTGCATATGAAAAATATTTTCTGGATTATATTTCCGATAAAGAACTCGATCTTATTCCTTTTTGGGAATTTGATGCTATGATTACCATTCCGAAATCATATGGGGCAATTGTGGAAAATATAGATGGTAAAAAACTTGCTTCCATGACATTTTTGGTTTACGGAGATGAAACCATCCCGTATCTTTCTCCCGGTGAGATCAGAAAAGATACAAAGTTTCCGATTTCGGTGCAGTGTGTATCGGTATATGACAGAGCAACGGCGAATGAACTTTTGACCGTATTGCCCAATGCCTACATGATTACAGAACCGATTCCGTGTGGGGAACTTGAAAAATACGGACTTTTGCAGAAAAAATGCGATATTCCCGGTGAACGTTTCAAGGATGTTTTGATTTTTCCCAAAGGATATCAATTTTCAAATTCCGATAAGAAATTTTTTGATATTCTGACGCAGATAAAAAATGAAATGGAATTTGATTTACGGTAAGAGTTGATGTTTTCTTTGATTTATATTCGGTTTTGGAATAAGGATATTTTGAAAATTAAATGTCTTTGATATCTATAAGCTTCAAAAAAAGTGATTGGATACAAAAAATATTTTTCAGTGGTGAAAATGTATAAAACAAATCCGGTTTTTCTGTTTGTTATATCCACTGTTTTCAGAGAAAAAAAGAATATCATCATTCTTATTTTATATTTTACATATCCTTTTTTATATGATAAAATATATATGTATAAGAATGCTTGCGCATAATATTTATTTTTAGAATCAAATAATTTTGCGCTTTGATGCATTTTATAATTTTTGTTGAAAGGAATTGTTGACTATGAACAAATTCACAAAAAATCCCACAGTCCTTGCATGGATTGATGAGATGAAAGCTCTTCTCACACCCGACAATGTTGTCGTGATTGATGGCAGCGAAGAACAGCTTGAAGCGCTTCGCGCAGAAGCTTGCGCAACAGGCGAAATGATCAAGCTGAACGAAGAAAAGCTTCCCGGCTGCTATTATCACAGAACAAAACCGAATGACGTTGCACGTGTAGAAGACAGAACCTTCATTTGCTCCAGAGAAAAAGAAAATGCAGGTCCTACCAATAACTGGTGTGATCCTAAGGAAATGTATGCAAAGCTCTATGATATCGCTCGCGGTACCTATAAGGGCAGAACCATGTATATCATTCCTTTCTCTATGGGTCCGATCGGTTCTCCTCTCGCAAAAGCAGGTATCGAAGTAACAGACTCCATCTACGTTGTTTTGAACATGGTAATTATGACTCGCGTAGGTACGGCCGTTCTCGATGTTCTCGGTGATTCCAATGACTGGGTAAGAGGTCTTCATGCAAAATGTGATGTTGATCCCGAAAAGAGATACATTTGCCAGTTCCCCGAAGACAACACCATCATTTCCGTTAACTCCGCATACGGCGGCAATGTTCTTCTTGGTAAGAAATGCTTTGCTCTCCGTATTGCTTCCTATCAGGGTTGGAAAGAAGGCTGGATGGCTGAACAC
>JAFQEK010000138.1 GCA_017399025.1 Clostridia bacterium
AAAAAAATGGGGCAGCATTTTTCCACGCTCGGCTCCTGGCAAATTTATATTTTGACTACACACGATTGTTTTGAAAGACTTTACGGCAGACGCGCCGACAAAGTCCGCAAGCTTTACAACGGTATGCTCCCTTGCTATTATTATCAATTTTTCAAAAAGCAAAAAATTTCCTACGATCACCCCGATCTTGACGATTTCTTAAACTGAATCCAAAAACACAAACCATCACCGTAAGAAAGGACATTTTCCATGATCAGCAACGAACAAATTTTGAAAAGAATCCGTCAGCTCGCAGATTACGCGACGGAAAACGGACTCCTGGAACCCGAAGACCGCATTTATGCCAACAACACCCTGATTGCCGCGCTCGGTCTTTCCGCCTATGAAGATATTCCCTCTCCGGAACCCGCTTCTCTCGAAGAAATCCTTTCGGACATCAACGATTTTGCTTTTGAAAACGGTTTGATTCCCGATAACGGCGTAACCAACCGCGATCTTTTTGATGCAAAGATCATGGGACTTTTAACCCCCCGTCCCTCCGAAGTTATCGCAAAATTCCGTGCGCTTTACGAAAAGGACCCCGTTGCGGCAACCGATTGGTATTACGCATTTTCACGCGCAACCGACTATATCCGTACATACCGTATCAAAAAAGACCTGAAATGGAGCGTTCCCTCCGTTTACGGCGATATTGATATCACAGTCAACCTTTCCAAACCCGAAAAAGACCCCAAAGCCATTGCCGCCGCAAAATCTCTCCCGCAAAGCTCTTATCCCAAATGCGCGCTTTGCGCCGAAAACGAGGGGTATGCAGGAAATCTCCGTGCAGCCGCAAGACAGAATCACAGAATCATTCCGATTCAGATTGCGGGCGAAAGCTGGAAATTCCAATATTCTCCCTATGTTTATTATAACGAGCATTGCATTGCGCTTTCCGATGAGCACTGCCCCATGCAGATCGAAAGAAAAACCTTCTCCCGTCTGCTTGACTTTGAAGAAATCTTCCCGCACTATTTCATCGGCTCCAATGCAGACCTCCCCATCGTCGGCGGTTCCATTCTTTCCCACAACCATTTCCAGGGCGGTCATTATACCTTTGCCATGGAAAAAGCACCCTCCGAAAAGGAAATTGTTTTCAAGGGATTTGAGGATATCAAGGCAAGCATTGTAAAATGGCCTCTTTCCGTCATCCGTATTTCCGGAACGGATAAGGACAAGCTCACAGAGCTTGCGGATAAAATTCTCGTCGCATGGCGCGGTTATACCGATGAAGCCGCTTTCATTTACGCGCAAACAAACGGCGAACCGCACAACACCATTACACCCATTGCGCGCCGCAGAAACGGCGAATACGAGCTGGATCTCGTGCTCCGCAACAATATCACAACAGAAGAACATCCCCTGGGCGTATACCATCCTCACGCGCATTTGCATAACATCAAAAAAGAAAATATCGGTCTGATTGAGGTTATGGGACTTGCCGTTCTGCCCGCTCGTCTGAAAGCGGAAATGGCAACGCTCGAAGAAGCGATTCTGAACGGAACAGATATTTCTGCGGACGAATCCATCGCAAAGCACGCCGAATGGTTCGAAGCATTCCGTGAAAATTATACTTTCACCAAAGAAAATACAGCTGAAATTCTCCGTGCGGAAATCGGAAAGACTTTCGTTTGCGTTTTGGAGGATGCCGGCGTTTACAAATGCACAGACGAAGGCAGAAAAGCATTCCTGCGCTTCATCGATGCCGTCAACGCTTGATTTTCCCACCTCCATGAAAAGGATGATTCCATGAAAACAGAAAGAAATTTTCCTAAATTTACCGTTACGAAAAAAGCGGAAGCTTCTCTTCGCGCAGGACACCCTTGGGTATACGAAGCAGAAATCACTTCCGTTACCCCCGATACACCCATAGAAAACGGTTCTCTCGTGGACGTTGTTTCAGGGAAAGGAACCTATCTCGGTACGGGATTTTACAGTGAAAAAAGTAAGATCCGCGTCAGAATCCTGGCGCAGAATGCCAACGAAACATTTGGAGAAGCGTTTTTTGAGCGCAGACTCCGTTATGCTGTCGAATACAGAAAAACCGTTATGCAGGAGGATTTTTCCTGCTGCCGTCTGATCTTCGGCGAAGCGGACGGACTGCCCGGTCTTACCGTTGACCGTTTTTCCAATCTCCTGGTCGCGCAGGTTCTTTCCTACGGTATGGATCTGCGTAAGGATATGGTTTTTTCCCTGCTTCTGAAAATCCTGCGTGAAAACGGCGAAACCGTCGATGCCGTTTACGAAAGAAACGATGTTGCCATCCGTGAGCTGGAAGGTCTTACTCAATACAAAGCATGGGCAAAAATTTCCGAAAACAGCCATCCCGAAACCACACAGACCGAAATCACGGAAAACGGAATCCGTTACACCGTGGACGTCGAAAACGGTCAGAAAACGGGTTTTTTCCTTGACCAGAAATACAACCGCCGTGAAATCGCCCGCATTGTGAAGGGCAAAACGCTTCTGGATTGCTTTACGCATACCGGTTCCTTTGCGCTCAATGCGGCAAAGGGCGGCGCGAAAAAGGTCATCGCCGTGGATATTTCCGAAACCGCGGTTTCTATGGCAAGAGAAAACGCCGAGAAAAACGGGCTTTCCAACGTGATGGAATGTGTAAAAGCCGATGTATTTGATTATTTGCGCGGACTTTATGAAAAACGGGAAAAGCCGTATGATTTCATCATTCTCGATCCTCCCGCTTTCACAAAAAGCAGAAAAACCGTCGGCAACGCAACCAACGGTTATAAGGAGATCAATCTGCTCGCCATGCGTATTCTTCCGAGAGGCGGCTATCTCGCCACTTGCTCCTGTTCCCATTTCATGCGCGACGATCTTTTCCGAAAAATGCTCGTGGACTGCGCTGCAGAGGCAGGCGTCAAGCTCCGTCAGATCGAAGCGCGCCAGCAAGGCCCCGACCATCCGATTCTCTGGAACGTACCGGAAACCGATTATCTGAAATTCTATATTTTCCAAATTGAATAACGCTCAAAACCCTCGAAATGATGTTTTCGGGGGTTTTTCTTTGCGTTTACAATGAACCGGTTCACGTTGTAAAAGTAAATCCTATAATTTCCGAAAAAATTTGGGGAAAGTCTTGTTTTCTGAGGAAATTTTATGATATAATAATAAGAGCTCGATGGAAAAATCAATGATTGTTTGCGCTTCTGAAATCGAATGATATGGAAAGTCTCTCACTCCACATTTTGCACACGAAATGCATTTCGTGTTAGCATTCATGTAGAGAGGGTGCCGAGGAACGAAACGCAGAGGGCTGTTCAGCTTGCGCTGTCAGCGCCCCAAAGCGGTGCATATTTATCTTTCCATCGAACTCGCGTTATAATAGAGAAAATATATCATAAAAATACGAAATTCGCAAAAAGAAAGGACAGCAAGCATGAAGGACTATCGCGGAAAATCTGTCTTGGCAAATTATTATCGGGGAATCGAAGCCGTCGGCGGCAAATTGCTTTTCGATGCATCGGGCATGACATTTCAATCCCACGCTTTCAATGTACAGATCGGAGAAATCCGGATCGAATATCGGGATATCATGAAAGCGCAGGTCAGAGGTTCTCTGACAGGGATATCTGTTTTCACGAAAGACAGCGTTGAACACAAATTCGTGGTTTATCACAGAACAGATGTGATTGATTTTTTGAATAGGATGGCTGTATATGCGCCCGAATCCGCGTCACAAACACGATCGCCGATTTTTAACAAGCATTCCGATCAGATGAATATTCAGGGAGAATCTTATAAAAACATCTCAGATAACCGTATGTTTGCCAAACACAACAGAGCGAGCACGGCTTTGATCATTTCCTGTTTCTGTTTTCTGGCAAGCAACATTCATATTTTGGGTAGCTTTTTCCTGAGCCGCTTGGCACCGGATATTTTACAGAATTCTGATTCTGCTTTTATATTGAAACTGATAATGAACTACAATAAATATGTCGCATGCGCTTCCGTATTTTTGGTCTTCGCTTCAATTTTTGCGATTTTAATGGCTGCAAAAACAAAAAAAGCAACAAAAAAGCAAAAAACACTTGCTGTTTTGGTCGGTTTATTTGCGGCATTTTTCAATGTTCTTTCTGCCCTAACGATGCTTGCTTTGCTCCATTTCGGCATCTTATATTATTAATGCGTGTTCGATAAACAGCAGAAAGAAAAGGCGGAATTTACGGTAACGCGAGTTTGATGAAGAATAGAACGGTAAAGCACAATCCCTCTTCCGTCTTCCGGTTCCCGAATCGGATGACGGATGAGGCAAATGTCCGTAAACAAAAATTTAGACAAATTAGAATTTATCGTATTGATATCCGTTCGATGTAGGGCGGTGGCTTGCTGCCGCCGTTTTGAAATTCAATTTAACGTGAGTTCGATGAAAAGATCAAGGATTGTTTGCGTTTCTAAAATCGAGTGATATGGAAAGCCTCTCACTTCGGGAGAGTGTGGTTACTGATTCAAGAATCAGTGCGTAAGGTTGACGGAGAGGGCTTAGCCGCCGACAAAATTATACAGAAAATTTGAGCCTTCAGCCCTTCC
>JAFQEK010000139.1 GCA_017399025.1 Clostridia bacterium
AGAGGACAGCCTGTTCTCCGAAGAGGTCAGTTTCGGTTTCATCGTGCATAGTGGTTTCCATAATACCTGCTCTTGCGCCGCCGATGCCTGCGATATAAGCGAGGGCAATGTCATACGCCTTGCCGGTTGCGTTCTGTTCTACCGCAATGAGGCAGGGAACACCTTTTCCTGCAACGTACTGGGAGCGTACCGTGTGACCGGGACCTTTGGGAGCTGCCATGAATACGTCTACGTTTGCGGGAGGAACGATTTGTTTATAACGGATGTTGAAGCCGTGTGCAAACGCGATGGCTTTGCCTTCGGTAAGATAGGGAGCGATATCTTTCTTATACATATCAGCTTGATTTTCATCGTTGATCAGAATCATGATGATATCTGCCGCCTGTGTTGCTTCCGGAACGGTCATAACGGTAAAACCGTCTTTTTCTGCAACGGGCCAGGATTTTCCGCCCTTGCGGAGACCGATGATGACATCGCAGCCGGAATCACGGAGGTTCAGCGCGTGCGCATGTCCCTGAGATCCGTAACCGACGATTGCAATTTTTTTTCCGTCCAGTTTGCTGATATCACAGTCTTTTTCATAATACATTTTTGCCATAGTCAAATTCTCCTTTTTCTTTTGTTGCTTCATAAATGGTGTCGGCGCCGCGTTCCAATGCAACCATACCGGTTCTTACAAGTTCGAGAACGCCGAATTCTTTCACAAGATCAATGATGGCTTCCGATTTGCTTGCATCGCCGATCATGGCGATGGTCAGCGTTGTTTTGGAAACGTCAATAATGGATGCGCGGAAAATATTTGCAATCTGAATAATTCTGTTACATGCATCGTAACCGTTTGCGTTGACTTTCAGCAGAACGAGTTCACGGCGGATGGCTTTGTCCAGATCCAAAATTTTAACCGAGTGAACGGGGAAGAGCTTACGAAGTTGGTTTGTGAGAAGGTTTGTTTGCTTTTCGTCAGCCATAACTTCGATGGTAATACGGGAAATGGTGGGGTCTTCGGTTGTTCCGACAGCCAGAGATTCGATGTTATATCCTTTTCTGGAAAACATTCTGGAAACCTGCGAAAGAACGCCTGCTTCATTGTCTACCAGAACGGAAAGGGATTGTCTTTTTACTTGGTCCATGATCAGCGCCTCCTCAGGAATCAATCAGAAATTGTGTAATACGGCCGCCGACGGGAACCATGGGGCGAACCATTTCATCCATTTCGATGGCGCAGTCAATGACATAACCGCGACCGAAGGCGAGCGCTTCTTTCAAAGCTTCTTCCAGTTCGGCAACAGAGGTTACTCGTTTTCCGCCGAGACCGTAAGCTTCTGCAAGCTTAACGAAATCGGGACCTCTGTCAAGGGTTGTCTGAGAATAATGTCCGTTATAGATCAGTGTCTGCCATTGACGGACCATACCGAGCGACTGGTTATTATAAATGATGGTGATGATCGGAAGCTTATAGAATTGCTCCGTGGCAAGTTCATTACAATTCATACGGAATCCGCCGTCGCCCGTGATATGGATCACGGTTTTTTCAGGATTGCCGATCTTTGCACCGATGGCGGCGCCGAGACCGAAGCCCATAGTACCGAAGCCTCCTGAGGTCAGAAGCTGACCGGGATAATCATAATGAAAATGCTGAATAACCCACATCTGATGCTGACCAACGTCTGTGGCAACCATGGTATCTTGCGGGCAAATACGAGCGATGGCATCGGAAATCTGCTTGGGGGTCAGCGTATTGCCGCCCTCATCGTATTCTGTTTCCGTTTTGAAGGAAAAGACATAATCTTTCCAGGAAGAGTGCGATTGCTGTTCCAGACGTTCATTCAGAAGCGTAAGTACACGTTTGGCATCGCCGATGATATGATGATCGACTTCCACGTTTTTATTGATTTCGGAACGGTCGATATCGATTTGAACGATCTTTGCCTGTTTGGCAAAGCTTTTCGGGTCGAGCGCGACACGGTCGGAAAAACGGCATCCGACAGCGATCAGAAGATCGCAGGCATCGCACGCCATATTGGATGCTTGTGAGCCGTGCATACCGATCATGCCTGTTGTGAGAGGATTTCTGCCCTTAAAACCGCCTCCGCCCATAACCGTGATGGAAACGGGGGAATCGATACGTTCGGCAAATTCAAGGAATTCCTTATCGGCTCTGCTGCGTACAACACCGCCTCCGCAAATCAAAAGCGGTTTTTTTGATTCGCGAATCATATCAACCAAAATATCAATATCACCAAGATAAGGTTCGGGTGTTTTCAGATCGTGGCTTGCACGTTTGATCAAAGAGCCGAGACGACCCTGCTTGGAGTGTTCTTCTTTGGGAAGAGGTGTAAATTCGGTTTTTTCGGCAGTTACGTTTTTTACGATATCGATCAGGACGGGACCGGGTCTGCCGCTGCGTGCGATGGCGAAAGCTTCGCGGATGATATCTGCGAGTTTTCTGATATCGCGGACTACATAATTGGTTTTTGTGATCGGCATGGTAATGCCGGTGATGTCAACTTCCTGAAAAGCATCTTTGCCGAGCAGTCCCTCATTGACATTACAGGTGATGAAAACGATGGGAGAGCTATCCATATAGGCGGTTGCGATGCCTGTGGTCAGATTGGTACAGCCGGGACCGGATGTTGCAAAGCATACGCCGACCTTGCCTGTGGAACGGGCATAGCCGTCGGCAGCATGAGCCGCGCCTTGTTCATGAGAGGTCAGGTAATGGTTGATGCGGTCGCTGTAATTGTAAAGTTCGTCATAGACGTTCAGAATGGTTCCGCCGGGATAGCCGAAAATTGTGTCGACACCCTGTTCCAGAAGACATTCCATAATGATTTTTGAGCCTGTCAATTGCATGAAATGGGAACTCCTTGTTTTTGGGATGTTTTGCCGCTTTTTCGTCAAAAAACCACGAAAAAAGCGAACGGCAAACAGATGAAAGTATGCTATTATACTAATTTATAGTAACACAAACCCGTTTTCTTGTCAAGCGTTTTATTCAATTAAAAACATACAAAAAATCAATTCCTTGATTGGGCAAACTGATAATTCGGGGAAAAGCAATATTATACAAAAAATACCGCCGTAACCGAAAAGTCGGTTATGACGGTGTATGAAAATCAATTTTGTTCAGATGTTTCGGGATGTATCTTGGTATATTCTTCCCACGCCTCTTTTATTTTTTTCCTGCAAATCTTTTCCCAGAGCAGTAAATCCGCATCTTTATCCAATAATATTTCCTCTTTGGAAGAGGAATCTTCTCCGATATAGGCAAAAGCGTTTTCAGCCGATGTGAAATCGAGATAAGGACAATTGTTCTGTATGCATGTATAGCAGGGAACGCAATTACTCGCGCAAAAGTCAGGCGAGTCTTTTGATTCATTTTCTGCAAAATGTTTGCGGCAATATGTTTCCAAAAAAACAAAATTCATGAAATTCATATCCGAAAGCCTCCTTGAAAAAGAAGATCCGCGGAAAATTCCGCGGATCGGATTTTTGAAAATGAGGCTTATTTGCCGAGCATTTTTGCAACTTCGTCGCCGAGGTTGTCTTCTCTCTTTTCGATGCCTTCGCCCTTTTCGAATCTTGCAAAGTCAACAACCTTGATGGAAGTGCCGAGTGCTTTTGCTGTGTTTGCAATGTACTGGCTTACCTTCATGTTGTCTTCCTTGATGTATTCTTTGTCAACAAGGCAGTTTTCTTCGTAGAATTTGCCGAGCTTGCCGACAGCCATCTTTTCGATGATGTTTTCGGGCTTCTTAGCGTTTTTGGGATCGTTCTTGATCTGACCCATGATAACTTCTTTTTCTTCAGCGATTACGCTTGCGGGAACGTGATCTCTGTCGAGGTAAGGAGTTGCGTATGCGCCTGCCTGAAGAGCGATGTTCTTAGCGAATTCAACGAATTCAGCAGATTCAGCAACAGCAGCGTCAACGTCGAATTTAACGATAACACCGATGGAGCCGTTACCGTGAATGTATGTGCTGGTGATGCCTTCGATTACAGTGAAACGGCGGAGAGTGATGTTTTCGCCGATGGTGTAGATTTTGTCTTTGATGGTTTCTTCAACGGTGTATTCGGTGCCGTCGAATTTGCAGGATTTGAGTTCTTCGATGGTTGCGGGCTTGAACGCGATAACGGTTCTGAGGATGCCCTGAACGAATTCAACAAAGGTTGCGTTCTTAGCAACGAAGTCGGTTTCAGAGTTTACTTCAACCATAGCAACGGTGTTGCCGTCTTTGAGTACGGAAACGAGACCGTCAGCAGCAATTCTGTCTGCCTTCTTAGCGGCAGCAGCGAGACCCTTTTCTCTGAGGATTTTGATTGCAGCATCAACGTCGCCATCGGTTTCAACGAGCGCGCGTTTGCAGTCCATAAGACCTGCACCGGTCTTCTTTTTGAGGTCGCCTACCATTTTTGCGGAAATGTTAGCCATTTTATATGTCCTCCTGTTTGTTGGATTATCGTGATTTTAAGAATTAAGCTTCAGCAGATTCTTCAGCGGGAGCTTCAGTGGTCTGTTCGCCCTGTTTGCCTTCGATTACGGCATCAGCGAGAACGCCGGAGATGAGCTTGATTGCGCGGATTGCATCATCGTTACCGGGGATGATATAGTCAGCATCGTCGGGATCGCAGTTGGTGTCAACGATAGCGATTACGGGGATGTCGAGTTTCTTAGCTTCGAGAACAGCGTTGTGTTCTTTTCTGGGGTCAACGATGAAGATTGCAGCGGGGAGACCTGCCATATTCTTGATACCGCCGAGGTTCTTTTCGAGGTCTTCCATTTCTTTTGTGAGCTTAGCAACTTCTTTCTTGGGGAGAAGATCGAAGGTGCCTTCTTCTTTCATTTTTTCGAGAGCGTTCAAACGGTTGATGCTTCTCTTGATGGTCTTATGGTTGGTGAGCATACCGCCGAGCCAACGAACGTTTACATAGTACTGACCGCAACGTTCGGATTCTTCTTTGATTGCATCAGCAGCCTGTTTCTTTGTACCAACGAAGAGGAGATCGCCGCCGTTTGCGGAAATTTCTTTTACGAAGTTGTAAGCTTCGTCGATCTTGCCAACAGTCTTCTGAAGGTCGATGATGTAGATACCATTTCTTTCGGTGAAGATGTATTCAGCCATTTTGGGGTTCCATCTTCTTGTGTGATGTCCGAAGTGAAC
>JAFQEK010000140.1 GCA_017399025.1 Clostridia bacterium
GCAGATTTTTTGCTTTCAGCGGAGATGAACTTGTAAAAATCGAGACGCAGGTATGTACATTATGGCGCAAGCGCCAAAATGTGAAGATTACCCCTGCTATTTTTATGCCATAGGAAATTGCTCAAACCCGACCTCGCCGTTTGCGTTGTTTAGATACAAGAAACCCTACGATAGGCGAGCAGCTTCCGGCGGGCGTTGCCCGCTTATCTTGGGATTTTTGTGCGAATTTTAATTTTGAACCGAATTTGTTCCGTAATACACGGACGAAATGTCTTGATACAAAAATTATTTTTTAAAATAAATGATGAAAAAGTAAATGCTGTTTGTTTTTTGAAAATGATTGACTTTTTTCCCGAATAATCATATAATAATATAAAGGGAAAGATACAAACCGAACTGCCGCCGTACGGTGAGCCTCGGTTTGCAGTTTATATAAAATATCGGAAAGAGAGAATCATCCTATGAACAATTCCATTGATTTGATTTTGGAAAATCAAAAGAAATTTTTTCGAAGCGGAGCAACGCTTTCCGTGGATTTTCGTGTAGAAATGCTGAAAAAGCTGTATGAAACCATAAAAGAATATAAAGATAAAATCGCAAAGGCTTTGCATGAGGATCTCGGTAAAAGCGAATTTGAAAGCTTTATGTGCGAAACGGGCATGGTTTTGACTGAGCTCAGTTATATGATCAAAAATGCGGGAAAATTATCGGCAAAAAGAAAAGCTTCCTCACCGCTTGCGCAGTTTCCTTCCGTCAGCTATCAAAAGCCATCTCCTTACGGCAATGTTTTAATCATGAGCCCATGGAACTATCCCTTTTTACTTTCCATGGATCCGCTTGCCGATGCCATTGCGGCAGGAAATACCGTTATACTGAAACCGAGTGCATATTCTCCCGCAACAAGCGCATTGGTTGAGGAAATCGTTTCCAAAGTTTTCCCAAGCGAATATGTCGCTGTGGTTACGGGCGGCAGAGCTGAAAACGCAAGCCTTCTGGAAAAGAAATTTGATATGGTTTTCTTTACGGGAAGCCAGAAAGTCGGAAAAGAGGTTTTGCGCCATACGGCAGAACATCTGACTCCTACAGTTCTGGAGCTCGGAGGAAAAAGCCCTTGTATTGTCGATGATTCCGCAAATATTGCTTTGGCGGCAAAACGAATTGTTTTCGGAAAATTCCTGAACTGCGGACAAACCTGTGTCGCACCCGATTACATTCTTTGCGATCGGAACGTGAAATACGAACTGCTTGCCGCCATTCAAAAGCAGCTGCGCGCGCAATACGGCGTGCTTCCCATCGAAAATCCGAACTACGGAAAAATGATCAACGAAAAGCATTACGAGCGCGTGGCAAAGCTGATTGACCCGAAAAAGGTGGCGTTCGGCGGTTACGGTAAGCGTGATCAGCTTCGCATTGCGCCGACCGTCATGGAAAACGTAACCTGGGACGATGCCGTTATGCAGGAAGAAATTTTCGGCCCTGTACTCCCCGTTTTGACTTATGAAAGCTTTGATGAAATTTTCGATGTTCTTGCAGATAAACCAAAGCCTCTGGCGCTTTATCTGTTTTCGGAAAATAAAGAGCATATTGAAGCTGTGGGCGATCGTCTTTCCTATGGCGGCGGCTGTATCAATGACACGGTGATTCATCTGGCAACAACGGAAATGGGATTCGGCGGTGTTGGTGAAAGCGGTATGGGTTCCTATCACGGCAAAGCAGGCTTTGAAGCGTTTTCCCATATCAAGAGCATTGTAGAAAAAAAGACTTGGCTGGATCTCCCCATGCGTTATCAGCCAAGCAAAAAGCTCTATGAAAAATTGCTCGAAAAATTTCTGAAATAACGGATTTCATCATCTTTTTTGTATCATAAATCTTATATTGATTTTTTTAACCTATAGAAAATGAATCAAAATCGACCTCGTCGTTTGCATTGCTTCAATACAAGTGAAAACCCGGATAGGCTGAGCGCACAGATTGCAAGCAATCCGTTATTGAGGGGGCATTGCCCGTTTTTTCCGGCGGAGACAAAAATCCGTCGGAATTTTTGTTTGTTTTCGATTCAAAATAAAAATGTTTACAAAAAGTTTACAATTTTATTTTCGTGGAATTTTGATGAGAAACGGTGAAACAAATGAGGATTTTTGCGTGTAATGGAGAGATCAATGAAGATTTGCCTGTTTGAAAAATTTCGGTATGATCGCAGAGCGGGGCTCGAAATATAAATTAAATTTTGAAACGGCGGCAGCAAGCCGGACCTGCACCGAACGGATATCAACACGCCAAAATCCCGTTTGCCGTTCTATTCTTCATCGAACGCGCGTTATCAAATTATCAAAAATTGCGAGGATGGAAAAAACGGATTGCGATATGATTTTTTATTGAATTTGCCGGAAAAAAACGTTTTCCACATCCTTTTTATGTTTTGCACATGTTTTTCATATGGTTTTACGGTATGTTTTGCACATGGTTTTGCACAAACATTTTTTCCACAGGCTGTTTTGACGATTTTTTTGAGTTTTTCCACAAAATTTTCCCCAAAATCGGATTTTCATAAAAAAATCAAAAGTTTTGAATGGATTTTTGCGAAATTTTGCGAAATTTTGTTTGAATTTTGCAGAACTTTGCGTAAATCTTCGCAAGATCGTGCAAAAACTCGTCAAGATATCTTTACAAAAAACGGGTAAAATTTCTTCTGAAACAGCAGAGAAAAAACACACGGAAAAGCATTCGGTTTCTGCCGGTCATACGGCGTATCCCAAGACTTGTGTGCGCAGGGACTTGTTTTCTTATTTGAATCTTATAAGAATAACAGTACATATCAAAAAGATGTTTTTATGTACAGAATGGGTGTATTCCGATATTTTTCTCAACCGGAATCGTTTCCGGAGAACAAAGCCTTTTTCGATAAATCCGAGAAGAAAAAGAACACGAAAATATGTTTGGATTTCTTCAGTCAAATTCACCGTGCAATGACAACCGTTGGTCAACCGATGGCATCCGTAAGATAAGTAAAGTAAAGATAAGTAAAGTGAGAAGGACGTAATACGTCCTTTTAAGGGTGCGGTCAGACCGCCGAGGCTGTTTTGAAACGTCTGAACGCTTTTTTGAAAAATTAAAAAATATTTTTTGTTTTTCTGTTGACATTTTCTCGGAGGCATGTTATAATGTTTACAGGGAGTTTTATGCGGCAAGCAAATATGGTGCCGATAAAATTCTTCTTTCCCAAGGGGAAACGGATGGATATTTCGAGCCGCTTCGGCTTGAAACGTCTCGGTTTCGCCTTTTTTGTCGCCAATAAATACGACCATTTGTTCGCTTTTGGCGATGCCGTAATCCGTTTCGCTTACATCCATAGCAAAGTTCTTCGACTCCCTTTCGTTCCGAAAGCACACGCAGAATGACAGGCAAGGGATGTTTTCAGTTATCCGTTACGTCTATGACATCAACTTCAAAAATCAAGTTTTGATCAAATGACACCCGTCTGCGGGGAAATGCTTATTTTCGGAAAAGGAGATCGAATCCATGAAAAAAACTGCAAAAATACTCTTTTTGATTGCGTCCGCGCTGTTTTATATTTCAGCCGTATGCTCCTGCGATCTTGCAAACAACTCGCTCAGCATTGACGGCTCGACCACGGCATATGAAAATCAGAATATCGCCACCCACGTACACAGCTTCACCGAATGGGGCGTTACCAAGCTTCCCACCTGTACGCAAAGAGGCAGAAAAGAAAGAGCCTGCGATTGCGGCGAAAGAGAAGTGGAAAGTCTGGATGCCGTGGGACATCTTCCCGGTTCGGGTGTCGTTGTAAAAATGGCGACAAAAAAAGAAGACGGCATTGAGCAAACGCGTTGCTCCGTTTGCAATATGAAGCTCAGCGAAGAAAAAATCCCCGCTACGGGTTCGATCGGTCTTGCGTATGCGCCGATCGGGAACGCGAACGGAGAGAAAAATTGGATCGTTACGGGAATCGGTACCTGTCAGGATGACGATGTCGTCATCCCGGCCGTTTGGGAAGGCTGTGCCGTAACGGCGATTGCCGACAGAGCGTTTTCGGGTTGCCGTGGAATCAGGGAGATTACGGTTCCGTCCTCGGTAACGCACATTGGCTCGGACGTATTTCTCGGTGCAGACAGTCTTTCGAAAGTCAATTACAACGCGCCCTACTCCGATATCGATAATCCCTTTCTGCATACGCCCTCCATTACGGAAATCATTTTTAACGGTGTTGCCGTTCCGCAGAATATTTGTAACAGCCACAGCAATCTGAAAAAGGTTACGTTCGGAGAATCTGTTCTCACCATTGAAAAAGATGCATTTCGGGACTGTACATCGCTTTCCGTTTTGCATTTTTCAAAAAATCTGGCAACCATCGAGGATTGTGCGTTTTCCGGATGCAGCGCTTTGAACGGCATAAATCTTCCCGATCATCTTACAGAAATCAAATACGGCGCGTTTGAAGAATGCGTTTCTCTGGTCAGCGTAAGCATTCCGAAAAACGTAAGGGTGCTCAGCAACGACGTATTTAAGGGTTGTGTTTCTTTGAAGAACATTACGCTTCCCGAACAATTGAAATCCATCGGCGACTATGCTTTCGCCGGATGCCAATCGCTTGTGCATATCGATATTCCCGAAACGGTAATCAGTATTGGGAACGATGCCTTTGCAAACTGTGCATCTTTGAAAAAAATTAAAATTCCGGACGGTGTAAAGGAGATTTCGGGCAGAACCTTTTCGGGTTGTGTTTCTCTGAAAGAGATTACGCTCGGAGGCGAAATCACAAGCATTGGAACGCTGGCATTTTATCAATGCGAAAGCCTGGGAGCTTTTACGGTCGGTGAAAATCTCGCGAGCATCGGTAACGGCGCTTTCGACGGCTGTGATTCCCTGTATGAAATTTCATTCATCGGAACCAAAGCGCAGTGGGAATTCATGACAAAAATTTCCGATCGCGCATGGAGCAGCGGCTCGCAGATCAGTATCGTACGCTGTACGGACGGTGTTATTTATCTTTGATTTTTGATTGCGGCAATCGAAGAATCTTATCCCTGCTTTGCAAAAGACGGAATGAGATTCTTCGACTTATTTTCGTTTCGAAAATACGCTCGGAATGACAGAAAACGGAAAAAACTGAAAAAATCAAATCAAAAATCGATATGTTCCGGTGTTCTGCGGATTTTTGGGTCAATCCATGCGCTCGGCAGTGATCACACCGTCTTTGACATGCAGCTTACAGATACGCGCCGTGCGTTCTTCTACATAATCTGCATTCCGCTCGGCGTTTTCTTTTCTGTCGCGGGCATGGTAAACCGCGTAATATTCTCCGTTTACTTTGATGACGCTGTGATGTCCTACGCCTTCTTCAATCTCATTGCGGAACATCACGGGTTTGAATTTTCCGCCATCGGTTTGTTTGATATAATCCACCTTGGTGAGGTCCTGTTCCTCGGTTTTTGCGCAGGCATAGCCGATATGGTAAGTATCGTCCGTGAATGCGCCGCCGCTGTACATTACGTATTGCCAGCCGTCTTCTTCAAACCAGAAAGGTCCTTCCACCGTGTGCCACGGCTTACCTTCCCGAATACCCGTAATCTCTTCATCATAAGTCGGAACGATTACTTCCTTGCAGATATTGGCAGGCGTGAACGGATCCAGCAAACGGTCCACGAAAACACGTGTGCCGATACGGCCGCAGTTTTTGTTATCCTCCGCATACCAGAGGAAAAGTCCGTCTTTGGTTTGTACAACGTGGGAGTCGATGGTAAATCTCTTATACAGACGGGTGATCTTTTCAAAAGGACCGAGTGGACCGTCCGAACAGCCGACATGCATATGCTCGAACATACCGGGAATGTGATACGAAAAATACAGATAATATTTTCCGTCAAGCTTGATCATGCTCGGCGCCCAATATTCGTCGCCTCTCGGCATTTGCAAAATAATGCCTTCGTATTTCCATTCTCCCGTCAGCGAGTCCGAAGAATAGGCATGAATGCCGTCAACACCCGTATTGTAAATATAAAATTTGCCGTCATCGTCTTTGAAAATAAACGGATCGGGTTGTGTTTTGTTCTGTACATTGAAATGCAGTTTCATAAGATTCTCCCTTCTTTTTTAAGTTCTGCTTTTATTCTAACATAAAAACGTAAAAAATGTCAATGCGTTTCAAAAATCCTGTAGGGCAACAGCATTTACTTTTTAAGACTCATTTTATAAAAACTATGATTCCATCGAATTTTCTTTATTAAACTTTTTTCTTTGCCAAAAAGAAAAAAGTTACAAAAAAGAAGTTGGCGAGCTTGGGCAGCTCGACCGCCTGTGCAGATTTTTTGCTTTCAGCGGAGATGAACTTGTAAAAATCGAGACGC
>JAFQEK010000141.1 GCA_017399025.1 Clostridia bacterium
GGACAAAAACGATTATCGTTTAGTCTGAAATAAAACCGCATAGTTTTAGACCTTGTTCATCTCCGGATGGACAGGGTCTTTTTCTTTTCCATGACCTTGCCAGCGCGTATTTTTTCTCTTTCTTTTTCCATTTTCCTTTCGTTTTGGAGGGAGAAAAAAGGATCATTTCCCTCTTTTTTCCTCCTCTTTTCTTTTTGGGATAGGAGATAGAAAGAATAGATCACCTTTCCTTTTTCTCCTCTTTTTTCTTTCTTTTTGTTTCTTTTCTTTCTTTTCCGTTCTCTTTTCTTCTATTTTTTCGTGTTGGGGAGAGGGAATGAGAGAGAAATGGAGAACGATTTTTTCTTCTTTTCTTTCTTTTGATCCTTCTTCTTTTCAGTTTTGGGAGAGAAAATGAGGGGGAATGGAGAGAGGAAAAGGATAAAGAAATTTGCCCTTTTGAGAATAAAAGAAAAATGCAAGAACAATATTTGTTTTAGCACCCCCCCTCTACCCCCATTTGGACAAAAACATTTAGCGTTTGCCAAAGATAAAACCGCATAGTTTTAGACCTTGTTCATCTCCGGATGGACAGGGTCTTTTTCTTTTCTCTAACCTTGTAAGCGCGTATTTCTTCCCTTTCCATTCCTTCTCTTTTTCCAATTTTGAAAGAAATTTTACTTTTAATTTTCCTTCTTTGGAGAAAGGATTAGGCGATAGAAAGAATGAAGTATTTTTCTTTTTTATCCTCTTTTTCCATAAAGATCTTTTAAAAGGAAAAGGAGTTATCATGCCCGATTTCCAAGAGCGCGGCGCTCACGATTATAGAGAAGACTCGGTTCTTACTTTGCATGAGCTTTAACGAATCGTCATCCGTTGCATTATTCATTATAATTGCGAAAGAATTCTTGATTCCTATCCTTATTCTTCTGAAATGCTTGATGCAAAGATTCCACCCTATGCCAGTTCAATTTGGAATTGGAAAAAATCTAATCAAGAAACCAATCTGATCAAAGTTTCTAAAAAAGAGATGATTTTAACTTTGCTACCGCGCGCCAAAGAAAAATTCACGAGACGCAGATTGAAGTTAAATGGTTTACGCTATTATGCAGATGGATACAAAGAACAATTTTTGAGAGGCGGCGATGTCATCGTTTCTTACGATCCTGAAAATTGCAATAAAGTTTGGCTAAAGAAGACTGTTCTTTCGTCAAATTCGCTTTGATAGAAAAAAGCTTTTCAAACATGTTACTGGAAGAAATTCAAAACATCCAATGCCAATAAAAACAACTTGTTCAAAAAACTGTTCATGACCAATATCAAGCAAAAATCGACTTGATGAACTTCATCGAAACAATTGCTTTCCGCAATGACTGTTTTGCCGTCATACAATTCTGACACCCGCTTTCAATCTGCCACCATACGCTTGATGGCACTGTCCGATCTTTACAGCATCTACATTCCCTCTTCCATGTCTATCGAAATTTATAGCAAACTATACCTTGCATTACTTCGATCCTTGCAGAAAAAAGTCGAACTGACAAGCCCGCTGCTAAAGTCGAAGAAAAGCCTGTTCTGAATGAAAAAATTGTTGATCTCGTCAGTGCAGCGAAAGAGAAAAATTCCGATATCGTCAGCCTACTGCAGAAAAATATCATCGTCGAGGTAATTACAATATGATATCTTACCTCCCACCAATATATCCCTACGAATTGGTATATAGTTGGTTCTGTCGATATTATGTGCATTCCGGTTGCTTCACACACAAAATGGCTTTGGATGATATCTTGTATAGTCGTCACAATAATCCGTCGAAGGAGTTTGTTGGTCACCTATCTCTTGAAGCCAAAGAGAAAATTCAATTGATCTATCCTTTAGAAGACTTAGTTTTAAATCATAATCATACCCTGTTCCCGCAATATGCTCGATTTCTACCTTCAGAACGCAAGAAAAATGCGCTTTTCAAAACGCCTCGCTGACGATCTAAAATCCTTTTATTTAGGTATAGGAATAGAAAACCTCGCAAATTTTGCTCAAATTCAAAAAGTGCTGAACGGCAACAATTTCGATTTCTCTGTCGTGTGCCAGATCACGTTTTTTCTGCAGATTCCTTTTGCAGATCTCTTATCGACGAAAGAGAAATGCCCACGATCGAACACCGTGCCAAAGAACAAATTCTTGATTGGAATTCCTATGACGAAGAAATCTCTCCGCGCACAGACTTTTGTGTTGCGTAGCTGCTATCCATATGCTGCTAATACAAAACGGATTGTTTTTCACAATGGAATGCAATGAAGAATGTTATCGCCATCTTCTCCTTCTCGTAATTCCGCCGCGGCAGTCATCATCCCGATATATTCTTCCAGAAAACTTTCTGCTTGCTTCGTCATTCTGACCGAGACGTTTTTTCTATCGCGAAAACCGAAAACAATTGCAAGATTGGCAAAATACTTATCGATGATCTGCACGCGGATACGCAATTTTCGTTCTTCGGGCCAATCGCCACTGAATGCGGCACGGTAGGTATTGCCCGGTGCGGTCTCATTTCCCACCATATCGGAGTAGCCCTCCTCAGGGAACTGCGCAAAGACATTATATCCAAAGCCAAATGGCATACACTTGACACCTTGCGCATTTTCATAGCGGAATTTTCCCTCACTACCCTCAAATTCCAGGCGGAACCACTTGATTCCCATGGGATTTTTACCTGCTCTGAAAGTCACGCCATGGATTTCCGCAGCAAAGCGGCTTTCTCTGTTTCCTGTCAGACAGAAAAGCTTTCTCTCGGAAAGCCACGCCTCCAACGCTTCGTTCTCCCGTTCGGCAGGCGGCAAAGACGATCCGTCTTCACTGATGTGGTCCAGAATATTTCGATACAGCGAATCAAACACCTGCTCATATCCGTGAGGATTGCCCTGTGTATCAGCATTGATTACGAACACAAGATCGTGTTTCGGATCACAGAAGCCGAGCTGTGTACCCATACCAAAGGTACTGAAACAACCGCGCGCCATACCCCATATCTGATAGCCGTAACCAAAGGAATCATGGGCAACGAAATCAAAATCGTTATTACAAATTCTCATCGTAGTGGCATCGCGCATGAATTTCTCATTCAGATAGCGTTTGCCGCCAAATGTGCCTCCGTTCAGAAGAAAACGGGCAAACAGCAAAAGATCCCTTGCTGTACACAGCACCCCCGAATCTCCCCAGGAATGACCGCCCGGTGCTTTGAGGCAGTAGGAATCCTCGGAAAAACCGATTTCGGTCAGAAATTTTTCCTGCAAATACTGTAAAAACGGCTTACCCGTAAGCTTTTCCACGATCACACCCAACATAAACGAACCCGCGCTGTCGTAATCAAAGAGTGTCCCCGGAAGCTTTTCGGACCGCTTTTCAAAATAGGCGGAAACGCGGTCGGTAACACCGGGAAGAAACCAGTGAACACCGCGCAGACTGCTCTCCATGGTCAGAAGCTCGCGAACGGTGGATGTGTGATAAACCGCGCCCTCTCTTTCAAGATATTCGGGGAAAAATCCGGAAATCGGATCATCGAGAGAAAGCAAGCCGTCCTGCTCACAGAATCCAATGGCAATTGCCACAAAAGTTTTTGAGGTAGAGTACATACGGTGCTTGAAATCTTTGTGGAAAGGAGCGTAATAGCACTCCGAAAAAATGGCATCTCCCCTTGCCAAAATCACGCTGTGAACCGGGATATGATATCCTTCCAGCATTTCATAAAACCGACGTACATGGGCAGAGGATATCCCTGCCGTCTCAGGTGTACAAATACGCATATTTTTTCTCCTGTTATCATTTGTTTTTTGTATTTTATTGCTCTTTTGACTTGTGTTTTATTTTCATCCGATGTATAATGAAATCAAAGAAAAAGCAAAAAGGAGCAAAACAATGCCGCAAGTGAAAAATGATCCGAGCCTTGATTTTTATATTGAAAAGGCCATCGGCAAAGCAACGATGCCTCATATGCACGATCATTCCGCCTTTGAGCTCTATTATCTCTGCCGCGGAGAACGGGAATATTTTATCGGAGATAAGTTTTATAAGATCGGCGAGGGGGATCTTGTGCTGATCCCCCATAATCTTCTTCACCGTACCGCTGGCAAGGGTGCCACGCGCTTTTTACTCTATTTCTCTGAAGCTTTCCTGCTCCGTTTTTTTACCAACGATATGCTGTCTGCTCTTCCCCTTAACTGCCCGTTGGTCTTACGTCCCAGTGAAAAACTGCGGTCAGATATAGAGGCAGAACTTTGTACCATGCTGGAAGAATATTCCGATGGAGATATCTGCCTTTCGGCAAGCCGTCTTTGCCGACTGCTGCTGATTATAGCAAATGCGCCGAACGGTTATACCGCCGCACCGTTCTTTGACCGACGAATCGGACAGATCGTGCGCTATATCAACGAGCATTACAGCGAAATCAACGATATCGAGCAAATTGCCGAGCGTTTTTTCATCTCAAAATATCATCTTTGCCGTACCTTTAACAAGAATTTGGGTCTACCCCTCGTTTCTTATCTCAACACCATCAAAATCCGTGCGGCAGCAGAGCTTATGCGAAACGAAAATCTGAATCTTACCGAGATCGCTACCCGTTGCGGCTTCAATTCGTCCTCCTATTTCTGCAAGGTATTCAAAGCAGAAATAGGGGTCGCGCCCACCGTTTACCGCAAAAATCTGCAAGGGCTTGTTTGAAAAATAACGATTTATTTCTTATATGCCCCGAGATACTTCTCCGTATTTTGGCACATGGTTTCAAAAAGTTCTTTTTTCTCTTCCATTTTCAGGGATTTTAGCATATTGAGTTCGGAGAATTTCTCATATGCATAGCCGAGATCAAGACTGAATGCGGCATCCAAAGTGGCTTCGTTCTCTTTTGCTGCGCGAGAAACGAGCGCGTAGATGTTATCGGGTACCGCACCTGAGAGCACAGGCACCAGCGAACCGCCACGGAAAACCGCATTGCTTTCCACAACCGCACCGTAGGGTAGATTCGAGATTTGTCCTCTGTTGGGCATATTGATATTGGTAACGAGTGTATCAAGACCGAGAAGTGCGCGCATCTGCAAAGTTCCCTCTTCACCCGTATTCTGCAATTCCCATGTTTCCTCACCCGAAAGCAAGCGTTCACTGCGTGCGAGACGTTCTTTCAGGTTATTCTTTCTCCAGGAAACGGGAGTCAGTCCGAACGACCACTTTTTGCAATCGGCAAGATAATCCTCAAAATCCATAAATTCGGCAAGATGTCTGTCCCCTGCAGCGGCGATGTAACCGAAACGGCGGAAGAGATCCATGCGCACTCTTGCATCGCTGGCAAAAAAGTCGTTCATCCAATTACCGAGACCTTTTTTGTTGTAACCGCTCTCGTAATATTTGTCCACGAAACGTTTATAGACTTCAAAGAGGTCCATATTACGGTAATACGCTGAGCTGAACCAGGTAAAATGATTGACCCCCACCACGTTGACGGCAATATTCTTGCGCGCCACGCCTGCAATGCCCTCCATTTCCTCCAACGCGTTAGAAAGAAGACTCTGCGTACCGAAAACCTCGTGGCAACAACCGTAGGCGCGGATTTCGGGGAATTCACGGTAAAGAGCGCCGATGCTGACTGCCATGGGATTCGTATAGTTGATGACCCAGGCGCGTGGGCAATATCTGCGCACGTTTGCGGCAATCTCACGCATCATGGGCACGGTACGAAGTGCGCGGAAAAATCCACCCGCTCCCGCCGTATCGCCTACCGACTGATAAATATCGTACTTTTCGGGCGCATGAACATCCGATTCCATCTCGTCAAACGTACCCGGCAAAATAGAGATAATGACAAAATCAGCACCTGTCATCGCCTCTTCGGCAGTTTTTACCGCCTTATATCCCCAACCGTTTCCGGGAAATTTCTTCCCGATTGCTTCATTGTTCCGAGCGGCATCATAATCAATATCATACAAATATACCGTACCGGACATGTCCGTTGCCTTGGCAAGGTCGTTCATCAGTGTCCATGCCCAACCGCGCGAGCCGCCGCCGATGTATGCAATTTTCAGTTCCTTAACGGAATTATTTTCGTAAAACATAATAAACCTCCTGGATTTTATCATTCATTATTCTGATTTTATTATATCAATACAAAAAGAGACTTCATAGTAAAATCTTGCTTTCTTACCTTTATTTTTGAAAAATATTGCTCTGATTTTGGAACATCCACGTATTCAAAGCTTGAAATGCGAAAAAATTGAGCAATATTTTTCAAAAACGTAAAAAGAGAGACAATATTGTGCTATCTTTTTTTACCGATTCGTTTACAATATTATTTATGGAAGAAATTTTTGAATTTTTCAAGTTGAAAATATAAAGAAAGGATTCATCCCATGATAAAAATCTTGCAATACGGCGAAGGAAACTTTTTACGCGCCTTTGCCGACATCTATTTTCATACGTTGAATCGGGAGGGCGGAGATTACGGTGTATACGTGATCAAACCTACCCCGTCCGATAAATCGGATATGCTTAAACTTTTTGAAAAGCAGAAGAACAAATATCACGTTATTCTTCGCGGCACTGAAAATGGAAAAACAGCAGAAACGGTTTGCCGTGTGGATTCTCTTGAAAAGATCATCAATCCTTTCTCGGATTACGAATCGTATATCGCGCTCGCAAGAGATCCCGATTTGAAAATCATCATCTCCAATACCACCGAAGCGGGTATCTGTCATAATCCCAATGATCCAATCGAAGGTTTTTACGATATCACCTATCCCGCCAAACTGACGAAATTCCTGTATGAAAGATATCGTGCAGGACTGGACGGCGTTTATATTCTCCCTACCGAGCTGATTGACGGCAATGCTGATGAACTGAAAAAATGCGTGAACCGATATACGGAGCTCTGGCAACTGCCCACCGATTTCAAGCTTTGGAATAACAAAAAGAATTTCTATTGTAATACGCTTGTGGACCGTATCGTTTCGGGGTATCCCGCAGACGAGAAAACAAAAACTCACTTGGAAGAGCTGATCGGAGAAGCGGACGGACTGATATCGGTCGGCGAACCTTTCGGACTTTGGGCAATAGAAAAAAAAGGCGACATTGCGAAATATATCAAAGAAGGTGTACATAACATCGAAGTCATCTTGACAGATGATATCGGATATTACAAAAAGAGGAAGGTGCGCGTGTTGAATGGCAGTCATACCAACCTCGTACCCGCAGGACTCATGCTCGGTGCAAAAACGGTATACGATTGTATGACCGATGAAAAGCTTTCGGCTTTTGTGGAAACAACCTTAAAAAACGAGATCGTCCCCTATGTATCCGACGATATCACGGCAACAACAGTTTTTGCAAACAGCGTAAAGGATAGATTTCTGAATCCTTTTCTGAACCATCTGCTTGCCAGCATTTCCCTCAACTCGATCTCAAAATGGAAGGCAAGAGTTCTTCCCTCTTTCAAGGATTATTATGCAGCCCGCGGCAGAATTGCGCCCAATCTTACGACAGGCTTCTCCTACTTGATGGCGTTGTATTCATGCATTGAAAAAGCGGGAAACATATATGAAGCAAAACTTCACGGACACACGGTTGAGATCAACGATGACACCATGTATCTGGAATATTTTGCAAAAAAAAGATCGATTCGGGGATTCATGTCGAATGCAGATGTCTGGGGCGAAGATCTCACACGGTACGAAGCTTTTTATGATACGGTCGTTACGAATATTGAAAAAATTAAAAACGGAGTTTGTTTGCTGCCATGATTATAAATGTAAAAGATAACGTCGGCGTATGCCTTGACGGAAGTGAAACCGTTCCTGCCGGACATAAATATGCACTGCGCACCATCGGAACAGGCGAACATATCATCAAATTCGGCGAAATCATCGGAAGAGCTACACGGGATATCACCAAGGGAGAATGGGTACATACGCACAATGTAAAATCCCATCTGGACGAAAGCATGGAATACCGTTATTCCTTCCATGCAAAAATTCCCGCCACAGAAAAACACATATTCCTCGGTTACAAACGCAAACATGGAAGAGCCGGTATTCGCAATGAAATTTATATTATTCCTACAGTCGGCTGTGTCAATAACGTTTGTATACGGCTGGCAAAGGAAGCGCAGAAATACGTACAGGGCAGTATCGACGGTATATATGCTCTTACACACCAATTCGGCTGTTCTCAGCTTGGCGAGGACAATGAAAACATTAAAAAACTACTTTGCTCTATCGCGCTGAATCCCAATGCAAGCTACGTGCTTTTCATCGGACTCGGCTGCGAAAACAACGGACTGGACGGAATCAAGGAATATCTCGCGCCCTACGGCAGAGATCATATCGCGTATTTCAACTGCCAGGACGTAGAGGAAGAGCATGCATACGGCTTGGATATTCTCCGCGACTTCGCTAAAAAGGCAAGCACGCTTTGCCGTGAAGAGGTGGATTTTTCGGAGCTTTGCCTCGGTTTAAAGTGCGGCGGAAGCGACGGTTATTCGGGACTTACGGCAAATCCACTTGTCGGCAGAATATCAGACAAAATCATTGGAGCGGGTGGCAGCGCGATTCTGACCGAGGTGCCCGAAATGTTCGGCGCAGAGCAGATTTTGATGAACAAATGTAAAAACAAACAAATCTTTGAAAAATATAAGCAAATGATCATCGATTTTAAGAATTATTATATTCGGCAAGGATTTCCCGTATATGAAAATCCCAGCCCGGGAAATAAAAAAGGCGGAATTTCAACGCTGGAAGAAAAATCTTTGGGCTGTATCGAAAAAGCGGGAACAAGCGCGATCGTGGATGTCCTGAATTACGGAGAACAAATCAAGGAAAAAGGCATCTCTGTGCTGAATGCGCCCGGAAATGACCTGATTGCGGCGACTGCCTTGGCAGCAAGCGGCGCACAGCTCGTGCTTTTTACCACAGGCAGAGGCACGCCCTTTTCAACCTTCGTACCGACGATGAAGATCGGCACAAACAATAATATTTCAGCGTATAAGACAAATTGGATCGATTTCAACGCCTACGGAATGGACGAGGAAGGTTTATTTGCGCTGATATTGAAAACAATCAACGGAGAATACGTCTGTAAAAGCGAAGACGTACGTGAAATTGCATTTTATAAAACGGGAGTAACGTTATGAGCTATATCAAGAACAATTTTTTATTGACGAACAAAACGGCGGAAAGACTTTATTTTACCTATGCGAAGGATATGCCGATCTTTGATTATCACTGTCATTTGCCCGAAAAGCAAATTCTTGACAATAAACCCTTTAGCGATGCATTCGAGATCTGGTTGGCGGGAGATCATTATAAATGGCGTTTGATGAGAAATTACGGTGTAAACGAAAAATATATTACAGGAAATGCATCAAACAAAGAAAAGTTTATTGCTTATTGCCGTGTACTCGGAACCGCATTCGGAAATCCGTTGTATCATTGGTCGCAGGTCGAACTGAAAGAATTTTTTTGCTGTGAAAAGGAAATCAACGAAGATAATGCGGAAATGATCTGGGATGAATGCAACGCCTATATCAAGGCGAACAGAGTTACGCCGCAAAAGCTGATCGAGCAGTCGAACGTCACACATTTATGTACAACCAACGAGGTTTTTGACGACCTTTCCACATTCAGGGCGATTGCCGAGAAAAACTACAAGTTCAAGGTCATCCCTTCATTCCGCGCTGATAAGATCATGAATATCGAAGCCGAGAAATATCTTGAATTTATCGATAAACTCGGCGTTATCAGCGATCTTGACGAACTCGAAGCAAAAATCGAAGAACGCTTGCAGGCATTCATTGCCGTCGGAACGAAAGCATCTGACATTGCGCTGCAAAGCGTGTATCCCATCTCAGAAAAGTCCGCGGCAGAAAAGATATTCGGAAAACGCCTTCGCGGCGAAGCCGTAACCGAAAAAGAAAGCGAAATATTCAAGGGTTATCTGACCTACTTTCTTTTCAAACTCTACGCAAAATATCATATCGCAACCGAGCTACATATAGGAGCAATGCGAAACAATAACAGCACCATGCTTGCAAAACTTGGTCTTGACACTGGTTTTGACAGTATTGCCGAGGATAATTCTATCAAATATATGTCCCGCTTGTTTGACAGATTGAACAATGAAAACGCTCTGCCCAAAACCATCGTTTTCAATCTGAATCCGAAAATGAATACGGAAATCATGACACTGATCGGCTGTTTCCAAAGCGACGAAGCGCGCGGAAAAATTCAATACGGCCCCGCCTGGTGGTTTCTGGACAATAAAACGGGAATGGAAAAACATCTGGAAGATCTCACGGCAACAGGACATATCGCAACCTTTATCGGCATGCTGACAGACAGCCGTTCCCTGCTCTCCTATCCGCGCCACCATTATTTCAGACGGATTCTTTGCAATTACCTCGGCAGTATGATGGAACGCGGCGAAATGACAGCAAATGAAGAATTGGTCGGTAAAGTCATCCGCGATATCTGCTATGATAATTCCATTCATTATTTCGGAGTTTGAACCATGCAGGCAAAACCCGCCGCATGCGCAACCGAACAAAAAGGAAAGACCTTGTGTCATCGAAAAGATGATGCAAGGTCTTTTGGATTGGTTCGCCCGTTTTCTATAGTAGCAAACGATGAAAAAAACGGAATGATCCGAAGAGCTACATACACCTGTTACTGAAACGATGGTGCATGAGTTTCACCGTTCGCAAACGTATTCGGTCCGGGATTTGACATGGAAAAATACATCTTTGCCGCTTTGGTTGTACCGAAATCACGGTTTGAACCGGTTTCCTGAACCTTATTGAAGGCATCACGAAACATCTGATTGTGCGCTTCTTCACGATTGAGCAAAAAGTCAATGGTTTCTCTGACTTTTTTGTCCTCAATCTGACGGTAAAGATATTCATATACCACCTTGGCTCTTTGCTCAGATGCAATGTTGGATAACAGATCGGCACACAAATCACCCGTAACGGTAACATAATCCGCCGTCCAGGAATAACCGGAAGAATTTATCAATCCGGGACTCAATCCGAGCAAAACATGGGTCTGTATCTCACCTGCCTGAATTTCAGCAGCATCCACATCGTGTCCGTTCAGTAAATTTATGGTCTGCGCCACCATTTCCATATGACCCAATTCCTCGGCGGCAATATCCAAAAACAGATCCTTAATTTCGGGATCTTTGATACGGAAACTTTGAGACATATACTGCATTGCCGCTTTGAGTTCTCCGTTTCCTCCTCCGAGCTGTTCTTGTAGAAGTACCGCATACCGCGGATTCGGTCTTTCGATCTCTACGGGATGAAATAACTGTTTTTCATGTTTGAACATAATAAATAAGAACCTCCGTTTATTATTTTAATAACAGTATTTCCTGTTGAAAGGTATTTTATTCCGTTATTCATATTTCATCCGCATACAGACTATATTTTTTTATCATCCGTAGCAGGATTGTCGATCAATTTTCCGTTTTCTGTAAAACGCGAACCGTGACAAGGACAATCCCACGAATGTTCTGCACGGTTATATTTGAGCGCGCATCCCAAATGCGGACAACGCGGTTTTGTCGGAGTCAGCAGACCTGCAACAGATTCAAATATATTGACAGCAAGCTGTGGGCGCAGTACAGTACGCGACGGTGAAAAAACGGAAGCATGAGGATTTTTCTTCTCCCGAACAAGATCGCAGAGGATATTTGCCGCCGCCATGGCGTTTGTCATCCCCCATTTATTAAAACCCGTAGCTACATACATATCGGGGACAGAGCTCGCGTACGGTCCGATATAGGGAATGTCATCCAGAGTCAGACAATCCTGCGTTGCCCACCGAAAAACAAATTCTGCGTTTTCATAATGCTTCTTTGCAAACATTTCAAGCTCCTGCCAACAGCCTCCTTTCTTGCCCGTGCGGTGCGCGCCTCCGCCCAGAAGAAGAAAATCTCTGTAATTTCGGAATGAAAGTCCCTTATCGGATTCATCCACATACATTCCGTTCAAATTCTGCGCACTTTTGAGCGCAAGAACATAGGAACGGTGTTGATAAAGCTTCAAAAAATAGCCGCCATGCTTATTGAGAATCGGAAAATGGGTTGCTATTATCAGTTTTTTATACCCGATCTCCCCGTAATCGGTCATCGCTTTTTTCGGCTTCAATGCCAAAACCTTGGTATTTTCGAAAATCGGCAAATCTTTTGCAATGGCGTACAGAAATTTCAAAGGGTGAAACTGCGCTTGATGTTCGATACAAATCGCCCCCGCTGTTTCAAAAGGAAGCTCCTCCGTGTCCGAAAACACGGCTTTCACTCCAATGCGGTTCAGCGCAATAAGTTCTTTTTCGATCTTCTCCCGATCATGAAGCGAATAGACATAAGAATCCTTGGTTTCATAATCGCAATCAATCTCTTGGCATAGCGCGGCATATTCTTCACATGCTTTTATCTGCGCTTGTGCATAAAGACGTGCTTGATCTTCTCCGAAACGACGGATCATTTTGTCATAGATCAAGCCATGACCAACCGTGATCTTCGCCGTAGTGTTTTGGGTAATACCGCCACAAATCTCCGTAGCTTCCAAAAGAATACAATCCACGCCCACATTTTTGAGTTTATAGGCGCATAAAATCCCAGCAATACCGCCTCCAATGATCAAAACATCGGTATTTTTATTTTCTTTCAACGGATGAAAATGAAACGGTTCTGCCGTTTCTCTCCAAACAGAATTCATCTTTTCCCCTCCAATTTGACATATGCATAGGATTGACAGATTCCTGATTCCGAATACCTGCCAATTTTTCACATCATCCATACCAAAATACTCTTTTTCGGTTTTCATCTATCATAGGAGAAAAATACTTCAATGAGCCTCATAAGGATTTGCTTTTACTTTTGGCAAAGAGAAAACTTATCCTATCGTTTCGGGTATCTGAACTTGTAAAGATGCCTCGGTTGTTATTTTGGAAAACTATAATAGTCAATCAATAAATCATCAAATTTCCATATAAGACTTGGAGCAGATGGTTTACCATAACTCTGTTCCAAGTCTTTTTACGATACGGAATAGTTTTTTCTTCTTTGCATATACTTGATGTATCAAGCAGAAAACAGGAGAAACACATGAAAAAACCAATTTCTTTATGGCAATTCGCAGGTTTTGCCTTTACATCGTTTGCAGGAACGCTTTTACATTTTCTTTACAATTGGAGCAATCAAAGCATCTTTGCCGCGCCGTTTTCCGGTGTCAATGAATCCACATGGGAGCATATGAAGCTTTTGTTCTTTCCCATGCTGATTTTTGCTTTGGTCGAAAGCCGCTTTCTGAAAAAAGAGTTTTCGAATTTCTGGTGTGTGAAATTCATCGGTATTACCGTCGGACTTTTGTGGATTCCCGTTCTTTTTTATACCTATAACGGCGCTTTCGGATCGTCTCCCGATTTTGTCAACATTGCTGTCTTTTTTATCTCGGCGGCTTTTTCTTATTGGCTCGAAACCAAGCTGTTACAAAAGGATTTTCCTGCCTGCAATTCCTCCGTAAAACCCATTACGGCTTTACTTTTCATCGCCGTTCTCTTTGTGTTATTCACTTTTGCAACACCGGAAATTCCTCTTTTTCAGGATCCCGAAACCATGCTTTACGGAATACAATAAATTTTAATCTGTATATCATCAGATCAAACCGATCGTTCTGCGAAACCGCAAAAGCTTCATTTTTGTTTTTGCGCCAATTTCGAATTCAGTTGATCGGTTTTTTTCTTTGTCAAAAAATAAATGCCCAGCCAGATGATACCGTATCCAATAAAAAAACAAACCGTGAAAAGCAACATACCTTCCCGTTTCAGCCAACCGTTCATAAGATAAATGATGATATAATCCATATAAAGAACCAATCCGTGAATGAAAATTGCCCAAAGCAATGGCAGTTTTTCAATCCGATAAATTGCCTGGATTCCTCCCGCAACGAACGCAAGAATAAAGGAAGTGATGATTCCCACAACGGCCTCCCCCACCGATATCGTTTCAATCACCCCCGAACGCCAAAGCGACCAATAAATGACTGCCAGAATCAGCGGACCGCTTCCGCCCGCGAGAAATCCCCGATGGATAAAATTCAAAATAAATTTTTTCATTTGATCTGAAACCTCCGTTTGATTTCCGAAAAACATCTTCGGGAAACATAATCCCGATATCCACACTTGAAAACCACGTCCACACCGCCGTTCCACACGGTTTTGAAGCGCAGAATACGTTTTTCGTTTGCCAATGCGGATTTATTGATCCGAATGAAGTAAGACGGAAGCATTTCTTCCAATTCAAATAACCGTTTCTGAATCCGATACCGTACATTATTTTTATCAATTGCAACGACTTTTCGATCCACAACCGCAATGCACTCAATATCGGAAAAAGAAAGCTGTATCATTTCATCCTCGCTCCAAACGGAAATCTTATCCTCACCTTTGTAAGCAAGAACAAGATTTTCGATTTGTTCGGTTAAATCGCTTGGCGCACGCGCAACAACCGTAACCGACTCTTCCGCCGTTTGATCTAACTTCAATATATATTTCATGTTGATTACACCTTCACTGTTTTTTCATCTGCCGTAAAAAAAGTAAAACCGCGCCCGCAGAAACCGCAAGCATATAAAAAATTACGAAAAGAACATGTACGGAAATCTCCGTAAAATTGCCGTTCAAAACCGCTCGCCCCAACTCTACGGCATGAACAAACGGCAATGCATGCGCAATCGTTTCAAAAGCACCTCCGACGAGCGAAAGATCAAACCATACACCCGAAAGCCATGCGGAAAGATTGGTAAGCAAAGCACCGCAAATACCGCCTACCTGTTTGCTGTTCAGAATACTGCCAAACAGCAAACCGAGAGAAATATAAAAAACAGCCATCGGTAAATGGAAAAGCAACGCATAAAAAATATTCACCGTGAAAGGAAGTCCAAGCATATTCGCAACCAGATAACAACACAGGCTCTGCGCAAGCGCAAGAGGAAGCATTGGCAATATATATCCGAGAATAAATTCGTGCGCACACAAAGGTGTCGTATACAATCTTTGCAAAAATGCACTTTCTCTGTCCTTGGCAATCAAGGATGCCGAAAACAAAGTCAGAAAAGAAAATCCGAAAACCGTAATTCCGGGCGTCAGTCTTTCAATGGCAAACAATTCAACCGGAACATTGGCTTGAATCGCACTGAGCAAAAGCAACAAAACGATCGGAAAGCCGAGTCCGAAAAACAAATTGATCGGATCACGCAAAATTTCTTTTGTGCACCGTTTGGAAAAGGTCCATATTTTCATTTTTCTGTCTCCTTTACGATGGAAATAAATGCATTTTCAAATTTATCTGCGGATGTTTGACGCATAAGTTCCAAAACCGTTCCGACCGCAAGAAGCTTTCCGTTTTTCATGATACCGACAGAATCGGAAAGCGCTTCTGCTTCTTCCATATAATGCGTAGTCAAAATGACCGTTACTTTTCCTTTCAATGTGCGGATCACATCCCAAAGTTCGCTTCTGGCAATCACATCCAATCCCAACGTCGGTTCATCCAAAAACAAGATTTCGGGTTCTCCGATCAATGCCATTGCAATACTCAGCCGTCGCTGAAATCCTCCCGAAAGCTTCCCTGCTTTTTTGTTCAGAATTTTTTGCAAACCAAACTGTTCCGAAAGGATTTGCATTTGTTTTGCCGTTTTCTCTTTGGAAAAGCCTTGGATTCCGCACATCAATTCCAGATTTTCCTTTACCGATAAATTCGGCGCGATTGCGGTTTCCTGCGGAGATACACCGATTTTTCTTTTAATCTCCTCGCTTTGACGAACGATGCTGTATCCGCCGACCGTTGCATCTCCCGCTGTCGGTTTGATCAGACAGGAAAGCATTTTCACCGTTGTCGTTTTCCCCGCTCCGTTCAGACCAAGCAAAGAAAAAAACTCTCCTTTTTTGATTTCCAGATTCAATTGATCCACTGCAAGCAGATCACGGTATTTTTTTGTTAAATTACAAATTTTAATTGCTTCCATCCTGATTTCCTCCGTTTTTGATGGTTTTATGATAGTTTTATTATAACATATCCGAAAAAGAAATGGGATATTTATGTTCCAACGGTCTTTTTTGATGTCTTAACGGCAAACAGGGCTGTAAAAAATCATTTATCCTTCCAACCCACAAAAAAGTAAATGCTGTTGCCCTGGTGTTTTTTTACAGAAAGATTGAAAAACCGAAAAAAATATGTTATAATGTGAAAAATATCAATCTTCAGAAAAGGAAAAGAGGACTTATGAAAAAAATACTTGGTATTGAACTTGGCTCAACTCGTATAAAAGCAGTTTTGATGGATGAAAAAGCAACTGTTCTTGCACAAGGTGCTTATGAATGGGAGAATCAATTGGTGGACGGACTTTGGTCCTATTCCCTGGAGGAAGCGGAAAACGGTTTGCGTGAAAGCTACCGCGATCTGATCCGTAACTACGGTGAAGTGCTTACAACCGTAGATGCCATCGGTATTTCCGGTATGATGCACGGCTATCTTGCATTTGATAAAAACGATCGCTTGCTTGCGCCGTTCAGAACATGGAGAAACACCAATACGGCAAGAGCCGCAGGGGAATTGACGAAGCTTTTCCGCTTCAATGTTCCCATGCGTTGGTCGGTTTCCCAATATTATGAATCCGTTCTGGACGG
Source organism: Clostridia bacterium (assembly GCA_017399025.1). Classification (GTDB taxonomy): domain Bacteria; phylum Bacillota; class Clostridia; order Oscillospirales; family CAG-272; genus QALR01. The sequence continues at coordinate 16,698 of JAFQEK010000141.1, forward strand.
ACTTTCCCATGTGAAAGATATCGCTTTTTTAACAACGCTTGCAGGTTATGTTCATTATAAATTGACAGGCAAAAAAGTTTTGGGTATCAACGATGCATCGGGTATGTTCCCTGTACGCGAACATGATTACGATCCCGAAATGCTTGCTGACTTCAATGCGCTTTTGAAAACAAAAGGGTTGGATGTACAGTTTGAAACCTTACTTCCCGAAGTCATGGTTGCAGGAGAAAATGCAGGATTTCTGACAGAAGAGGGCGCAAAATGGCTGGATGCTGACGGTAATCTGCAAGCAGGTATTCTTCTTTGTCCGCCTGAGGGTGATATGGGAACAGGTATGATTGCAACCAACTCCGTTTTGCCGAAAACAGCAAACGTTTCTTCCGGCACAAGTGCCAATCTGACGGTCATTTTAGAAAAACCGTTACAGCATTATTATAAGGAAATTGATGTGATTGCAACACCCGACGGTTATCCCGCCGCGTTGATTCATGCCAACAATTGCACAACGGAAATCAATGAATGGGTTTCTCTGTTCGGAGAAGTCGTTTCTTTGTTTGGTTTGCAGATTTCCAAAGGCGAGCTTTTCAACCGTTTGTTCGGACATTCTTTGCAGAGCTCGTCCAACGTCGGAGAAATGGTCAGCTATAATTTCCTTGCAGGTGAAACCCTGGCAGAAACGGAAAAGGGGGCACCGCTGGTTATGCGCGCTTCAAGCGGTGAGATGAATCTTGCGAACTTCATGCAGGCGCAGATCTATTCCGCAGTCGCAACGCTTGCGCTTGGCATGGATATTCTGAAAACCGAGAACGTGGAAATCAATAGCGTTCTGGCGCACGGCGGTTTCTATAAAACAGACTTTGTCGGACAGAATGCAACTTCTGCCGTACTGGAAGCACCCGTTACCGTTATGCAGAATGCGGCGGAAGGCGGTGCGTGGGGCATGGCAATGCTTGCTCTTTATGCAGCTGTCGGAACGGAAAAAACGCTCGCGGCATTTTTGAATGAAATGTTTGCGGATGTAAAGAAAACCGTTGTCATGGCAGATGAAGCGGAACTTCGGAAATGCAAGCATTTCATGGAACTTTACAGAAAAGGATTGAAAGCGGAACAAGAAGCGGCAAAGGCGCTTTGATTTCAGACAATACAGAACATTTATATTTATCTGAATCTTATCTTAAAACGGCTGTTTCATGCAAATTTGCATGGAACAGCCGTTTTTGTCAGATAAAATCACTTGGTCTCTTTCATTTCAATGCGTCCCGAAATACCGCACGGAATGCGCTTTTCGTGTTCAACGTAAAGAAGAATACGGATATCGAGCGTGTTTTCTGCTTTGACAGAGAACGGCTTGCTGACGTATCCTCCGTATACGGGGGTTTCAATTTTATCAATCAATTCGCCGTTTACGTAGATTTCTCCGTAAACAAATCTTGCGCGGAGGAAATCTAAGCGGTAAACGCCGTCTTTGGCGGCTTTCGGAAGCGTTCTGTAAATGCGCCAGCCTTTGATAAAATCACTCTGGAATACATCTTTTACAAATTGAATGGGGGTAAAGGAGTTCATATCGTTGTCGGCAATTTCCGCAAGCGCATCGGGTTTTTCTTCTGTAACCTCAGA
>JAFQEK010000142.1 GCA_017399025.1 Clostridia bacterium
CCGAGGCTGCCCTTGCAGGTAAGAATGCGGCTGAATTTGTTCAAAACGAAACCGCAAAGGAAACGGCGCATAAGGTTGTGATCAAAGCGGAAAACGGTGTTCGTTATACCGTTCCTCAAACGATTGATATCGCAAACATGAGTGATTCCGTAACGGTTCGTTTCCGTGTTGCGGATATTTATCAGAACCGCGCGGTTTGCGTATATTATGACGGTAAGAAGATTTCGAGCCGTAAGAAACGCGTGTTGGCACCGGGTGAAATGGAACAGGTCATTCTGAAAAAGAATAGCTTTGCCGATTACGGATCGCTTTCCGAAATCGTCATTTGCACGGAGGAAGTATAAGATGGAAACGAAAAATTTAATTTGTATCGGTTGTCCGATGGGTTGTGCGCTGACGGTTACCATTGATGATGTGAACATTGGTGTTACGGGTAATACCTGTCCCCACGGTGCGGAATACGCAAAAAAAGAAGTAACCAATCCTACCAGAGTGGTTACGTCCTCCGTTCGTGTGAACGGCGCAGATATTGCGAGAGTTTCCGTAAAGACGGCTTGTGATATTCCCAAAAATAAGATTTTTGATTGCATGAAGGAAATCAGTGCAGTGGAAATCAATGCTCCCATTGCCATTGGCGATGTTGTGATTGCGGATTGTGCGGGCACGGGTGTCAGCGTAATTGCAACCAAAAACGTGGCGCGCAGAAAATAATTTTGTAATTTAATCGGATATTTTCATCGTACCGCCCTCTCGTTTTCCGGGAAATCGGAACCAGCGGGCGGTCATTCAATTTATGAAAGGGAGGGTTTTTCATGTTTATTGTCAATGCATGGAATTGGCTTTTGGATGCAGCATCTTCCTGGAGTCTGCTTGCCATTGCCATTCGCCTGCTGTTTGCCTTGATTGTGGGTCTGATCATTGGTATCGATCGTGAACGCAAGCGCCGTGTGGCAGGCATCAAAACACATATTCTCGTTTGTCTTGGATCTGCGCTCGTGATGATTACCAGCCAGTATATGATGGAAGCATTCGGCGATGTTGCCGATATTTCCCGTATGGGCGCGCAGGTCATCAGCGGAGTCGGCTTTCTCGGTGTCGGTACGATTATCGTTACGGGTAGAAATCAAGTCAAGGGACTCACGACGGCGGCGAGCATTTGGGTTTGCGCCTGTGTCGGTCTTGCGGCCGGAATTGGCTTTATTGAAGGCGTGATCATCGTTCTTGTCCTCCTTGTTTTTACGCTGAAGGTTCTCGGAAAGCTGGATACCCTTGTCAGAAAAGGCGCAAAGGAAGTGGATCTCTATATTGAGTTTGTCGATAACAAGGCATTGCTTACGTTTTGTGATAAGATCAAAGCCGACGGACACACGATCGTGAAAATGCAGATCGGAAAATGGGATGGGGAACACGATCTCCCGAACGCACTTTTCAGTATCCGAACCAAAGACAGAGACCAGGTTTCCAGGCTGGCAGTGGAGCTGCGCCGATTGAAATACGTGAAATCGGTGGAAGAGCTTTAATTTTTAAGAACGGAAATGAGCGTATGGATGGGGGCTGTACGGCTGAAATCCATACGTTTGAAAATTTTATCAAAACCAAGGAATTTTTATACTATGCGAATTGTTGTGAAGGTCGGAACCTCTACCCTTGCCTATCCGACCGGGCTTTTGAACATACGCCGTGTGGAGGAGCTTTGCCGTGTTCTCAGTGATCTGAAAAATGCGGGAAATGAAGTGGTGCTGATTTCCTCCGGTGCGATTGGTATGGGAGTCGGCAAATTGGGACTCGGTAAACGCCCCTCCGATATTCCTACCAAACAGGCGGCTGCTGCCGTTGGTCAGTGCGAGCTGATGTATACATACGATAAACTTTTCGGGGAATACAATCACACCGTGGCGCAGATTCTTCTGACGGGAGAGGATGTGGAAAACGAAAAACGCCGTATGAATTTTCATAATACCATGTACCGTCTTCTGGAACTCGGCGCACTGCCGATCATCAATGAAAACGATACGGTGGCAACTGATGAGATCGTGATTGGCGATAACGATACGCTGGCTGCAATCGTTGCCGCTGAGATTTCGGCGGATCTTCTCGTTCTGCTTTCCGATATTGACGGACTGTATACGAAGGATCCCCATAAATATGCAGATGCTACGCTGATTCCCGTTGTGGACGAGCTGACTCCCGAAATTCTTTCTCTTGCCGAGGGAAAGGGCTCGGAGCTTGGTACGGGCGGTATGAAAACAAAGCTGCGCGCGGCGCAGATCGCCATGAAAGCGGGAATGGATATGATCATTGCCAACGGCGCGGACCCGATGATTCTTTATAAGATTTCGGACGGGGAACCGTTCGGAACGAGATTTCTCGGACGGCAGGCATCCGGTTCCTGATTGCCTGACGGCGGGTGTTTGAAGTAAATTTTTATAGTTGAATAAAAAGCGGGGAAGAGTTCCCCGGATACCGAAAGGATTTCGTTTGATATGACAACTGCTGAAATATTAAAAGGCGCGAAGGAGGCGAAGGCAGTGCTTTCGTCTCTTTCGGCATCTGAAAAAAATAATGCGCTTCTTGCTATGGCAGAGGCATTGATCAAAGAAGAAAAAAATATTCTTTGCGCAAATGAAAAGGACGTGGAAGCGGCAAGAGGTACCGTTTCCGACGTGATGATTGACCGTCTGCGTTTGACAAGCGAACGACTGGCGGGAATGGCAAAGGGGATTCGGGACGTTGTTTCACTCCCCGATCCCGTGGGAAGAATTCTTGGCAGAGAAGTGCGCCCAAACGGTCTTGTGATTGAAAAGGTTTCCGTTCCGCTCGGTGTGGTGGCAATCATTTACGAAAGCCGCCCGAACGTAACCTCCGATGCGGCGGCTCTTTGCCTGAAAAGCGGAAACGTATGCGTACTGAGAAGCGGTAAAGAAGCGTATGCTTCTGCGCACGCCATTGTGGAAGCTTTGAGACACGGCCTTGCTTCCGTCGGTTTGCCCGAAAATCTGATCAATATTCTGGACGATACTTCCAGAGAGGGTGCAACCGCGCTGATGAAGGCAAGAGGCTACGTGGATATGCTGATTCCGAGAGGCGGCGCAGGTCTGATTCGCGCTTGCGTGGAAAATGCAACGGTTCCCTGTATTGAAACGGGAACTGGTATTTGCCATATTTATGTGGATAGGAGCGCAGATATGCAAAAGGCTTTGGATATTCTCGTGAACGCAAAAACGAGCCGTCCCTCCGTTTGCAATGCGGCAGAGGTTTGCCTTGTTCATGAGGAAATTGCCGAAACATTTTTGCCGCTTCTGAAAAAAGCGCTCTGCGATGACCGCACCGCAAACGGAAAAGAACCCGTTGAACTTCGTTTGGATGCGCGTGCGCTCACCGTCATTCAAGGTACGCCAGCAGGTCCGAGAGATTTTGATACGGAATTTTTGGATTATATTCTTGCCGTTGCCGTTGTCGGTGACGTGAAAGAGGCGGCAAACCATATTCTTTGTCATTCCACGGGACACAGTGAGGCAATCATTGCAGAGGATTCCGAAGCGCAGAAAGCTTTCGTTTCTCTCGTGGACAGCGCGGCGGTTTACGTCAATGCTTCCACTCGTTTCACGGATGGCGGTGAATTTGGTCTTGGCTGTGAAATGGGCATTTCCACACAGAAGCTTCACGCAAGAGGTCCGATGGGACTCGAAGAAATGACCTCGTATCAATACCGCATTACGGGTAACGGTCAGATTCGTTAAAAATTGATTTTTGGAGAAATAGAAGATGTCAGTATTTGGATTTATCGGTGTTGGAAATATGGGAGGCGCACTTGCCCGCGCGGTTTGCAAAACGGCAGGCGCGGAAAATCTCATCGTTTCCGATTACTCTGTCGAAAAGGCAGAAGCATTTGCAAACGAACTCGGCTGTGCGGCGGCAGATAACAATACGGTTGCCGAAAAAGCAAAATGGCTCTTTCTCGGTGTAAAGCCGCAGGTGCTTCCCGGTGTGATGGAATCGCTCCGTCCTGCTCTGAGCAAAAGAGCGCAGGGGGATTTTATTCTTGTTACCATGGCGGCAGGCATTTCCATTGCCGCGTTGGAGGAAATGCTGGGTGCTTCCGTTCCCGTGGTTCGTATTATGCCCAATACGCCCGTTGCTGTCGGCAGGGGAATGATTCTTTATACCGCAAACGATGCGGTTTCGGAAAACGAGCTTTCCGAATTTGTAAGTGCGCTTTCCCTGGCAGGTAAAACGGATCATATCAAAGAAGAAGAGATCGATGCGGCGAGCGTGATTTCGGGCTGCGGTCCCGCTTTTATGTATATGTTCCTGGAAGCCATGCAGGAAACGGGAATCCGTCTCGGTCTTGACGGAGAAAAGGCAAGACTTTACGCTCAGCAGACCATGCTCGGCGCGGCTTCTCTTGCGATGGATTCGGAAGAATCTCTGGAAACACTCCGTGTTCGCGTTTGCAGTCCCGGCGGTTCCACGATCGAGGGTGTGAAAGTATTTCAGAACCGTGAACTTTATGAAACGGTTTCGGAAGCGCTCGGCGCATCGTATCAGAGGACGAAGGAATTGGGGAAAAAATGACGGGCATATAAACAGGAATTTAGCACCTCTTCCGTCGCCTGATGCACCGATTCCTAAATCGGTAGCCCACTTCCCCAAAGAGGCAATGTCATCAACTTAAGGTTGCCGACGTTGCAGTGATATATTTCGCTGTGCGCGGAATGTTTCGGAAAAAATTTGCTCTGCAAATTTTGAATTTATTGTATTTTTTCTTAAGTTGACAACATTGTCCCAAAGAGAAAGGTATTTGGAATCTTATCTTTTGTCAAGTTTTTGTAAGACTTTTTTCTTAAAACAAAGATATTGAAGATGCCGAGGTAACGAGGCGGAAGAGGTAACGTAAACCATCATTTATCGTTCCATCGAACTCACGTTAAATAAAATTCAATGGATCGAACAGCAAACCCCCGACAGACTTTGAAATCTGCCGGGGGCGATTGTTTACAGCGGAGCCGTTTTATTTTCCGCGGGGATTGCCCGCTTTTGTTGTATAGGATTTCTTTTTTTGTTCGGCTTGCGGATTTTGCGCGTGGCACATATCCTTCATGGCACAGCCCGAACAGCCGCAGCCGCAGGAAGTTTTCCCCTGTTTTTTATCGCGGAGTATTTTTCGGATAATTGCAAAGCACAGGCAGAAAAGACCGAGTGCGATGAGGATGGTGGAAATATTTTGAGAAAGCCAGTTGAGCATGGGAATACCTCCTTTCCGGGAATGGGATCAAATTTTTTTGGTCAATTTTGTTGCTTCTTTATAAGGTGTAAAAACAAGGATAAGAGCAAGTGTGATGAAAATCAGGGAAACACCAAATCCGATGATATTCAGATTGCCCGTAAGTGCAGAACCGATCTGGTAAATGCACAGAGAAACGATATAAGCAAAGGCTGTCTGATAGCCGATGGCAAACCACGTCCATTTCGCGCTGTTCATTTCGCGTTTGATTGCACCGATTGCGGCAAAGCAAGGTGCGCAAAGCAGATTGAATACGAGGAAGGAGTAGCCTGCAAGCGCTGTAAGCTCGCCCGTGCTGTCAATACCGAACAGAACGCTGAAGGTGGCAACGACGTTTTCTTTTGCAATCAATCCGGTTACAACGGCAACGGCATATTGCCAGCCGCCGAAGCCCAGGGGCGCAAACATCCAGGAAATGGCGCTTCCGATGATGGCGAGAATGGAATGGTTCAGTTCTTCCTCACCCACCATGACGAATTTGCCGTCCACTACGCCGAATCCCTGTAAGAACCAGAGGATCACAGAGGAAAGAAGAATAACCGTGCCTGCCTTTTTGATGAAGGACCAGCCTCGTTCCCACATGGAGGAAAGTACGCTCTTGGGTGTGGGCATGTGGTAAGCGGGAAGCTCCATGACAAAGGGAGCGGGATCACCTGTGAACATTTTGGTTTTCTTGAGAATGATACCGGAAAGGATGATGGCGGCAATGCCGATGAAGTATGCGCTGACGGCAACCCACCAAGCATTGTCAAAGAGTGCGCCTGCGATCAGACCGACGATCGGAAGCTTTGCGCCGCAAGGGATAAATGTTGTGGTAATGATGGTCATGCGGCGGTCGCGTTCGTTTTCAATGGTACGGGAAGCCATAATACCGGGTACACCGCAACCTGTACCGACGAGAATCGGGATAAAGGATTTACCGGAAAGACCGAATTTGCGGAAAACCTTATCCATGAGAAACGCGATACGGGACATATAACCGCACGCTTCCAGAAATGCAAGGAAAAGGAAGAGCACGAGCATTTGGGGAACGAAGCCGAGAACGGCACCGACACCGCTGATGATGCCGTCAAGAATCAGACTTTGCAGCCAAGGTGCGCATCCAATGGAGACGAGGAAGCTTTCGACGGCAGGCGGAATGATCTCACCGAACAGTACGTCGTTGGTCCAGTCGGTTACCCATGTGCCGACGGTGGTAACGGATATGTAATAGATGGCGAACATGATGGCGGCGAAAATGGGGAGCGCAAGCCATCGGTTTGTCAGAACTTTATCGATTTTGTCAGATGTCGTGAGACCTTTGTGTTTCTTTTTATAGCAACGCCCGATGATGGATGCGATATAATTGTAACGGTCATTGATGATAATGCTGTCTGCATCGTCGTCAAGCTCCTGCTCTGCGGCAACGATATCTTCTTCGATATGAGAGAGTGTTTCCTGGGGAAGCTTCATCAGCTCCAGCACCTTTTCGTCGCGCTCGAAAATTTTGATAGCGTACCAACGCTGCTGTTCTGCGGGAAGCTCGTGAACCACGGCTTCTTCGATATGCGCGATGGCGTGTTCTGCGGCACCCGAAAAGATATGGCGAGGAATTTTGAAGGAATTGTTTTTTGCAGCTTCGATGGCTTTTTCTGCGACTTCTGCGATTCCTGTGCCTTTCAGCGCGGAAATTTCAACGACTTCACAGCCGAGCGCTTTGGAAAGTGCTTGTATATTGATCATATCCCCGTTTTTCTTGACGATATCCATCATATTGATGGCGATGACAACGGGAATACCGAGCTCAATGAGCTGCGTTGTAAGATAGAGGTTTCTTTCGAGATTCGTGCCGTCAACAAGGTTGATGATGGCATCGGGGCGTTCTCCGACGAGATAATTTCTTGCGACAACTTCCTCTAAGCTATAAGGAGAAAGGGAATAGATGCCGGGGAGGTCTGTGATGATGATACCATCGTGTTTTTTAAGTTTGCCTTCCTTTTTTTCAACGGTAACGCCGGGCCAGTTTCCGACGAATTGGTTGGAACCAGTCAGCGCATTAAACAATGTTGTTTTGCCGGAGTTGGGGTTGCCCGCAAGGGCGATACGCAAATCCATGTTGAAAATCCTTTCTGAATTTTTATAGAGTTTTTTGATTCGGTAAGTTCAGACTAACTTGTGTGTAAAAATTTTTGATTATTCTACTTCGATCATTTCCGCATCTTCTTTGCGAAGAGAAAGCTCGTATCCGCGGACGGTGATTTCCAGAGGATCGCCGAGGGGGGCAACTTTACGCACGGAAATTTCAACACCTTTGGTGATCCCCATATCCATGATTCTTCTCTTGAGGGCGCCTTCTCCGTGAACCTTGACCACCTTGGCGGATTTTCCGATTTTGACTTGCTTCAAAGTTTTCATATAGCATATTCCTTTCTATTAAAATGAAGATGAATGCGACTTTGTTTTCGAAGTTAGTTTTGCCTAACTACGGGAATATTTTACATGAAAAATATGGTTTTGTCAAGAGTTTTTTCATCTTTTTTTGCATTTTTTTCGATTTTTTTCACAGACGGGAATTTTTTTGTTTGTATTGAAAAATGCAGAAAAATAAAACCTGAGATGCTTGTCCGCCGTAAGGGAACGCGAGTTCGATGAAGAACAGAACGGTAAACGGGAATTTAGCATGTTGATCTTTTCCTCGAACTCACGTTAAGGGAAGGCTAACGAGCCGTAATTTCAGGGTAATAGACAAAGCCTTTTTTGTTTTTCGGATTTGTTGTTTTGTCTGTGAATTTTGGGAAAAAATTCTTCATTATTTATAAGAGAGACCGGTTTTTTTGGCGTGCGCCGGGCAAATGCTCCTTATTTTTTTCTTTTTTCTTTGTTTGAAAGCAATGGAAAAATTTAGGAAATAAAAAAATAACAAGACAAAATGCACAAAAATAAGAATATGAGAGCTTGAAAAATGTTTTTATAAGAAGCAAGAATTATGCAAAACATAAAAATCTTTGCTTTTGTTTGATTTTTTGGTTTTTTGGCGATTTGTTGTTGACAATTATGCGAAAATGTTGTAAAATAAAAGGAGATTAGTATCCGGAGGTGTATTGTTTGAAAACATTCTATACTGAAGATATCAAAAAGTCCGACCGAATCGGTCGGCTTGTCGAAAACCTTTACAAAAAAATGCCGGAAATCGAAGCGGACCGCGCCGTTTTACTGACGGAGTCGTACCGCGAAACGGAAGGAGCGCCGATCATTCTTCGCCGCGCGAAAGCGTTTGCGCACATCCTGGAGAATATCCCGATCACCATCCGCGACGAGGAGCTGATCGTCGGAAGCGCAACCCAGGCGCCCCGCGGCTGTCAGACCTTCCCCGAGTATTCTTTTGAATGGTTGGAGGCAGAATTCGATACTGTCGAAACACGCGCCGCAGACCCCTTCTACATTTCCGAGGAAACGAAAGCTGCTCTGCGCGAGGTGCACCAATATTGGAAGGGTAAGACCACGAGCGATCTTGCTACCTCCTATATGGCGCCCGAAGCGCTGACCGCGATCGAGCACAATATTTTTACAACGGGCAACTATTTCTATAACGGAATCGGCCACGTTACCGTTGACTACGGAAAAGTATTGAAGATCGGTTACAGCGGCATCATCGAAGAAGCAAAAGCCGCGCTTGCCAAGCTGAATTTCGGCGATGGCGATTATGCGAAACGCCACCATTTCCTGAATGCCGTGATCATCAGCTGTGAGGCTGTTATCGGTTACGCAAAGCGTTACGCAAAGCTTGCCGACAGAATGGCAGACGGCTGCCAGGATTTTGAAAGAAAGGCAGAGCTTCGCCGTATTGCCGTGAACTGCGAACGCGTTCCCGAATTTGGCGCGAGAAATTTCTACGAGGCTTGCCAGTCTTTCTGGTTCATTCAAATGCTTTTGCAGATCGAGTCCAGCGGACATTCGATCTCTCCCGGTCGTTTTGACCAGTACATGAATCCTTATTTTGAAAAGGATCTGAAAGAGGGCGCGATTACCCGTGAGTTTGCGCAGGAACTGATGGACTGCATCTGGGTGAAACTCAACGACCTCAACAAATGCAGAGACGCCGCTTCGGCGGAAGGCTTTGCAGGCTACAGCTTGTTCCAGAATCTGATCGCAGGCGGTCAGGATCGGTACGGTCTTGATGCCACGAACGACGTTTCGTTCATGTGTATCAACGCCACCATGCACGTATTTCTCCCCGCTCCCTCGTTCTCCGTTCGCGTATGGAACGGTTCTCCCCACGAGTTCCTCATCCGCGCGGCGGCGCTGACGAGAACGGGCATCGGTCTCCCCGCTTATTACAACGATGAAGTCATTATTCCCGCGCTCCTCTCCAGAGGCGTAAGTCTTGCGGACGCGCGTGATTATAATATCATTGGATGCGTGGAACCTCAGGCTCCCGCAAAAACGGACGGTTGGCACGATGCCGCTTTCTTCAACATGTGCCGTCCTCTTGAACTCGTCTTCACAAGAGGTAAGGATGCGGGTGAGCAGATTGGCCCCGATACGGGCGAATTCAAAAATATGAAGACCTTCGATGACTTCTACAACGCGTATAAGACGCAGATGAATTATTTCATCGAGCTTCTTGTCAACTCGGATAACGCGATTGACCAGGCTCACGCCGACCGCTGTCCGCTTCCGTTCCAGTCCTGTATGGTAGAGGATTGCATCGGCCGCGGAAAGAGCATGCAGGAGGGCGGCGCGATCTATAACTTCACGGGTCCTCAGGGATTCGGTATTGCCAATATGGCAGACGCGCTTTACGTCATCAAAACTCTCGTATACGAACAGAAAAAGTATACGCTTTGCGATTTTGCCGATGCATTGGAAAACAACTACGGCAAGGATATGGAAATCCACTATGCCGAAAAGGTAACCAAGAACGTGGTTGCCGATCTGACGGCTTCGGGTAAAACTCTTTCCAGAGACGACGTTGCCGCAATTTTCGAGGCGGTTTCCAAAAATCCCTGCTCCGATGCACAGAAAGAAAAATATGACCGTATGCTTGCTGACATCGAAGCTGTTCCGAAATTCGGTAATGACCTGGATGAAGTGGACGCTTTCGCAAGAGATGTGGCATACACTTATACAAGACCGATGGAAAAATACAAAAATCCCAGAGGAGGTCAGTATCAGGCAGGTCTTTATCCCGTTTCCGCAAACGTTCCCCTCGGCGCACAGACCGGCGCAACGCCCGACGGCAGACTTGCGCGCACACCCGTGGCTGACGGCGTTTCTCCTGCGGCGGGCAGAGACGTGAACGGTCCCACGGCGGCTGCAAACTCCGTTGCAAAGCTTGACCATTATATCGCTTCCAACGGTACGCTCTTTAACATGAAATTCCATCCCACCGCGCTTGCGGGTACGCACGGACTTGAAAACTTCGTTTCTCTGGTGCGCGGCTACTTCGATCAGAAGGGAAGCCACATTCAGTTCAACGTTGTCAGCCGTGAAACGCTCCGCGATGCACAGGCACATCCCGAAAATTATAAATCTCTCGTTGTGCGCGTGGCAGGCTACAGTGCCCTCTTCACAACGCTTTCGAGAAGCTTGCAGAACGATATCATTGCACGTACCGAGCAAGGAGGCTTCTGATGAGCGAAAACAGGGATTATATGAAAACGAAAGGCAGAATTTTCGATATTCAGCGTTTTTCGGTTCATGACGGTCCGGGAATTCGCACAATCGTTTTTCTGAAAGGCTGCGCGCTCCGTTGCAAATGGTGCTGCAATCCCGAATCCCAGAGCTATGAGATTCAGCAAATGACACTCGCCGGCGAAACCAAAACCGTCGGCAGAGACGTTACGGTGGAAGAGGTTATGCGCTCCATCCGAGGCGATCTTCCGTATTACAGAAGATCCGGCGGAGGCGTTACGCTTTCGGGCGGAGAAGCGCTTTGCCAACCCGATTTTGCATCGGCTCTTCTCCGTGCCTGCAAGAATATCGGCGTGGATACCGCCATGGAATCCACAGGCTTTGCCGATTACGAGGTGATCAAGCGTTACCTGCCCTATCTTGACCATTATCTGATGGATATCAAGCACATGGACAGCAAAAAGCACGAGGCTTTCACCGGCAGACCCAATGAAAAAATCCTTGAAAATGCGGGCAGGATTGCCCGCGACTCCCATCATCTGATTATCCGTACGCCCGTCATCCCCACGTTTAACGACACGCCCGAGGAGATTGGCGCCATTGCGGATTTCGCAAGATCGCTCCCGGGAGTCAGCGAAATGCATATTCTTCCGTATCACAAGATGGGTACGGATAAATATAAGGGACTCGGCAGAGAATATCTGCTTCCCCATTTGGAACCGCCTTCCAAGGAGCATATGCAAATGCTTCTGGAGGTCGTCCGTTCCAAAGGTCTTTACGCACAGATCGGCGGATGAGCGGGCCGCTTCCGCAGGATACACCGAACGTTTTGAAAGAAAGGAATGATGTGGATGAACAATTCCTATATCGGCGGGGATGAGAAAACGAGAATTATTCAGGAACTCGTTCCCGGCAAACAAATTACGCTTGCGCACGTGATTGCAAACCCCGATAAGATCCTTTACCGCAAGCTGGGATTGGATCCCGCCGTGGACTATTCCAAATCCGCGATCGGCATTCTGACGGTCAGCCCCAGCGAAACGGCAATCATCGCGGCGGATATCGCCCTGAAATCCTCGGGCGCAGAGCTCGGCTTCGTAGACCGATTCAGCGGAACCGTGATCGTTACGGGAACGGTTTCCGAGGTAGAGGCTTCCATGGAAGCCATTACGGACTACGCAAAGAACAAGCTCGGCTTTTCCGTTTGCGAGCTGACGAAGACCTGATGAAAAAGCTCATGCTTGCCGGCCGTGTGGGCGCAGGGAAAACCACGCTGACACAAGCTCTGAAACATGAAGACATCAATTATCGCAAGACACAGTACATCGGCTACGAGGATTGGCTGATTGATACACCGGGCGAATACCTGGAAAACGCTTGTCTTGCAAGCGCGCTCGCGCTTTATTCCTATGAGGCAGACGTTGTCGGAATCCTGATGGCGTCAAACGAGCCGTATTCCCTGTATCCTCCGAACTGTGTTTGCCACGTGAACCGCGACGTCGTCGGGATCGTTACGAAGATGCACGACGAGCAGGGGAACGTGGAAAGAGCCGAGCGTTGGCTCAGGCTCACGGGATGTAAAAAGATTTTCGTTGTGGACTCCGTTACGGGCGAAGGTGTGGAAAACATCATAAATTACCTTTCGGATTCCGATGAAAATACGCAAGAAACCACAAAAAAGTAAAAAATCAAAGATTTTTTTACTGAAAAGGTGTTGCTTTTATCACGAATATGTGATATAATAACAATGCAAGTTCGGAATTTTTCGCGGTTCGGACGAAAAACCGAAAAAATAAGAAATCAAAAAATATTATATCAAAGGAGACTTGAATCATGGTAAGCGAATACGAAATCAAAAAACAAATTTGCGAGATCGGTCAGAGAATTTACAACAAGGGCATGGTTGCCGCTAACGACGGTAATATCTCCGTAAAGATCAGCGAAAACGAATTCCTTTGCACGCCCACCGGTGTTTCCAAGGGCTTCATGACTCCCGAATTCATTTGCAAGGTTGACAGAAACGGCAAAGTAATTCAGGCAAACAAAGGCTTCAAACCCTCCTCCGAAATCAAGATGCACATGAGAGTTTACAGAGAAAGACCCGACGTTAACTCCGTTGTTCACGCACATCCCATGTACGCTACCAGCTTTGCTATCGCAGGCATTCCGCTCACAGAGCCGATCATGCCCGAAGCTGTTATCGCTCTCGGTTGTGTTCCGATCGCTGAATACGGCACTCCCTCCACCGAAGAAATTCCGGATGCAGTATCCAAATACGTTCAGCACTACGACGCGGTTCTTCTTGAAAACCACGGCGCGCTTTCTTACTCTGACTCCCTCATCAACGCATACTACAAGATGGAATCTCTTGAATTCTACGCTCAGCTCCTCTATCAGTCCAGAGTTCTCGGCGGTCCCAAGAGACTTTCCGAAGCTCAGGTTCAGAGACTTTACGAGCTGCGCAGACAGTTCGGTCTCAAGGGTAAACACCCCGCTGACCTCTGCCCCAACGCAAAAGCAGGCAAACCCAGCTGCCACGGCTGCGGCGGTTCCTGCGGTTCCAAGGATAACGATGCGCTCGTTGCTGAAATCGCAAAGCGCGTAATGGAACAGCTCTCCAAATAAGAAAAGGATCACGCCATGAATGAAAAAGAATTAACAGGCATCGTAGAAGCTGTGGTTCGTGATATGGCGGACGTTTCGAATATGACGCTGGATATGGCGCTCGCGCTCGCGCAGGCAGTTCGCAAGATGGCATCCGAAATCGGTGTGAAGGCTGTCGTTGCCGTTTCCGACCGCGGCGCAAATCCCGTCCTCGTTCAATGTATGGACGATTCCTACATCGCAAGTTACGATATTGCGCTGAACAAGGCGTTTACGTCCGTCGCGCTGAAAATGCCGACCTGGAAACTTTCGGAGCTTGCAAAACCCGGTTCTTCGCTTTACGGAATCCAGCATACCAATCAGGGTAAGATCGTGATTTTCGGCGGCGGCGAGCCGCTGTGCAACCGAAAGGGCGAGATTATCGGCGCGATCGGTGTCAGCGGCGGAAGCGAAAGCGAGGATACCGCCCTTGCCGCTTACGGTAAGGAAATTTTTGAGAAAGGGTGAATGAACCATGGATATGAATGCTGCCAATCTCGAGCTGATCATTCAGCAGGTCCTTGCAAGCATGAAGGGTACAGCGAACGTAACCGCGTCCGCTCCTGCTGCTTCCTCTTCGATTCCGAAGACTGCAAAGGTTGCTATGCTGACAGGCCTCGAAAAAATTGAAATCAAAGAGTACCCCATGCCAGAAGTCGGCGACGATGACGTTCTCGTCAAGGTTGAAGGCTGCGGCGTTTGCGGTACCGATGCGCACGAATATAAGCGCGATCCCTTCGGTCTGATTCCCGTTGCTCTCGGCCACGAAGGCACCGGCGAGATCGTTAAAATGGGTAAAAACGTAAAAGTCGACAGCGCAGGCAAGCCTCTCGCAGTCGGCGATAAAGTCGTTACATGTATGATTTTCAAGGATAACCCCGATATCACCATGTACGACCTCAACAAACAGAACGTAGGCGGCGCTGACGTTTACGGACTTCTTCCCGACGATGATGTACACCTCAACGGTTGGTTTTCGGATTACATCCTCGTCAGAGGCGGTTCCACCATCTTCAACGTAAGCGACCTTGACCTTGATTCCAGAATCCTCATCGAACCCTGCGCGGTTCTCATTCACGCTGTCGAAAGAGCGAAGACCACGGGTATTCTCCGCTTCAACAGCAGAGTGGTTGTTCAGGGCTGCGGTCCGATCGGTTTGATCTGTATCGCTGTTCTCAGAACCATGGGTATCGAAAACATCGTTGCGGTTGACGGCGAAGCAAAACGCCTTGCTTTCGCTAAGGAAATGGGCGCAACCCAGTCCGTGAACTTCAAGGATCACAAGGGCATTGAAGCTCTCGCTGAAGCAGTTAAGGATGCGTTCGGCGGCTACTATGCAGACTTCGCGTTCCAGTGCACCGGTTCTCCCGTTGCTCACGCGAACATCTATAAATTCATCAGAAACGGCGGCGGTCTTTGCGAGCTCGGCTTCTTCATCAACGGCGGCGACGCAACGATCAACCCCCACTTCGATATCTGCTCCAAGGAAATCACAACCGTCGGCTCCTGGGTATACACACTCAGAGATTACGCGACAACCTTCGACTTCCTCAAGAGAGCAAAGGGCATCGGTCTTCCGATCGAAAAGCTCATCACACACAAATACCCGCTTGAAGCGATCAACGATGCATTCGTTACCAACCTGAAGATGGAAGGTCTCAAGATCGCTATCGTTAATGAATAAGGGAGAACTTTTCTATGGGAAAAGCAACGGGTATCATCGAGGTTTACGGTCTTGCTTGCGCATTCGTTGCATGCGATGCCGGATGTAAAGCAGCTGACGTTACCGTTGAAACCTTCGATAAGAATAAGCCCGGCAACGCTGACAAGCTTCCTGTTCCGCTGATCGTTTGTATCAAGTTCAGAGGCTCTGTGGACAGCGTAACCGCGGCAGTGGAAGCCGCAGCAAACGCGGCAAACCGCTTGACAGGCGTCGTTTCCTCGCACATCATTGCGAATACGGAAAACGATACCGAATATATGTTGAAATTGAACGCATTTGATAAAAAATAAGTGGGCAATGCCCACGGAAGGTTGCTTGCCTATCATAGTTTTTTTGTGTCCGGGCGATGCGATTTTCTGAATTAAAAATTAAAGAGCCGTAAAAAAACGGCAGAATGGAGTTATATTATGGCAAGAGAAGCACTTGGCATGATCGAAACCAGAGGTCTTGTTGCAGCAATCGAAGCAGCAGATGCAATGGTAAAAGCAGCAGAAGTTGAACTTATCGGTACCGAAAAGATCGGTTCCGGACTCGTATCCGTTATGGTTCGCGGCGACGTTGGCGCCGTAAAAGCAGCTACCGAAGCAGGTGCTGCAGCAGCAAGCAGACTCGGAGAAATCGTTGCAACCCATGTTATCCCGAGACCGCACTCTGACGTTGAAAAGATTCTTCCCGTTATTAAATAATTTCAGGGGAATTTTACAATGCAGGCGCTTGGTTTTGTTGAAATATCGGGCGTAACCGCGGCTGTTGATGCGCTCGATATCATGTGTAAAGCTGCGGATGTCGAGTTCGTTACATGGGAACGCAAGCTCGGCGGACGGTTGGTTACCATCATTGTTACGGGAACCATTTCCGCAGTAACGGCGGCTGTTGAAAACGCAGACGCGATGGCAATCAAAAAACCCGTTGCCACGGCGGTCATTGCAAATCCGCATGAGGAAACGAAGAGACTCGTTGAGCTCAGTGCTTCCAGATTGCAGAAAAAAGCAGAAAAATGATCGGCAACACCGTTTTCGGACGGAAAAACATAAACAAAAATAATAATGAAAATCGGCGGAGCTTTTAAGCGCTCTGCCCGAGAAGGAGAATATTATGGCACTCGAAGCACTCGGCATGGTAGAAACCAGAGGACTTGTTGCTGCAATCGAAGCAGCAGATGCAATGGTAAAAGCAGCAAACGTTGAACTCATCGGCACAGAAAAGATCGGTTCCGGTCTCGTATCCGTTATGGTACGCGGCGACGTCGGCGCTGTTAAAGCAGCTACCGAAGCAGGCTCCGCAGCAGGCGCGAGACTCGGCGAAATTGTTGCTACACACGTAATTCCCAGACCTCACCCCGATGTTGAAAAGATTCTTCCTTCCATTAAATAAGGAGAAGCTTTCGGCGTAACAGAGGCATTTCCCGCGAAAGCGGGCGAAGCCGAAAGAAAACGTAAGGATGTTTCCCCAAGTTTTCACGGCAATAACAAATAAAACGGAGGATATCACTATGGCACTCGAAGCACTTGGCATGGTAGAAACCAGAGGACTTGTTGCTGCAATCGAAGCAGCGGACGCAATGGTAAAAGCGGCAAACGTTGAACTCATCGGCACCGAAAAAATCGGCTCCGGTCTCGTATCCGTTATGGTACGCGGCGACGTCGGCGCAGTAAAGGCTGCTACCGAAGCAGGCTCTGTTGCTGCTGCGAAGCTTGGTGAAATCGTTGCGACACACGTAATCCCGAGACCTCACGCAGACGTAGAAAAAATTCTTCCCACTATCAAATAAGCGAAAACGCATTTCCCATTTGCATAACGGATGTTGAAACGGCGTTTTGAATGCAAACGAAACATTCTGTGGGGGATTCATCCCGGATCTCTCACAGAATCTCCATTTTTTTGAAAGGAAAGATTTGCTTCTGAAAAAAGTGAATCGTACGATTTGAAATGTTTGTCGGAAAAGTAACAGGAAGCATTGTTTCCACTCGTAAAAATGATAAACTCATCGGCAGTAAATTTATGATTGTCGAATCCGTCATGAACGGAAATCACGAAACGCTTGTTGCGGTTGATAACGTTGGCGCAGGTATCGGTGAAATCGTGCTTGTGGCAACGGGAAGCGCCGCAAGAATCGGCTGTAATTTATCCGACGCTCCCGTCGATGCCGCAATCGTCGGTATCGTGGATGAAGGTGTTGGATTGTCCGGCGTATAAGCTCTCTTTTGTATACGAGGATCGTATACTTCATCGAAAGGCAAGGTCTTTGATATGAACTTTGATGAACTTGTTGCTTTGATTAAGCAAAACGGTATTGTCGGTGCGGGCGGTGCCGGTTTTCCGACGTACGCAAAACTGGACAAACGCGCCGATACGATTATACTCAACTGCGCGGAATGCGAGCCTCTGCTGAAGCTTCACAGACAGCTTCTCGAACGCTACGCATATGAAATTTTAAGCGCACTTGATTTGATTGCGAAAACGGTAGGAGCAAAAAACGTGATCATCGGTGTCAAGGGTTCCTATAAGGGCGCCATTGAAGCCGTTGAAGAACACATTGCTTCTTTTGAGAATATCAGAATCCACAAGCTTCGCGAGATGTATCCGGCAGGGGATGAAATCGTTCTGATTTATCAGACCACCGGACGCAGACCCAAGCCCGGTGCGCTTCCGATCTCGGTCGGCGTAACGGTTATGAACGTGGAAACGGTTTATAACGTATACTGCGCGCTGAACGGTTCACCCGTAACGCACAAATACGTTACGGTAGCGGGAGAAGTGAAAAATCCCGTTACCCTGCGTGTGCCGCTCGGTACTTCGGTCAAGGAGCTCGTTGCTCTTGCCGGCGGCGCTACGGTTGAGGATCCCGTTTATCTCTTCGGCGGTCCCATGATGGGTAAGCTTGGCTCTGCAAGCGCGCCCGTTACCAAAACATTCAACGCAGTGATCGTGCTCCCCTCGGATCACGTCATTGTACAGAGAAAAAATACGAAAACTTCCATTGATATGAAACGCGCAATGGCGGCTTGCTGTCAGTGCAGCTATTGCACCGACCTCTGCCCCCGCCATTTGCTTGGCTATCCGATTGACCCCCATGAATTTATGCGTGTGGTTTCTCATAATACGCCTTCGGATACCAAACCGATCATTGACGGTCTGTTTTGCAGCAGCTGCGGACTTTGCGAAGCATTCTCCTGCGGTCAGGGACTTTCTCCCCGCATGCTACTCGATGCTTTCAAGGTCAGTCTGAAAACTGCGGGTGTTCAGCCTCCCAAGGATCTTCCTCTTCGGGATGTCAGCCCCGCGATCGAGCTGCGCAGCGTGCCTGTTGCAAGACTTGCCGCAAGACTCGGTCTTACGAAATATAACAAAACCGCGCCCATGGACGAGGAACGCGAAATCGCTCCCCGTACTGTGAAGATTCTTCTTTCCCAGCATATCGGCGTTCCCGCCGTTCCCTGTGTGAAAAAAGGCGCGGCTGTCCTGGAGGGTCAGTTGATTGCTTCCGCTGCCGAAGGCAAGCTCAGTGTCAACATCCATTCTTCCGTCAAAGGACGCGTAAAAGAAATTACCGATAAATTCATCATGATCGAAACGTAAGGGAGGAAACGCGATGGCGAAAGCAATTGGCATGATCGAATATAAAACGGTTGCTTCCGGTATGACTGCCGCAGACCTCATGGTGAAAACCGCTGAAGTCGATGTGATTGAAGCAAAAACCGTTTGTCCCGGAAAATATCTCGTACTGATTACGGGCGATCTCAGCTCCGTACGCGCAGCTGTGGATGCCGCTTCCGAGAAATTTCCGGATACCCTGATTGATAAATTCGTTCTCGGAAATCCCCACCCCTCTATTTTGGGCGCGATTTACGGAACCAATGAAATTCTGAACAGAAATGCCCTTGGCATTCTGGAAACCTATACCGCCGCTTCCGCAATCGTTGCGGCAGATATTACGGCGAAAACCGCAATCGTTGACCTCATTGAGCTTCGTCTTGCAAGAGGTATGTGCGGTAAATCTTATCTTTTGATTACGGGTGAGGTTGCGGCTGTGCAAATGGCGATCGAAACGGCGAAAAAGGATGCCGCATGCGACGGCATGTATTTGGACAGCTCCGTAATCGCAAGCCCCGATCCGAAGCTTTGGGAAAGCATTCTCTGATCTGAGGTGAGGGACGACCCATGCTGGCAATCGAAAGAAGAAATGCAATTCTCGCCAAGCTGGCGACGGACGGCAAAGTAATCGTTTCGGATCTGAGCGCCCAGTTCAATGTCACGGAAGAAACCATCCGCCGCGACCTTGAAAAGCTGGATAAAGAAGGACTTGCAAAAAAGACGTACGGAGGTGCGATCGTTTTAGATTCCCACGGCGCAGACCTCCCGTTCAACGTCCGCAAAAGAGTGAATGCCAATCTCAAGGAAACCATTGCACAGAAGATCGCGGATCTGATCTGCGACGGCGATTCCATTATTCTGGATGCCAGTACGACTGCAATCGGTGTGACGAAATACATCAAAAACAGAGAGAATCTGACTTTGATTACCAATTCCGTCGAAATCCTTTTAGAGCTTTCAGACAAAAGCGGATGGAACATTCTTTCCACCGGCGGTACGCTCAAAAACGGCTCTCTTGCCCTTGTCGGTGCTTCGGCTGAGCAAATGATTCGCGATTACCATGTGCATATTGCCGTATGCTCCTCAAAAGGCATTGATATGAATATGGGAATCAGCGATTCCAACGAAGAGGACGTTTGCATGAAAAAAGCGATTTTTTCAGCGGCAGACAGAAAAATTTTAGCAATTGACAGTACGAAATTCAACAGACGCTCGTTTGTGAAGGTATTTTCCGTTTCGGACGTGGATACCGTTGTCACAGACGAAAAACCTTCGGATGAATGGATTGAATTTTTTGAGAAAAATCAGGTTGAATTGATTTATTGAAAAATTCATCCTTCCGTCCGATGATAAATCTATGTATAGAAGGAGCTTATACAAAATGGGAACACAAATTTCTGAAAAAGAACTCAGAGATATCGTTGCCAAGGTTCTGAGCAATATGCAGGGCGGCGCTCCCGAAGCGAAAGCGAAATGGAGTGCTTCCGAATATAACGGCAGAACCTACATCGGTGTTTTCAAGGATATGAACAAGGCGATCGAAGCGGCTAACGAGGGCTACAAGAAGGTCCGCGCCATGTCCGTGGAGGAAAGAGAAAAGATCATTACCGAAATCCGTAAGCTTGCGCGCGCGGAAGCAGCGATTATGGCTGAAATGGGTGTTGCGGAAACCGGAATGGGTAAGGTGGAACACAAGCGTCTGAAACATATTCTTGTTGCCGATAAGACCCCCGGTACCGAAGATATTCAGGCTACCGCAAGAACGGGCGACAACGGATTGACTCTGATTGAAATGGCTCCGTTCGGTGTTGTTGGTGCCATTACACCCAGCACGAACCCCAGCGAAACCGTTATTTGTAACTCGATTGGTATGATTGCGGCAGGAAACGGTGTTGTTTTCAACCCCCATCCCAATGCGATTGCTACCTCCAACTACGCGGTTGACTTGGTAAACCGCGCATCCAAAGCGGCAGGCGGTCCCGATATTCTCGTTTGCTCGACAGAGAAACCCACATTGGAATCCGCTTCCATCATGTACGGTCACAAGCTGATCCGTCTTCTTGTTTGTACAGGCGGTCCCGGCGTTGTAAAGGCTGTACTTTCCTCCGGTAAAAAAGCAATCGGCGCAGGCGCAGGAAATCCTCCCGTTATCGTTGACGATACC
This sequence comes from Clostridia bacterium, assembly GCA_017399025.1. Classification (GTDB taxonomy): domain Bacteria; phylum Bacillota; class Clostridia; order Oscillospirales; family CAG-272; genus QALR01. Next base: position 21,022 of record JAFQEK010000142.1, read on the forward strand.
GCTGATATTCAGAAGGCGGCAAAGGATATCATCGACGGCTGTACCTTTGATAACAATCTCCCCTGCATTGCGGAAAAAGAAGTTTTCGCATTCAATAACATTGCTGACGATCTGATTGCGGGCATGAAACGCAACGGTGCGTACATGATTTCCCGTGAAGAAGCAGATAAGCTTGCAAAAATCGTTCTCGTTGAAAAAACGGGTAAGGACGGCAAGACCAAAAAGATTGTTAACCGTGATTGCGTAGGCAGAGATGCAGACGTTATTCTTGCAAAGATCGGTATCCGTGTAGGCAAAGACGTTCGCTGCATTATCTGCGAAACCGATTTCAATCACGAATTTGTTCAGGAAGAGCTCATGATGCCGATTCTTCCCATCGTCCGTGTTTCCAACATTGACGAGGCAATTGAGCTTGCTGTCAAAGCGGAACACGGCAATCGCCACACCGCACACATGCACTCCAAGAACATTGACCATCTTTCCAGATTTGCAAAAGCTGTTGAAACAACCATTTTCGTGAAGAACGCGCCCTCTTATGCGGGCATCGGCTTCGGCGGCGAGGGTCATACCACCTTCACCATTGCAGGTCCGACAGGCGAAGGTATTACCTCCGCGCGCAGCTTCACAAGACAGCGCCGCTGTGTTATGGCTGACAGCTTCAGAATTATTTGATCGGAGGTATTACGCATGAGTACGTATGATTCTGCTATGCTTTCCGAAATCATCAACCGCGTGATGGCTGAAATCGGCGGCGGTGAAACCAAAACGCAGGACGCTCTCGTTCCCGTTGGTGTTTCCAACCGTCACATTCATCTGACACAGGAACACGTGGAAATCCTCTTTGGCAAGGGTTATGAGCTGACTCCCTTCAAGGATCTTTCTCAGCCCGGTCAGTATGCTTGCAAAGAGCAGCTGACCATTATCGGACCTTCCCTCCGTCCCATTGAAGGCGTTCGCGTTCTTGGTCCTGTCAGAAAAAGCTCTCAGGTTGAAATCTCCAGAACGGATTCCTTCGTTCTGAAAGTAAAACCCCCCGTTCGTGAATCCGGCGATATCGCAAATTCCGCTCCCATTACCATCATTGGTCCTAAGGGCGTGGTTACACTGAAGGAAGGCTGTATCATCGCAAACAGACACATTCACATGAGTCTTGACGATGCGGCTAAATTCGGTGTTAAAGACGGAGATTACGTTACCGTAGAAGCAAACGGCGAACGCCGTACCACCTTCTATGACGTTCAGATCCGTGCAAATGCGGCTTTCCGTCTGGAAATGCACATTGATACCGACGACGCCAATGCGGCAGGTATCGGTAACGGTTTTAAGGTAAAGCTTATTAAATAACTTACTTTTTCTTTACGAAAAGAAAAAGTAAGCAAAAAGAAACGGTCAGTGGCAACAGTGGTTTATATGGGTGGGAGTTTTGTTTTTCGGTTTATACGAAAAGAAAAGCCTGACAAAAGAAACGGACTGTGGCAACAGTGGTTTATATGGACTGGAGTTTTACTTTTTGACTGTCACGAAAAGAAAAAAGTAAGCAAAAAGAAACGAATTATGACCCCCGTAATTTTACGGGGGTCTTTTTTCGCTTTTTTTATTCCATAGGAAATTGCGCAAAACCAACCTCGCCGTTTGCATTGTTTCGATACAAGTGAAACTCGGATAGGCGAGCAAGTTCCAGCGGGCGTTGCCCGCTTTTTTGTTTCGCAAACAAATGATAATTTTAGTCAACAGGCAGAATTTTCACAAACTTTTTCTTGAGTTGACGACATTGAAAGAAAAGGATTCCCGTCCCCTCTGTTGTTATAACACAAAACCGCAGAAAATCAATCTGCGGTTTCTGTATTTTAACGTGAGTTCGATGAAGAATAGAACGGTAAACGGGAATTTACGGTAGAAAAGCGAACGTCAACTTTGATGTCGGTAGGGGGAACGTATTTTCCAACTGTCCTTTGGCGTACCACACGATTTCTCGTCCTTGTTGCATCGATTAAAAATCAATATCTTTATAAAGCTTACGAAGCCGCAATCTGCTCAAACAATTTTTGTCGCCTTTTCCGCCGGCGCAGTATGCCAATAAAATATTACCTTTTTGGGTTTCATGAATGGCGGTATAGCAAAAGCCGCTTCTTTCGTCATACTCCAGAATTTCGGAAAGCAAAAATTGTTTGGCGTGCTGATCCAGAATGGCAAGGTTTAACTGCTTTCTGCCGCCTGTCCATACACCGTCCACGACGCTTGGGCTTCCGTTGTAGTTCGGGATTGGATTCCAAATAGCCAATATTTTGTTGTCAGACATCTTCTTGGCGCAAAGGGGCGAAGACGGGCTTGTGAAACGGGACGGCGTTGGAATACTCCATGTGTTGCCGTTATCCTCTGAAAAGATTTCGTACTGTCTGCCTACGGTAGTACGGATATAGCACCAGATCAGTCCGCTTTTCAATTGAACCAGACCCGGCTCCATTGCGCTGGAACATGCCCCTAATTTTCCTGCGGCGTGATCGTTCCATACGGTAAAGGGAAGCGTGATATTCTCAATTAAAACATTCCATGTGCGCCCATCGTCATCGGAACCCAGAATACAGACCGCGCCTTCTCCGAAAAAGCGGGTGCCGTTCGGGAGCTTTCCGGAAGGGTGTTTGGCGAGTGGCATTAACAATCTTCCGTTTTCCAAACGGATGACTCTGTCATTGTTCAATACGTAGTACCCGTTGTTTTTGACGCATTTGGTATGATTCTTCCAAGTCTTTCCTTCATCTGCCGAACGTGCCAGATAAGGCAGACAGGAAACTTCTGCATTATGCTTCTGTAAATAAAACAATCCGATATCACCGTTTTCCATTCTCATAAGGGAAACTGACATGATATTGTCTGCACCAACGCTTTCACAGGAAAAAACGGGGAAAGGCTCGCTGAAGCTTTCGCCGTCGTCTTTCGATATCATACCGAATAAATCTGCCGTACATTCATCATTGTGACCGGCTCCTCTGTAACGTGTATAGATGAAAAGGATATTACCGTTTTTTAATGTAATAAACGAGCCTTCGCTGTTTCTGTTGTTTATCGAACTTGGAGGGAGATCCAAAATATGTTTTCCTGCCATCTGAAATATCTCCTTTTACATAAATTATAATACGTTATTGCGATTACAAAAATTCGGCAGAGAAAATTTGTCCCTGCCGAATTCCGTAACGAGTTTTAGATCGTTTATCTAATTAAATTTAGTCTCAGATGTTCTTATAGAAGGGACCGTAAGCAGCGCAAGCTCTGTAATCCTGTCCTTCCTTATCCATGCCGAATGCGTTCCAAGCAGCAGGACGGAAGACATCATCCAGAGGTACGTTGTGCATGCAAACGGGGATACGGAGCATAGAGCACATGGTGATGAGGTCTGCGCCGATATGACCGTAGGAGATTGCGCCGTGGTTAGCGCCCCAGTTCTGCATTACTTCATAAGCGGTCTTGAAGGGGCTGCCTTCCTTGCCGTCGCAACGGGGAGCAAACCAAGTGCAGGGCCATGTGGGGTTCGTACGTTCCATGAGCGTATCGGAAACCTCATCAGGAAGCTTAACCGTCCAGCCTTCAGCAATCTGAAGAACCGGTCCAAGACCTTTTACAAGGTTCAGTCTGATCATGGTTGCGGGCATTTCTGCGCGGGTGGTATAGTGGCTGGAGAAGCCGCCGCCGCGGAAGTTATCAAAGCCTGCTTCGCACCAAACGGTTGCATCGGTCATCTTCTTGATATCTTCTTCGGTAACTTCCCACCATCTCTTCATGGTTGCGTTGCCGTTTTCATCCGTGCATTCGCCGCAGGCATCAAGGCAAGCTGCGCCGGAGTTAAGAAGGTGGATGATACCGTTGGATTCAGCTGCTTTGCCTTCGAGCTTATAACCCGTTACGCGTTCCGTTGCTTCGCCGGACCAATAGGTACGAACGTCAGCAAAGATCTGCGCGCGGTGTGTGAGCAAGCGCATCATGAGCATGCCCATGCCGTTGAGAACGTCATTTTCTGTTGCAAGAGTGTAGGGCTCACGGGCGCCTTCGTAGTCAAAGGAAGAGGAAAGGAGAGCTTCGGGATAGTCGCAGTTCGGCCAATGGTCTGTCCACTGTCTCTGTCCCTGGAAGCCGCCGGCGATGGCGTTGTGACCAACCTTTTCTTCTTCAAAAGCGTCGGGAAGATTTTTGTTGCCTGCCATGAGGTCTTTGATGATGCAGTACATCTTAACGGTGAATTCCCACTGCTTTTCTTTTTCTTCGGGTGTGAATTTAATACGGCGTTCTTCACCGAGGAAGTTAACGGATTCGGGGTTGTCGTCTCTGCCTTCCTTGCAATGTTCTTTGGTCCATGCAAGCGCTTTCTGATATTCTTCTTCGTTGTAGATGCCTTCTTCCATACGGCGGAGGATTTCAACCTCGTCCACGGATTCAACACGCATGCCGAAGTAGCTTTCCATCATATCCTGATCAATGATGGAGCCTGCGATACCCATGCACTGGGAACCGATCTGCAGATAAGATTTGCCCTTCATCGTAGCAACGGCGATGGCTGCGCGGCCGAAGCGGAGGAGCTTTTCTTTAACGTCCTCGGGAATTTCGCTGACCTGTTCACGGTCCTGAACCTCGTGACCGTAAATACCGAATGCGGGAAGACCTTTCTGTGCATGTCCTGCAAGAACGGCTGCAAGGTAAACTGCGCCGGGACGTTCCGTTCCGTTGAAGCCCCAGACTGCTTTGATTGTGGTGGGATCCATATCCATTGTTTCAGAGCCGTAGCACCAGCAGGGCGTTACGGAAAGAGTGATGGATACGCCTTCCTTCTTGAATTTGTTTGCGCATGCTGCGGTTTCGGGAACACGGCCGATCGTTGTATCTGCCATAACGACCTTTACGGGTTCGCCATTGGAATAGAAGAGGTTGTCTTCAAAAAGTTTTTTTGCGGCATTTGCCATTGCCCAAACCTGTGCTTCGAGAGATTCACGGAGCATCATGGGACCGCGGCGGCCGTCAACAACGGGGCGAATACCGATTACGGGATAATCGCCGATGTATCTGTTTTGTGCCATGGGTAATTTCCTCCATAAAATTTAAGTTATTGCGATGGTTTTCATCGCTGTTACATTTTTATTGTATCATATTCTATAATATAAATCAATGAATTTTTTTGAAATTTTTCAGGATAAAGGATTTTTTATGAAAAATGAGAAGTTCATGTGTATGGGGTGAGAGATCAAAGTCTGTAATACTTCGTGCGCCTGCGGGCGTAATTTCATACAGCAGTAGAAGCCGATGTGATTTTGCATCGGTTTTTTCTTTATTCTAAAGGAAATATCTTGCATAAAAAATTTTTTTGTGCTACAATAAAGTTACAAATGAGTAATTTTATTTATTCGGAAAGGAATGAAATTCTGATGAAAAATCCTATATATGCAAGAGCGGTTTCCGAGCCGTATGCTTTTGGAGCTGAAAGCCGTTGGATTGCTCCCGTCAAGGCGGAAAAATTTTCTTCGCAGATGTTCCGTAAGCGTTTTTTCCTGGAAACGCTTCCCGAACGCGCGGTGCTTCTTGCCATGGCGGCAAATTACGCGGAAATCTATATCAACGGAGAGCCTGCCGTTTCTTTGGCGGTTCGTTCTTATCTGTTTGATCAGGTTTATGAGGTTGCCGATATTCTCCCTTATTTAAGAGAGGGAAACAATGTGATTGCCGTTATGAATATCGATACGGGCGAAGCGGTCCGTGCAGGTTTTGCCTTGGAAATTCAGGCGGACGGAAAAACCGTTTGTATCAGCGACGGCACGTGGGTTTATCAAGATGAGACCGCGCTTGCGGGTCCCGTGAATTATTATATCAGCGGGGGCGGGGAAGAAATTGTAACCGCGGAAAAGCTGACGGCGGATTTTGCCGCCATTGATTTTGATGACAGCGCCTGGAAGCCTGTTTCGGTTATCGGAAACGAGCTTTTGCATGCGCCCTACACCTCTTTCCATCAAAGCATGATCAAGGAACAGACGGCGGACGTTCATTTCCCGAAAGCCGTTTCGGCTCTCATGCTGGCAAAAACACCCAAGGGCTACGCTATGCGCCTCGGTCCTTCCAATCAGGGGGTTACTTGTGTCATGACGGAAATTACGG
>JAFQEK010000143.1 GCA_017399025.1 Clostridia bacterium
CCCGGTAAAAGTCGGGATACCGCATCTACTAAAATACAAGCGGGAATTTCTCCCCCCGTCAGAACATAATCTCCGATGGAAATTTCTTCATCCACGATTTCATCAATGATTCGCTGGTCAACGCCCTCATAGTGACCGCAGAGAAGAATGATATTGTCATAATTTTCGGAAAGCTCCTTTGCTTTTGCCTGTGTCAGTACGGTGCCTTGGGGACTCATATAAATCACGCGCTTGTGCACGGAAGGATTTTTTTCGGGATCGACGACATCGGTATAACAATCGTAAATCGGAACAGGACTCATCAGCATCCCTTTTCCGCCGCCGTAAGGCGTATCGTCCACACGTCTGTGCTTATCCTTTGAATAATCACGGATATTATACGCATGAATATCAATAATTCCCGCTTTTGCGGCTCTTCCGATAATGCTTTCCGAAAGTACGCTCTCAATAAGCGCGGGAAAAAGAGTCATAATGTCAAATCGCATACAGATTTCGCTCCATTTCTGCTTTTATTTTTCTCAAACGGTATCATCATTGAAAAATCCGTCGATGGGGGTAATATAAACGGCATCATCGGTATCGATTTTGCTGATAAACTGTGCAACGGCAGGCATGAGGACTTTGTTTCCGGACGGTGTCGTAATTTCATAAATTTCCTGCAAAGCGGGACGGGTAACCTCTGTAAGCGTACCGTAGACCTCTCCCGTTTTTGCATCTTTTACGGGAAGTCCGATCAGGTCGCAAATAAAATGCGCGCCCTCGGCAAGCGGAATATCCTCCCGTTTAGCAAACAGAATCTTATTTTTCAGTTTCATGGCGTCTTCTACCGTTCCGACACCTGAGAGAGAACAAACAGCGAATGCGCCGACGGTTTTCACATCGGAAACCGCGTATTCTGTTCCGTTAGCAAGATAAACACGCTTGATTTTTTTGAATGTCTGCGGACCGTCGCACCAGAGGTCCAGCTTGACTGCACCGCGCACGCCGTGTGTATTGATGATTTTGGCAATTTCAAGATAAGCTTTCTTTTCCATATTGTATTCCTTTTCCTGTAAGATAGTATTTCCCTATTTTTCACGGTCAATCGACAGAGAAACAAAAACCCCACGAAACGGTGCTCGTGGGGTAAGTTGTTTGTTGCAAATCAGCTTTTAAATTTGCGCTTTCTTGCTGCTTCAGATTTCTTTTTACGCTTAACGCTCGGTTTTTCGTAGTGCTCTCTCTTCTTAACCTCAGCGATTACTCCGGAGCGAGCGCACTGTCTCTTAAATCTGCGAAGAGCGCTGTCAAGCGATTCGTTTTCTTTAACTCTAACTTCAGCCATTCATGATCCCTCCCTCCGCATGAACAAAGTGCAAAGAGAATTTGAAAATTTCTCAACGGATATTATACTACACTTTACCTTTCCCTGTCAAGTATATTTGAGAAAATTATTCGAAAAGATGTAAATATTTTTAAATTTACGGGCAAATCCGTAGCCTTCAACATAGGATAAGAAAGAATAACAAATTCAAACACTCAAAATGAAAGAAAGGATTTTCTGAAATGGATACTTTGCAAAATGATCAAAATCGCGGAAAGCTGGTTGTCCGTGTTTCTGCCGCCTCGGGTGCTGTTCCCATTCCGAATGCCACCGTCATTGTACGTTCCTCCGAGCAGGATGCACCCGTTCGGGTGATCGGTGTTCTGACGACCGATGAAAGCGGATTAACCGTGCCGCTTTTCATCGCAACGCCGCCGCTTTCCGAATCACTTTCGCCCGGAGGAAAACAGCCTTTCAGCGAAATTTCGGCAGAAATTTCGGCAGAGGGGTATTTGACCTCTGTCAATATCAATATTCCTATTTACCCCGGAATCACTTCCATTCAGCCTGTGAATCTTATTCCTCTGCCTGATTCGGGGATAGGAACGCAGCCTTCGGAATCTATTGTTTTTCAGAACGATGCGCAAAGACCGAACCTTTGAGAATTTTCTGTATGTTTTTGCCAGACAGAAAAGGGATTGCTTTTTATACCGATTGATTAAAAGGAGATTATTATGCCCAATTTACCTGTGATTCCGGAAACCGTGCGCGTACATCTCGGTCCTCCTGACAGCAATGCACCGAATGTAACCGTATCTTTTCCGGATTACATAAAAAACGTTGCATCCAGCGAAATTTATCCCACATGGCCCGAAAGCGCGCTCAGAGCCAATATTCTTGCACAGATTTCGTTTACCCTTAACCGCATCTATACCGAATATTATCCCTCGCTCGGTTACGATTTTGATATTACCAACAGTACGAGGATTGACCAATCCTTTGTCAACGGCAGAGATATTTTTGAAAATATCAGCCGTCTGGTGGATGAAATTTTTAATCATTATATTGTCAGGAACGGCAACGTCGAGCCATTGTTCGCCGTTTACTGTAACGGAACCACAACCACCTGCAACGGACTATCCCAATGGGGGTCCGTCAGTCTTGCTGAGCAGGGGCTTGGCGCGTTTGATATCCTGACACGGTATTACGGAAACGACATCACGCTTGTGGACAATGCGCCTATCGAAGAAATCACACCTTCCGAACCCGAAATTTTGCTTCGCCGCGGTTCTGCGGGAAACGATGTGGCTTTCATTCAGACAAGGCTGAACCGTATTTCTTCCAATTACCCTGCCATTCCGAAAATCAATCCTGTCAATGGATTTTTCGGAGAAGATCCGGAGAATGCTGTTCTGACCTTTCAACGTGTGTTCGATCTTGTTCCGGATGGTATTGTCGGAAAAGCGACGTGGTATAAAATTCAATTCGTTTATAACGCTGTGAAAAAACTGAACGAGCTGGAAAGCGAAGGACTTCGTCTGGAGGATATTTCCAAGCAATTTCCCGGAACACTTTCTCTCGGCGATACGGGAGAGAATGTGGAAATCATTCAATATTTTCTGACGGCGGTTGCTTTTTTTAATTCTGCCATTCCCGAGCCGGGTACAAGTGGGGTTTATGATGAAGCGACAAGAGACTCGATTATTGCGTTTCAGGCATTCAGCGGACTTCCGCAAACGGGTATTACAGACGATGCCACATGGAATTTGCTTTACGATGATTATCTGGGAGATATCCGCAGTCTGACACCCGAGCAGATCGGAACGGCAGTCATTCCGTTTCCGGGTATTTTTTTACAGCTTGGAGATGAGGGGGAAGCCGTTACGGTTTTGCAGAATCTGATCAATACTGCATCTTCCGTTTACAGCGCGATTCCGCCGATTCCCGTTACGGGTATTTATGATGAAAATACACGCGATGCGGTTTTTGCAGCCGAAGCGCTTTTCGGATTGCCCGTTGACGGTATTGTGGGACCTCTGATCTGGGATACGCTCGCAGATATTGAAAGCGATGTACGGTCCGGTGCTTATCGGAATCCGGGACAGTTTTCGGGAAATCCGCTTTCCGCAACCTGAAAATCAAATTTGCAAAAAAGGAGAGTATCTATGACAGAAAAGCAAGGCGAAATTTATGAATTGCAGAGCATGCTCCGTTTGATCGGTCAGACAGACGGCAAGATTCCTCTTGTGAATCCGGACGGTATTTTCGGGCCGGAAACCGAACGCGCCGTTCTTGCATTCCAAAGCAATATGGGATTGCCGCCGACGGGGATTGTAGATTTCGGTACATGGAATGCCATTACGAACGCATACCGCATGGCAAAAAGCTTTATGCGTTGCGGTCTTGCGCTTTTTCCTTTTCCGGGAAACGGATATGAAGCCATGCGCGGAGAAGAAAGTGAACTTGTTTATATCATTCAGATTCTTTTGTCGGGGATTGAGGTCGTTTACGATATTTTTTCGGGGACGGATATTTCAGGTGTTTACGATGAAAAAACAGAAACTGCCGTCCGCGCATTTCAAAAGATTAACCGATTGCCCGTAACGGGAACCGTTGATGCTGCCACATGGGATCGGTTGGCAGACGATCACAACCGATTCGCATTTTATCCGATCTATACGGGATAAAATGCATACATCGATTAGGCTTCTCACAGAAAATTGAAAAAAGAGTTGAGACGGAAATTTTCCGTTTCAACTCTTTTTTGATCATCTGTTTTATTTGTTTTCTGTTTGCTGTTCGGTTCCCGAGGTTTCTGTGTATTCTTCGGATTCTTCCGCTTCATCGTGGGGTGTTTCATTTTCGTCATTCAGAAAATAGTTTGCTTCTTTGAGATTTTCACTATGAACCACTTTCACAACGGAATCGGTTGCCTGCGCTGCTGCGATATGTATGAGCAGAGCAGTAAGATTTTCTTCGGTTTCATTCCGCACGGTATAGGCATCGGTTGTCAGTAAAACGGTATCTTTGCCGAGATTCAATTGAAAAACGATTTTTTCCAAAGAAATATTTTTTTCGTCAAACCGGGCGATGACCGCTTTGAGCGTTTGCGCAACTTCCTCTTCGTTTGTATAGGTATCGTTTTTCAAAACAAAACGGTAGAGATCCGAAACTTCCGAAACCGCATAAGGGATTTTCGTTATGTCCATGTTGCGGAAGCGGTAGCCGTCACTGTTATCCGCATAGAGATTTTTCCATTGAAGAGATTGGATGTATTTTGCGCTGAATTCTTCGCCCAGCGTTTCGCGCAGGGATTGTTCCATGCAAATATTTGCGTAGTTTACGGAATAGCTGTCCGTGGTAAGGAAAGAGGAGTGGTAAACGAAAAAATTCGTCGAAGTTGCCGGGCAAAATACGTTCAGAACGTATCTTCCGCTGGTGTAAGTATCTTGCGTATAATCCTTGATTTCAAATTCCAGAGACGGGTATTTGTTTTCCAGATATCCATAAACTTCCGTTTTTACTTTATCGGAAGAAGAAACGGATAGAAAGGAACAGGAGGAAATTCCGACCAGAATCGAAAGCATCAGAAACGCAGATAAAATGTGTTTCCATTTCATTGTGATGTTCAACCTTTCACAAACTTAAATTAATTCGGACAATGTGAGCTCCAAGGCTGCAATCATTTGTGCAAGCGGCAGGGAAGGAACGCCTTCTTTTTGTCCGTCCGCATAAGGAAGATGAATAAAACCGATTGGCATTTCTTTGGATTCGCGGCTTCTTTTTGCAAGCGCGGAATACAGCAATTCATTACAGATATAGGTTCCTGCCGAAAAAGAATATTTTGAGGGAATTTCCGCTTTTTTCAAAGCATTCAGAATCTTCTCTGCGGGATAGGTAGCAAAAAACGCTTCTCTTTCCCCATCAATCACAGGTTGTTCTTCGGCGCATTCCGCAGAACCGTTGGCATACAATCCATCGATATCTTTGATGGCTCCGCAAAGATTGATACCGATCCGCTCCACACGTACGGCAGGGGAACCTCCTGCAAGTCCGACCATCAGCAGGGCATCGGGCTGCCATTCATCCCAGACTTTTTCGATTTCGGAAAATGCGCATTTCCATGAGACAGGCAAGATCAATTTTTTCATTTCATACTGTTCTGTTTTTGCAAGTGCTTTGACTGCTTCGCCCGAAGGATTACTCAGATCTCCGCCAAACGGCTCAAAGCCTGTTACCAAAATTTTTTTCATACGCATTTCTCCTTTTTGAGCAAAAAAAATAAAAACCGTCTTTGTGAGCAATAAAATCAAAAAAACGGAATAAAAAACTTGATTTTACCCATGCTATAAACAGCCGCATCGATTTTTTATGAGTATACCACAAAGAAAAGAAAAAATCAAGCGTTTTTCATTTTTTTGTATCTTTTACTATTTTATTCAAAATGCCTCCATGTTTTTATATTCATAATATGCAAAAATCACCCCTTGTATTCTGACAATATCAACAAAAATCCATTGTATTTTCAAAGAAAATATTAAAAAGATTCATTTTTATTCTTTTTGGGACAGTTTCATATTGTTACAGTTTTTGTAAGTTCTCTTTAACAATACCGGAAAGAATAAAGTGGATCGGGAACAAAAAGAAAGGAGCTTTATGGTAATCAATAAAAAAATCAACTCTTTACGGGCATTTGAAATTCTGGATTCCCGCGGGATTCCTACCGTGAATGTTCATGTTTGCCTGGAAAACGGCGCTTCGGGAAGTGCTTCCGTTCCGAGCGGTGCCTCTACGGGCGAAAGGGAAGCCCATGAGAGGAGAGACGGAGATCTTTTTCGGTATCACGGAAAAGGAACGGAAAAGGTTTGCCGTGATATCGAAGAAAAAATTCTCCCTTTTATAAAAGGAATCGATGCGGGTGAGCAAATGCTTCTGGATGAAAGGCTTCTTGCACTTGACGGAAGCGAAAACAAGGAAGTTTTCGGTGCCAATGCTTTGCTTGCGGTTTCTTTGGCGACGGCACGTGCTTGCGCAAACACTTACGGACTTCCGCTTTACCGTTATCTCGGAGGTTTATACGGTGCTTCCGTAAGACCGATTCCCATGATGAACATCCTGAACGGCGGCCGCCATGCGGAGAACAATATTGACATTCAGGAGTTTATGATTGTTCCCATCGGTGCAGATTCTTTTTCGGAAGCCGTACGGATCGGTTCGGAAATTTATCATGCACTGAGGGAATTGTTAAAAAAACGGGGACTTTCCGTTTCCGTCGGCGACGAAGGCGGATTTGCTCCGAATCTGAATCGGGACGAAGATGCGTTGGATTTTCTGACAGAAGCCATTGAAACCGCAGGTTATAATACGGATAGCGTTGGAATTGCGTTGGATGTTGCCGCTTCCGAATGGGAAAAGGACGGACGGTATGTGCTTCCAAAACGTGCACTGTCTCAAACATGTGAGGAATTGATCGGAAAGTTTGAAATGCTCTGTGTAAATTATCCCATCCTTTCCTTGGAGGATCCTTTGGGTGAACATGACCGGGAGGGTTGGAAAACGATCACGGAAAAGCTTGGAAAACGAATCATGCTTGTCGGAGATGATCTTTTCGTTACCAATCGGAAGCTCCTTGCACATGGGATATTGGAAGGCCTTGCCAATGCTGTTTTGGTCAAACCCAATCAGATCGGAACGCTGACAGAAACGATGTATACCGTTCGGCTTGCACAGGAAAACGGTTATCGCGTAATTTTGTCACATCGTTCCGGCGAAACCTGCGATTCTTTTATTTCCGATCTTGCCGTTGCTGTCGGCGCGCAATTTCTGAAAGCAGGTGCACCAGCCAGAGGCGAACGGGTTGCCAAATATAATCGATTGCTGAAAATTGAAAAAACTTTTTGATATATGAGAGTATCAAAACAGAGACAAGAGCAATAGACTAATATCGGGAAGAGCGAAAACGCTCGGATTTTGCGAAAATTTAACAAGCGTTTTTTTGGCTTCTCCCGATTAAAAAGTACCGAAAAACGGTAACAATAGCAGTACAAGCCAAAACAAAAAATCAGTTTGGTAAATTCGGAAAGGTATTTCCCAATGAAATAAAAAAAGAAAGAAGGGGTCAAATTGACCGTAAAAAGAGGAGATATTTATTATGCGGATCTGAGTCCTGTCATCGGAAGCGAACAGGGAGGACTCCGCCCCGTTCTGATCGTTCAAAATGATATCGGAAACAAACACAGTCCCACTGTTATTGCCGCTGCCATTACCAGCCGGTTAGGAAAAGCAAAATTGCCTACGCATATTGACGTATATGCCGAACGCTTCGGACTCGTCAAGGATTCCGTGATTCTTCTGGAACAGATACGTACCATCGATAAAACCCGTCTCAGAGAAAAAATGGGACATATTGACGACGTACTTATGCAAAAGGTCAATAATGCCATTACCATCAGCTTCGGATTGGATGAACGAGCGTCAGCTATCCCGGCAGCAAATCTTTATCGTGAAGGAACCGACGGAATACAACCGCAAACCGTCTTATAAAACGCATAATATTTCCCGTTTCTTTGTGAGCGTTTTGTTTGCAAAGAAACGGGTGTTAATAAATTTGGAATGCGGAGATATTCTGAAAAACCCACAATTTTTTTGAAAAATTCCGGAGTTTTTTTGTTAATTTTATTGACTATTTTCGGATAATATGGTAAAATGCTTGCGAAAAGAGAAATTGCAGGAGGGTTTTCGCAATGAGAAACCATTACCAATTGTTGACAGAATTCTTTTCGAAACAAATACCAAATTATATCATCGGACACAAAATGTTTATGTCTCCCGAACAGGAGGAGCTTTATCAGAAAGCGGTCAGCGGCGTGCGAGACGGTATGTATCCCGGACAGTATTCCATCTATTTCGTGATTGGGTATTATATGAAGGAATCGCCTTATTATCATGACCCGATCATGCTGGAATATGCGTATGAATCGCTCTGTATGTACGAGCAATTTATCCACGAGGACGGTTCTCTGGATCTTGCCACGACCAATTTCCATGATCCCGCGCAAACGGGATTCCATTCGCAGGCAATTTTTCCGCAAGCAGCACTCATTGAACGCTTCGGTGAGCATACGCCGCTTGAAGACAAGCTTTTTGAAAAATATCTGGATATCATGGAACGTATGGGAAACGCCATGGCAACGCTCGGCTTCCATACGCCAAACCACCGCTGGATTATTTCTTCGGGTCTTGCATTGGCATATCATTTCACAAAAAATCCCAAATTCAAGGAAACCATTGATAAATTTCTGATGGAAGGCATTGACTGTGATGAGTGCGGTGAATATACCGAACGCTCCACAGGTTCGTATAACTGTTGCTGTGATTACTCTTTCTGCGTGATAGCAGAATTTCTGAAGGACGATTCCTTTTATGATCCTGTCAGACGCAATCTGAATCTGATGTATAAATTTATCGAGCCGGATAAGACGGTCAATACGCTCAATTCTACCCGTTGGGATATGGGCGGCGAATATCCGATTGCGAAATATTATCCCTATTATCTGATTCTTGCCGTTTGGGATAAAAATCCCGAATTTGCTTATATGGCGGAGACATACAGAGAAGATTACCTTGCTAAATGCTGCCAGCATTTCCCCTATCTTCTGACTTTCCATATGCTCCATCCGGAGTTGCAGGAGGTTTATGGTACGCTTGAACTCAAAGAACCCAAAAAAGATCAATCCGTCTTTTTGCCGAACAGCCGTATTGCGCGTATCTATAAACCTGAACTGAACGCAACCATTACCGCGCTCTGCGCACGCCATCCTGTTTTCTGCCAGATTAATTACGGCAACGCCATTTTGCAGCTTCGCTACACGGCTTCTTTCTTCGGCGATCCTCATTCCACGTTTCGCGCAAGAAAGATCGAGCCTATCGAGGACGGATTCCGCTTGTTCAGCGAGGAGCATGCAGGTTACCGTTCCACGCTGGATAGCAAACCCGAAACCTCCAATTGGAGAAGAATGGACCATTCCAAACGTGATACCATCAACGTGCAAACGCTTCGCCGTACCGCCGATATTCATATTCTGGAGGATGGTATCCGTATAGACCTGAATGCGGAAGGCTGCGACCGCGTACCGACCAAATTGGAGATCACGCTTCCTCCGCAAGGAAAGCTGCTGACCGACAGTCTGTATATGGTGCCCAAAGCGGGAGACTATGCTTACCTCGCAAACGGAAATGCAAAATATTTTTTGAACGGAACCCGTTATTTTGAAATCGAAAGCGGTTTTTGCGAGCACACATTCGGTGAGAATATGCGCGGCTCTTTTCCTGCCGATGCCAAAAAATTTACGCTGACATTGACTTCATTTTCTCCGCAAACATCAACGGTAACCATCCGTTTGAAACAAATCACAAAATAATCAGGCTTTGCCTGTTTAAAATTGTCCGGACACGAAAGCTTGATCGTCTCAAAACGGTAAGTGTGCTCGGCGTAATTATGTAATATAATAAAAAATAATCCATACAGAAAGGAACTTAATTATTATGGAACTCAAAGGAACAAAAACAGAAGCGAACCTGATGGCGGCGTTTGCAGGTGAATCCCAAGCGTATACAAAATATACTTACTACGCTTCCAAAGCCAAAAAAGATGGTTACGTTCAAATCGGAGAACTTTTTGAAGAAACCGCGAAAAACGAAAAGGAACACGCAAAAATCTGGTTCAAGCTCCTTCACGATGACGGTATTCCTGATACCCTCGCCAATTTGAAGGATGCCGCAAACGGCGAAAACTACGAATGGACCGACATGTACAAACAGTTTGAAGCAGAAGCAAAAGAAGAAGGATTTATGCGCATTGCTGCGCTCTTCAGAATGGTTGGCAACATTGAAGCGGAACATGAAGCCCGTTACCGCAAGCTGATCGGCAATATCGAAGACGGCGTTGTTTTCTCCAAGGATAACGATGTTGTATGGCAGTGCTCCAACTGCGGACATATTATTGTCGGCAAAAAAGCCCCCGAACTTTGCCCCGTTTGCGCTCATCCCAAGAGCTACTTCCAGATCAAAGCGGAAAATTATTGATAAAGCGGAAAATTTAAAATCTGCATTTTGGATCAATTCTGCCGTATTTTGACCATAACTGTAAAATTCCCGTGTATCGTCAAGATGCACGGGAATTTATATTTTACCGAACGAAATAAAACACGCTTTCCTCATTTGGAATCAAAGCGATTTCCGTATTTCGATAACGGAATAAAGTGCAGTGATCGGCACGGACGGTGATGGTTTCATCCTTTTCTGTAATTTCACGCCGTACAAAAACATTTCCGAATTTTGTTGACATATACGTTTCCAATTTAATCGGAAACGTAAGCATTTCGGGTGCAATCAAGGGAGTCGTTCCATCATCTTTTACACCGAGGATATGGGAGAACACGTAGCGCAAAGGCGCGCCGAACATATGGTGATTATGAGATTTTCGTTCATCCCAATATTCACAAAGCGTTGTTTCCCCGCGTTTCATCCATGTGCCGAAAGAGCTACCCTTTTCCGAGGTCAAAAGTTTCATTGCGGTATTGCCGAAACCGTTTTCGAAAAGAACGCGGATGAGAATATCCGTTCCGAAAATACCCGTATCAAATTCTCCGAGTGCTTCATATTTTTCGACGAGTGTATGCATCATGGTTTCATTGCCGATACCTATATCAAGCGCAAACGCATTGGCGCCCTGTACATCTGCGCAATAAGTATTCGTTTCTTCGTCATAATAATGTTTGCGGAGCGCTTGTTTTCGTTCTTCCGCTTTTTTCAGCCAAGATTTCGGAGAATCTCCTAATACATGGGCGGTTTGCGCAACGTATTGTAAGCATTTAACAAGAAAATAGGTATTGACAAATGGTTCGGGAATGACTATCTTTTCGGGGGTGCACCAATCGCCCAGGCACCATCCTCGTTCCTCTTCGCGCACCACCAATCCGTTTTCGCTTCGGGATTCCATATAAGCGATATATTTTTTCATATTCGGATAATATGTGCGCAAAAGATCCTCACGGTTATGATGAAGCCAAAGCATATACGGAACGATTACGATTGCGCCACCCCATCCGCCGGGACCGCCTCCCCCACCCTGGAAAGGCGCAGTGTGTTGAACGTGTCCCGTTTCGGGGTCCTGCCCATCAGCGATATCGCGAAGCCATTTTTCATAAAATTTTTCGGAGGAAAGAACGGTTAGTCCAAGATCGGCTGTCAGCTGACCGTCGCCTGTATAACCGAGACGTTCTCTGTGCGGACAGTCCGTAATGATGCCTGCATGCATATTGGAATATAAGCTTCGGACAGAAGCTGTGAATAAAAAATTCAGAACGGGATGATCGGAGAAAAATTTCACGCGAAGCGGGATATTGCTGTGAATTTCATATACCAGAACATCTTCGGCTTTTCCGATGATTTCAAAATAACGAAAACCGTGGAATACAAATTTTGGCATACAGAAATTTAATTCTCCGTTGCTGATATAAATGTCTCTTTGTACAATGGGACCTGCAGATACCGTCCACAAATGGGAAGAACCGTCTAACAACTCCGCATAGCGAATTTCGGTTTGTTCGCCCTTATTCGCACGCTGACGAAAACCGACCACGCCCGAAAGATTGACACCTGCATCGTATACAGTTCGTTCTCCGTCGCTGAAAACAATGGCGGGTCTGATTTTCCGTATGATCTTATCATGAGGGCAATCGCTTTCGCAGAGTTTGCCCGAAGGTGCTTTCGCAAGCGTTACGGATTTCCATTCATCATCGCGATGACGGAAATCCTGTACTTCTCCTGTATAGAGATTATTGGATACGATCACGGAATCTCTCCATACCCAACTTGCATCGGAAAGATATTCCTTACCGTCAACTGTCAGAGAAAGCGCGAGAATCGGCTTTCCGTAAGAAAGCTTGCCTTCGCCCGTTCGTACTTCCTGACAATAATATCCTCCGCCGAGCTGGATTTCCACGGTATTTTCTCCGCAGATCAAATACTCGGAAAGCGCATATCTACAATAATATACGCGGTGGGAAAACGTATCCTTGATGGGATAATACAGCGTGGAAAGATCCCGTTTGCCGTAATCGGATGTGGGAGGAACCAGTACGTCGTCCGAAACTTTTTTCCCATTAATATACAATTCAAAGAAACCGAGTCCCGAAATTTCAATTTCGCTTTGGCAAGGATTTTTGACTGCGATTTTTTTCATAAAGATCGGAGAAGCTTCTGTCGGTGCGCAAATGAATGATGCTTGTGCAATACTCATAAAATTCATCCTTTCTGGTTGGACTTTCATGTTTTTTATTTTAGCACAGTCCTTTGAAAAAGTAAATAGGTTTTTGATTCAGAGGCACGGTTTTTGAATGAGTTAATAAAGTGTGAACAAGTGTTAAAATTTCGACAAAATTTTACAAGTTCATCTTAGCCGGAAGTGCAAAGTCTACACAAGGCGGTCGAGCTGACCAAGCTCGCCAACTTCTTTTTTGAAACTTTGTTGCTCACTCATTGACAAGGTCAATGAGTAGGCAAAGAAAAAAGTGGGAAATAGAAAAGCTGAATCATGAAACCGGGCAAAACGAAAGATTCATGATAATTTTTTTAAAAGTAAATGCTGTTGCCCAGATAAATCTAAATTTCAAAAGTTGCATTTCAAGAAGTTTTATGATATAATTAAAATAAACGGTGTTACAGCCAAAACCGTTTTCCGTATAACCATATAATTTGATATGGCAAAACGGCGGACGGACGAATCGGAAAAATGCGGAAGGGAGGGATCGTTTGCCGTGGATTTGGAAAAAATATTTGAAAATGCCGAATGCGAAAAAGCAATTCTGAAAATTGCTTCGGGTGATCATGAAGCGCTGCGTGTGATTCATAAATATATGAACCGACAGATTTATGCAGTTGCGTATGCGGTTCTAAGAGATTTTGCTTTATCGGATGATGTGGTGCAGGAAACCTATGTCAAGATCATGGAAAAAGCCGATTCTTATGAAAAAGAAACAAAAGCAAGGGCATGGATCCTTTCCATTGCACGAAATATCGCGATTGATATTTACCGAAAAAGATCCTTTGACTGTTCCTCGGAGGATATCAAAGAGGAAGAAACGAAATTCGATGAAAGCTCTGTTCTTGTTTCCATGGAGGTCAAGCGT
This sequence comes from Clostridia bacterium, assembly GCA_017399025.1. Classification (GTDB taxonomy): domain Bacteria; phylum Bacillota; class Clostridia; order Oscillospirales; family CAG-272; genus QALR01. The sequence goes on from JAFQEK010000143.1 coordinate 13,495, forward strand.
GCGTTGGATTCCCTGGATGATGAAGAACGTCAGATCATTACGATGAAAATTTATGCGGGATTGAAGCATAAAGAAATTGCACCGCTTCTGGATATCAACGAGGAAGCCTGCAAAAAGAAATATCAGCGGGCGATTGAAAAGCTTCGCGTATTGCTATAAAAAGGATAAGGAGAACAGACTGATGATTGAAAAGAAAATCAAAAAATTTTATAATTCCGTTCCCGTTCGGGACCGTATGCCTGTTTCGGAAGATGGAATAAATCCGCCCCTCTTTCCCTTTGTATGGATTGCCATGGGTTTGCTTATCGGAGCGATCGCCATTGTCAGCATTGGCATGATGATGAAAGACGATGCCGGTGCTTGCGAATCGGATTGAAAATGAAAATTCTCGGATCAAACATGTTTGGTCCGAGAATTTTTAATTGGTATTATGCGTTGACAGAGATAAACAACAACAGGAATCCCATCAAAATCAGGTAAATTCCAAGCAACCATTCTTTGAATCCCGTGAATTTATTCGGATAAGCATGTCGTGGGAAACATTTTACGTATACCATGCTTGTTCTGGGAAACAAGCGGCGCTTGTGAATTTCCTTTTCGGCAGAATATTTGTATTGTTTTCCGTTGACGGTATATACGTACGTATATTTCGTCAGATTCGGAATCCGACCGCCACGCTTGCGGGGAACGTTTTTCAGCGTATTTGCTTTTACCAGCGTTCCGGGCGCAGTGCGGTGCAATTTTGGGAAACAGCCGAGTATGGCAATCATCAGATTCCACAAACCAATCAGAATGGTAATTGCCGAGGCGGCAGTCAAAATGATAGAATCCTTCATATTTTGCAAGCTCTGAGTAAAAATACCTTGCGCAATTAAGAAATGGAAATGTATTTGCCCGCGCCGATACACAGAGGCTGATCGTCAACGGCTACCCATACGTCAATATCGGTGGGATTATAGAAGGCTTTTCCGTCGGCGGAGCGGCGGATCTGTTTTTGTGCCTGAACGTAATCGTAAATCTCAATGTTGGTTGCGCACCAGATATCATATTTGCGTTTTTCAAGCTCCGCAAGAATTTCTTCGAATTTTTCCCAGCCTACGGGTGCTTTTTCATTGTCGAATTCATAAGCGTGGCCCCAGATATAGAGGACACCGCCCGCGCGCCACGGAGCTTTTTCCACGTTATAGATAAAACGCTTGACGGCGGTTTCACATTCGTTATGATGCGTTGTGGGATGCCATTCCTTGAAATTTTCCGGAAGGGTGAAGGCGTTCGTTGCCTTGACGGTTCTGCCGTATACGAGAGACGCGGTATCCATTGCCGTGAAGGTGTCATTGTTATAGGTGCCGAAGGGATAAGCCAAGCCGCGGATGATCGTACCGGATGCCTGCTCCAGATTGATTCTGTCGTTCATCAGCTCGTCATACTGATCCTTGATCAGCATTCTCTCCAGGTGGGGATGGGAATATGCATGGCAAGCGATCTCATGTCCGTGTTCCACGAAAAGCGGACGTACCTCTTCGGGATGGATGCCGCGTGATTCGGGATTACAAAGATATTTTGAATAGAAATTGAAGGTGCATTTCATGCCGTATTTGGTGAAAAGCTCAACAAGACGTCTGTCCTGCGCACATCCGTCGTCATAACTGAATGTGAGCGCGTAACGTTTTCCGTCTTTGAATCTGTCGAATGATACCATTTGAGAATCCTCCTTAGATAAATATAATGATACCTTTATCATACCACAAAATGAAAAAAATGCAAGATAATATCGTCAAACAGTTGACAATTTTATGATTTTTGAGATATAATATAATCAAGGAAAATAAATTTGCGTATTTTACGCACTATAAGGAGGACTACCAATGAAAGTATTACTTGCCGGCGGCGCGGGCTATATCGGCTCTCATACCGCCATTGAAATTGCCAAGCTTGGCCATGATATCATTATTGCTGATGACTTTTCTAATAGTAAACCCGAAGCGGTGAACCGTATCAGAACCATCATTGGTTCGGATTTCCCGTTCTATGAGATCGACATTGCGGATAAAGAAAAGCTCAGAGCTCTTTTTGCGGCTGAAAAGCCCGAAGCGGTCATTCATTTTGCAGGCTATAAGGCAGTCGGTGAATCCGTCAGAAAACCCATTGCTTATTACAGAAACAATCTGGACACCACACTTACTTTGCTTGAGGTCATGAAAGAATATGATTGCCGCAATCTGATTTTCAGCTCCTCCGCAACCGTTTACGGCGCTCCCGACGAAGTGCCGATCAAGGAAACCGCTGCTGTCGGCAGATGCACCAACCCTTACGGCTGGACCAAATATATGATCGAAGTTATCCTGAAAGACGCTGCTTTTGCGGATTCTGATCTTTCCGTTGTGCTCTTGCGTTATTTCAATCCTGTGGGCGCGCATGAATCCGGTTTGATCGGTGAAGATCCTCAGGGTATTCCGAACAACCTCATGCCGTATATTTCTCAGGTTGCCATCGGTAAGCTTGCCTGCCTTTCCGTATTCGGTAATGATTACCCCACCAAGGACGGTACGGGTGTGCGTGACTATATCCACGTTGTTGACCTTGCGCGCGGACATGCCTGCGCAATTGATTACGCTTCCGCACATAAGGGTGTAGAAGTGTTCAACCTCGGCACAAGCGTTGGTTACAGCGTTCTCGATATGGTAAACGCTTTTGAAACCGCAAACGGCGTAAAGGTTCCTTATAAAATTGCGCCCCGCCGCGAAGGCGATATTGCGGAATGCTTTGCGGATGCCACCAAATCCCGTGAATTGCTCGGCTGGAAAGCGGAAAAGACTCTGGTCGATATGTGCCGCGACAGCTGGAATTGGCAGAGCAAAAACCCCAACGGTTACGATGCTTAATTAAAAATATGTAAAAGAAAACCCACGGTTCTCACGAATTTTTAAGTTCGGAGTTCCGTGGGATTATTTTTGTCTGTTTGCCGGATTCGATTTTTCGAACAAAAAATGAAATTATTCGAATGAATTAAGATATGAAATTTCCATTGTTAAGATATTTTCTCAATGTTTCAATGCGTTTTTCTATTTCGGAAATTTCTTTTAAGACAGCCTTGGCGTTTTTTAGATTGATATCTGTTACACCAAGTAAATAATCACAGGTCACATCGAAAAATTCAGCCAATTTTATTATGTTGTAGCTGTCGGGATTGGTTTTCCCGTTTTCATAATTGGAAAGTGAACGCTGATCAATCCCCGTTTTTTCAGCAACATCAATTTGTCTCAGATCCCTATCTTCTCTCAGTTGTTTGATTCTGTTCATAACAATTCCTTCTTCTTTTTTGTTTACCATTATTATTCATTATTTATGACAATATACCATAAAATTTCTAAAAACTATTGACATACCATGATTTTTCTGCTATAATTCGAATATACTATTTTTTTGGTAAGGAGAAAGGACATGATTGAAACAATTAGTAAAAAAGTTACCCCAACAGATGAAAATACTGTAATAGACATAATGTCGAATTTTGGTTGGACTCTCAAATCAAGTCAGGAAATCAATACAGCGGAATCTCATTTGGAGGGCAGAGGCGACAGTGTATACAGCGTTACTACAAGGGAAAACTATGTTAAGCTTGTTTTTCAGCGTGATACCGGTATGAAGAATTATTCAAAAATTAAAGAACTTGAAACAAAGTATACAAATCTTGTGGATAGCGAGCCCCTGCCTCCTGATTTTAATATAATTTCATTTTTTATCTTATTCTTAAAGGGCATTACACCCGGTATTCAATACATTAAGAATTACAAAAAGCAAACGAAAGAATATGAAGAGAATTATGGTGCTTGGCTCAGTAAAATGAATAGTGAGGGCAAGGAATACCTGAATTCGGCTTCTGCTCTCCTCACCTAAGCTTTTTAACAGATAAAATGGGTGAAACAGGAACGAGGTCTAAAACGGAAAGAGAGAACAGAACGGTTTAATCCGTAAAGTTCTCTCTTTTTCTTTACAATATTACATTGGTATTAAAATTCGTTTTTATTCCACTTTTCAATGAAATCGATAATCGGAGAAGGATCTTCAAGTCCATGGGGATGATGTTCACAGCCTTCCTTGCCGTGTACGGAAAGAGGGATTCCTGCGGCTTTGTATGCTTTTTCCAGAACATAGCCGTTTTCGGGATAGGGCACGACGGTATCGCTGTCACCGTAAACCATCACGACGGGAATTTTATGTTCGATCAAGGTTGGAATTTTATCAATCGGGTGTCCGCGGAAGCAGATCAGCTCACTTTTTGTGATGCCGAGTGCGTCCAGAACCTCCTTTTGCTGCGCGGGACCGCGATTGACAAAGCAATCACCCATGCCGAACGGCCAGCTGAGAAAATTCATCACGGGGGCATCCAGATAAAGAACGCTGACAAGCGAGGGATATTTTGCGGCAAAATTAACGGCTTGTAAGCCGCCGCAGCTCATTCCTACGGGAACGCATTTTGAGGAAAGTCCGTAATTTTTTTGCAGAAATTCAGAAAATCTCGCTTTTGCATCGGTGTCAACGTCCGTTCCGATACGGTTGACGTTTTTCAGATACGCAAGATGGTATCCCTTGCGGAGCAAGCGGATTTCCACGGAAGGAAATGCGCCGAAATATTCTGTTTTCAGCATCCAATGCCGGTTTTCCGTTCCTTCCGGAGGAAAAATGAGAGTAGCGTACCGACCTTCGAATTCAAATTCGATCTGACGGAATTCGTTTCTCCAAAGCGTTTCTTTGATCATAAATGTGATTTCCTTTCCTGTTTGATAAAAATATTTCTGTATTGTATTATAACGAAGGAGCCCGAAAAAGTCAAGTGATGAAAATTTTTTCGTTTGTATCTGTATATTTCGGTAAATATGTTTGACAATGTATTTTTTATATGTTAAAATAAATACTGTATAAGATTCTGTGTCGTAATTACGGCAGAAAATCACTCAAAATTTATTTTGGAGGATATTGAAAAATGGAATATTTTGCAAATATTGGCAAAATTAAGTATGAAGGCGCGCAGTCTCAGAATCCGCTTTCCTTTAAGTTTTATAATCCCGATGAAGTAATTGCAGGAAAAACCATGCGTGAGCATTTGCGTTTTGCCATGGCATATTGGCACACCATGTGCGCAGAGGGCACGGATATGTTCGGTGTCGGCACTGCCGATAAGAGCTATGGCGCGGCAGATCCCATGGAGCTTGCCAGAAACAAAGCGTATGCCGCTTTTGAACTCATGGAAAAGCTGGATATTGATTATTTTTGCTTCCATGACAGAGATATTGCTCCCGAAGCGGCAACCTTGGCGGAAACCAACGCAAGACTCGATGAAATCACCGCACTTATCAAGGAATTGATGGACAAAACAGGTAAAAAATTGCTCTGGGGTACGGCAAACTGCTTCGGCAACAAGCGTTATATGCACGGTGCGGGCACTTCTCCTAATGCGGATGTTTTTGCATTTGCGGCAGCGCAGATCAAAAAAGCCATTGAAATTACGGTTGCACTCGGTGGCGACGGTTACGTTTTCTGGGGCGGCAGAGAAGGATATGAAACGCTTCTGAATACCAACATGGCTCTGGAACAGGACAACATGGCGCGTCTTATGCGCATGGCTGTGGATTATGCGCGCTCCATCGGTTTTACGGGTGATTTCTACATTGAACCCAAGCCGAAGGAACCCACAAAGCACCAGTATGATTTCGATACCGCGACTGTTCTGGCATTCCTCAGAAAATACGGTCTTGACAAAGATTTCAAGATGAACATTGAAGCAAACCACGCAACTTTGGCGGCTCATACATTCCAGCACGAACTCCGCGTCGCAAGAGATAACGGTGTGTTCGGTTCCATCGATGCAAACCAGGGCGATATGCTCCTCGGCTGGGATACCGACCAATTCCCGACGAATGTTTACGATACTGCGCTTTGTATGTACGAAGTAATCAAAGCCGGCGGCTTTACTAATGGCGGTTTGAACTTTGATGCAAAAACAAGAAGAGGCTCCAACACAGCGGAAGATATCTTCCTTGCGCATATTGCGGGTATGGATGCATTCGCGCTCGGTCTCCGTGTTGCAGACAAAATGATTCGTGACGGCAGAATTGACAAGTTTGTTTCTGAACGTTATGCAAGCTATGAAAGCGGTATCGGTAAAAAGATCGTGGATGGAACCGTTACCATGGAAGAGCTTGAAGCATATGCACTTGCTATGGGGGACGTAACCACTAACACCAGCGGCAGACAGGAATATCTGGAAAATATTATGAATGCGATTATGTTCGGTTAATTCCGGATTTTTCGCTGACACGCAATTTTGAAAATGCCCGAAAACTCCTTTTCGGGCAAATTCTTTTTCAATTATGAGGTGACACATGAAAGGATATTTGGATTTTGCAAAAGAAATCGCCCGTCACGCGGGCGAGATTATGCTGAAATATTATCATTCGGATAACGGAGCGGATTATAAATACGATCAAACGATCGTAACGCTTGCCGACCGTGAAATCAACGATTACTTGATTCGCCGTGTAAAGGAAAAATATCCGACACATTCTGTTGACGGCGAAGAAGCGGGATTCGGAGAAAGCGATTACGTCTGGGTTTGTGATCCTGTAGACGGAACGGCTATGTATGCCAGACATATCCCAACCTCGGTTTTTTCCTTGGCGCTTGTGATCAGAGGTGTTTCCGAGGTGGGTGTCGTTTACGACGTGCAGGGAGACCGGATGTATACAGCCGTGCGCGGAGAGGGCGCATTCGTCAACGGTGAGCCGATTCACGTCAATGATGTTTCTCTTGACGATAAAAGAAGTCTGGGCAATTTTGATATGTGGCCTGCGGCGGAATATAATCTTTTTGACGTTTTTAAGGAGCTTGGTGCAAGAACGTACGCCGTTGGTTTGGGCAGTGTTATCCGTGCTTCCATGTGCGTGGCTGCGGGAGATTTCAATTTTGTGCTTTTTCCCGGAACGGGGCATAAAAATTGCGATATTGCCGCCGCAAAGGTAATTGTGGAAGAAGCGGGCGGTACGGTAACCGATCTGTTCGGCAACGACCAACGCTATGACAAAGCCATCAACGGCGCAGTTCTCAGCAACGGTGCTGTACACGAAGAATTGCTTTCAGTGATCTGTAAGCACGTAAAACCGCTTTCTTAAAGATCTTTCCGTATGCGTTCCAGGGCGCTTTTTTCTATGCGGGAAACCTGCGCTTGGGAAATGCCGATTTCATCGGCAATTTCCATTTGCGTTTTTCCTCGGTAAAACCGCATATTGATGATGGAGCGCTCCCTCTCGGAAAGTTTTTTCATGGCTTCCGCAACGGCAATGTTTTCGAGCCATGCTTCGTCATTGCAGTCTTCGTCCCGAATTTGATCCATGACATAGAGAGAATCTCCGTTTTCTCCGTAAACGGGATCGTAAAGAGAGATCGGTTCCATAATGGCTTCCAATGCTTCGGAAATATTTCGCGTGGATTCGCCCAGCTTTTCGGCAATATCTTCCGCTGTCGGTTCCCGCAGAAGCGTTTTTGCCAGTTCTTCTTTGGCATTCAGCGCTCTGTAAGCAAGATCTCGCATCCCTCGGCTGACACGTAGGACGTTATTATCACGCAAGTACCTGCGGATTTCTCCGATGATCATGGGTACTGCATAGGTGCTGAATTTTACGCCGATTTCCGTATCGAAATGATCAATGGCTTTGATCAGACCGATGCATCCCACCTGAAAAAGATCGTCCGCATCTCTTATTTTTCCGTTAAACCGCTGAATGATGCTGAGAACCAGACGGAGATTGCCGTCGATCAATTCCTCCCGCGCTTTTTTATCCCCGTTTTTTGCTTTTTGCAGAAGTTCTGCTTTTTCTTCGCTTGAAAGCACCTTTAATGTTGACGTATTGATTCCGCAAAGATCTACTTTATTATAATACATAAAAAAAACCTTTCCCAACAAAACTTGGCTTTGGGATCAGTATTGCCGAAAAATGTCGTTTTTTATACGTAAATAGCATTGAGAGATTTTTCCATTTCTGTGCAAGCAGTGTCGGAAACGATGAAAAATCACTGTTTATCCTTGAAAAATTTTTCCTGATGTATTGAAAACATTCTTATTTTTTGATATAATAAATTTGATATAGGATTCAAACGGAAGAGAGGAAAGAGAAATGAAAGGACTGAAACGGCTTCTCAGCTATACAAGACGAGCTGCCGATGATTACGGCATGATTGAGGACGGCGACAAAATTGCTGTCGGTGTTTCTGCGGGAAAGGACTCTCTTTCTCTTCTTTACGCTATGGCGGAATTGCGTCGGTTTTATCCGAAAAAGTTTGAATTGATTGCCGTTACCGTGGATATGCGTTTCGGCGATCTGGAGGAAGGCGGAGAGCCGACGGATTATTCTCCGATCGCGGCACTTTGCGAAAAATTGAACGTTCCGTACCATGTGGAGCCTTCCAATATTGCGAAGATCATCTTTGATGTGAGAAAGGAATCCAATCCTTGCTCGCTTTGCGCAAAGCTCAGAAGAGGTATGGTGAACGATACCGCGAAAAAACTCGGCTGCAATAAGGTTGCCCTCGGACATCATTTTGACGATGCGGTGGAAACCTTTATGCTCAACCTCTTCTATGAGGGAAGACTCGGTTGTTTTTCTCCCGTTACCTATCTGGACAGAACTGATATCACGGTGATCCGACCTTTGATTTACGCGCCCGAAAAAGATATCCGCTATTTTGCGGCTTCGGCAGAGCTGCCCGTTGTGGAGAGTAAATGCCCCGCAGACGGTGCGACGGAAAGAGAATCGATGAAGCAATTGCTTGCCGATCTGGAATATAATAACAAAGGATTGCGCCACCGTATTTTCGGTGCTATGCAGAAAGCGGGACTGGACGGTTACATTGAAGCAAAGGTGAAAAATTATTCCGATCCCAAAAAAGACGAGTAAATACATAATTTGATTTTTTTCGCAAACAATAATCAAAAACACATTGCGGAGAAAAATCTTATGGATACAATAAAAAAACAACGAAAATTTTCCATGAAATATTGCCCTGACCTTGATGATCACGTGGTTGTCATGACAGCAACACAGGGCGGGGTTCAAAATCAGGTTTGTCTTTCCTCCCATCTTTGCCACACGGATTCCAGAGTATCCTGCGGGCATACGACCGTGGAACACGTCAGTTCTTCCGATTCCTTGCGAGGCAATATGGCAGGATCGGTAAAATCGGAGGAAAATCATTTCTTATAAAATAAAAAGCCGCATAACGCGGCAGAATTGAGGTATATCATTATGGCATTTGTATTTTCTGACAAGTATGTTCACAGTTTTGTCGGCGAAGCAGACCTTCTTGCTGTTTCCGATGAAGTGAACGCGGCGCACAAGACGCTTTGCGAAAAAACGGGCGCAGGCAACGATTTTCTCGGTTGGGTGGAGCTTCCCATCAGCTTTGACCGCGCAGAAGTTGCGCAGATGAAAAAAGCAGCCGAAAAAATTCAATCCATGTGCGATGTTCTGATCGTAATCGGTATCGGAGGTTCTTATCTTGGCGCACGTGCGGCAATCGAATTTATTCACGGCAATTATTATAACAATAAGCCGAAGAAAACCCCCGACATTTATTTCGTCGGTAAGGATATCAGCTCTTCCCATTTGCAGGACATTCTGAATATCTGCAAGGATAAGGATATTTGCGTAAACGTTATTTCCAAATCCGGTACGACCACAGAACCTGCGATCGCATTCCGTATTTTCCGAGATCTTCTCATTGAAAAATACGGTAAAGAAGGTGCGGCAGAACGTATTTTCGCAACAACGGACGCGAAAAAGGGCGCGCTTCGTTCCCAGGCCGATACATACGGTTATGAAAGCTTCGTGATTGCTGACGATGTCGGCGGAAGATATTCCGTTCTCACTCCCGTTGGTTTGCTTCCTATTGCGGTTTCCGGCGCGGATATCGAAGAAATGCTTGCAGGCGCGGCAAAGGCTTACGAAGATTTCAAGGACGGCGATGTTCTGACCAACGGCTGTCTGAAATATGCAGCAATCCGCAATATCCTTTACAGACAGGGCAAGAGCGTGGAAATCCTGACTGCTAACGATCCTGCGCTTACCATGACTTGCGAATGGTGGAAACAGCTCTTCGGCGAATCTGAAGGCAAAGACGGAAAGGGTTTGTATCCTTCCAGTGCAATTTATTCCACAGATCTTCATTCTATCGGTCAGTTCATCCAGGAAGGTTCCAGAGTGATGTTTGAAACCGTTATGAACGTCAATATCGATGACGGATTCAAGGTTCCTTACGATGCGGAAAACGGCGACGGTCTGAACTTCCTTGCGGATCAGACCATCAACTTCGTCAATCAGAAAGCGCATGACGGTACTGTTCTTGCGCATACCGACGGTAATGTTCCCAATCTTTCCATTACTTTGACTTCCCGCAGTGCATTTGATTTCGGTTATCTTGTATACTTCTTTGAAAAAGCTTGCGCAGTTTCCGGTTATATGCTCGGTGTCAATCCCTTCAATCAGCCCGGCGTGGAAGCATATAAGAAGAATATGTTTGCTTTGCTCGATAAACCCGGTTATTCCGAGCTTCGCGCAGAACTTGAAACAAGACTTGAAGGTTTGAAATAATTTTATTTTGCAAAAGTCTTCCTCTGAAAAGAGGGAGATTTTTGTATACGGAAGAATTAAAAACAGAATAGAGAAAGCAACGAGTAAAGCAAAGAAAGAGTACTACAGACGGTTTCTTATGCCAAGCTTTTTCAGAGCGAAAGCAGCGAATAAAAAGTAACGAACAAAATAAAGATAGGAGCCACAGACGGTTTCTTATGCCAAGCTTTTTCAGAGCGAAAGCAGCGAATAAAAAGTAACGAACAAAATAAAGATAGAAGCCACAGACGGTTTCTTATGCCAAGCTTTTTCAGAGCGAAAGCAGCGAATAAAAAGTAACGAATAAAATAAAG
>JAFQEK010000144.1 GCA_017399025.1 Clostridia bacterium
ACCTCTTCCAACACTGCCCTGAGTCTTTCCTCAAACTCACCCCTGAATTTCGCACCTGCGATCAGCGCACCCATATCCAACGAAAATAAAGTTCTGCCTTTCAGATTTTCGGGGACATCGCCTCTGACGATACGGATGGCAAGTCCTTCGGCAATGGCTGTTTTACCTACACCGGGTTCACCGATCAGACAGGGATTGTTTTTTGTTTTTCGGGACAGGATACGGATGGTGTGGCGGATTTCTTCATCTCTGCCGATCACGGGATCCAGTTTTTGCGCTCTTGCAAGCGCGGTAAGGTCCTGTCCGTATTTTTTCAGAGCATCATATGTTTCTTCCGGGTTATCATTGACAACTCTTTGGTTTCCGCGGATATCCTTGATTGCTTTTTCGAGAGATTTTCGTTCAAGTCCGCATTTCTTGAAAATCTTTTTCATACTCTCGCTCGGTTTTTCCAGGATACCGAGCATGAGATGTTCTACGGAGACATATTCATCCCGCATATTGGCAGCGATGTTTTCCGCTTCGGCAAGCGCGCTTTCCAGCGCTCTGTCAATATAAATTTTATCGGCTTCCGTTGCGCCGCCATGCATGCCGGGCATACTGTCCACGGTATTTTGCAATTCCTCACGGAGCATTTCCGGAGAAGCCCCCGTTCTTTTTACAAGGTCTCTTGCAATGCCTTCTTCTTTATTGAGCAGTGCCAGAAACAAATGCTCTTGCATGATCTGGCTGTTTCCGTGCGTTGCCATCAGCGTTCTTGCTTCCTGTACCGCTTCCATACTTTTTTGCGTATATTTTTGAAAATTCATAACACCTCCCGCTTTTCTTCTGAAAAAGAAAAGCTTCGCAAAAGAAACCGTCTGTGCGCCGATCTTTTGCTTCATATAAAAGATAGATTTTTGTTCAGCGAAATAGTATTTGTTCTGCTTTTTGTTGATCCTCGATCAAAATAAAAAGAATTGTTTTGATTATCGCTCAAATCAAAATTCGGTTCTCCGAAAGATATTCTCTGTAAACAGCTTCTGTTTCCGCAGCGCCCTGTTCAGAAAAATCGCTGGAACGGAAAAAGAGTTTCAGCGCTTTGTCAAACGCTTCGATATACGATGCGATCACACGTCCGAGATCGATTTCTCCCATGCTGGCAGTGTTGCATAAAATTAATTTTCGGGAATATTTTCCGTCCGTGATCAGAAAAGGAATATTTCCGCGGTATTTCATTTCAACGGAAGCCCAAAGCTTATAAAATTCCGTCATATATGCAATCAGTCCCGCATTTTGCGTGCGCAGGGAAACACGCAGTTCTCCGATTTCCGTTTGTTTTCCGCGGTAAAGCTCTACATTATATTTTACCGTCGGATTGTATTTATATGCAAGTGCGGAACGAAGAGAAAGCATGGTATCCGAGGGGGTCAAGGCTTTGAATGCGTTTTCTGACAAAAGCATTTCCATTTGGCGGAAAATTTCACGGAACCGTTTTTCGGGTGTGGTATACGAAACGTAATCCGCAAGAATCTGATTGATCATATTGGAACGATTGGTTCCTTGCTCGTAAGCGAGCCGGTCTATTTTTTCCACGATATCCGCAGAAAGTACGATAGAATATACATTTTTCATGAATGGCTGACATCCTTTGTTTTTGATTACGCTTTTATTATACAATCAATTATATAATTTGTCAAGCGTTTTATATAAAATGAAATGCAAGTTTACAAAATGTTAAAAAATGCGGAAACAGTATTTTTCTGTTTCCGCACAAGGCATCTATTTTTTGGGAGATTCTTCCCGGTTGGGTTTCCAATTGAAAAAGAGTCCGAAATTACTGCCTCTTTTCAGGGAATTGCTTCCTCTCAGAATATATTCCCATGTTTTGGAGTAGCTCCCGCGAACGGCAACCTCACGGGAACAGATAAATTGGACAAATTCTTCGGGGTGTTCCACATATGTGTTTTCAAAAAGTTCGGAGAAGTACCGTTTTTCTCTGCTTGAAAGAGAATCGGCGCGGTTATGCAAGACGTGTTCGATATTACGTGAAAAATAATAAAATGCGTATGGAATTTTTTCCACGTGGGATAACTTGGAAAGTGATTTTGCGGCAAGTGTTTTCATTTCATTGCGCGAACGGAGAGAATCCACGGAAAGTGTTTCAATGGAAGTTTCTTTATAGGTTGCGTGTTCTTTTCCACCAAAAATCACGCGTTCGGGAGGAATGAACGCACCATCGGTATCAATGATGTGCACGATTTGCAGAAGATCGGATTTTTTCAGACGGTAGCGTTGCAGAAATCCATTGACAAACCGCATGACCGAGCGTTCGGCATTGTCATCCGTGATATGATAGCGGTAACAAATATCACCGCCCAGAATATAGAACCGAACGTCCGCATTTTCCAGAAGACGGGACATCACGACACCGAGAGACGTGCTGTCTGTAGAGCCTTCCACAAGAAAAAGAATGATTTTTTTCGTGTTCGGACTCATTTCTTTTCCTCCGTTTTCGGTTCATCTGCCCGTATTTTGCCTGCAAGACGGAATGCGCGCGCGATTTCGAGCGGATTGGAATAGCCGTAAAGCTCTTCTTTTTGTCCGCCGATATGAATACTGCGGATATATTGGTCTCTCAGGTTTCCTTTTGCGCCGGAAAAACGGATATAACGGTTATTCGGATTGGTTGTGGTAAAAATAATATCTTTTTTATTGATCATTTCCAAAGGACGCAGATTGTGGGAAGTGAAGATCAGCTGTCCTCTTCCGTTTTCTTCCAGAATGCCCAGAATTTCTCCGAGCAGATATTCATAAACACCTGCATCAAATTCATCCACGGCAACCAGAACGGACGGGTGGTTATACATGGCAATCAGAATATTCAAAACGGAAATCAGTTTTTTGATGCCTTCTGATTCGCATTTCAAAGGGATTCTTGTTTCGCCTCTGACAGAAAGAATTTCAAAACGCATACCATCCTTGCCGTCGGGCGTTACCTGTCCGCCGTATTCCTTGACGGAAAGTGTCATTCCCGGAATCAGAACATGCAGGACACAATTGATGGAACAAACGGAACGTTTGACGAAATCGTAAACGGGGAGCGATTGGACGGAAGGCTCTGTCAGGGAAAGCAGCATGCGTTCGGGTGTTTGATCGTCATCGTCAATTTGCAGCGCAAGAGGCATGGAAGCCCCCAGAGAGATGGTTCCCGAATGGTTGGAATCCACAACGAAAAAGCCTTGGGAAGCGTAACGGGGAAGCATATTCAGAACGGTTTTCAATGCGAGATCATCAGTATTTTCTCCTTTTGCCGCACAATGCAGGAAAGCAAGCGTATCTTTGGAGAAGAGAAAGGATGTTTTTGCGCGTATGGAAAGCTTTTTGGCTACGGCAAGCTCAATGGCGTTTTCTTCATTTTTTGCGATGGCGGTATAACGGAATTTCGGAGAAAGAAAATTGCTTTTTTGATCGGCGTTATAATGCAAAAGCGTTTTGTAAGCGCGCATGGTAAGTGTTTGATAGGAAATTTTTTCTTCGCTCACATAAACGGAAACGGTTTCATCGCAAACGGTCCGGCGGAGCGTGAATTGATATTTTACTAAAAAACCTTTATTTTCATCTCCGATAAAAAAGGAAATTGTACAGACGGCTTCTTCTGCATTTTTTGCAATGCCGTCTTTGGCTTCGGGTGGGAGACTTTGACCGGAAAGCAAACATTTTACCAAAGAAAGCGCTTCGATGACTGCGGTTTTTCCCGAACCGTTCTGTCCGTAAATACCGAGAATTTCCGAACGATCGCAGGAAAAATCACGGTTGGCGGCGCAAGGCATTTCCAATTTACCCTGTGTTACGTTTTTATAATTCAGAAGCTCAACGGATACAAGTCTTACGTTTTTTTCGTTCATAACGGTTTCCTCCGGATTTTTTGATTTTATCTATATTTTATTATAACCCGAACGAAGATTTTTTGTCAACGGGAAGTGAAATAAATATCAGGGTTTTTGAATGAGTAAACAATCATTTATCATTCCATCGAACTTACGTTAAAATAAATGATAAAAAAGTAAATGCTGTTGCCCTGCGATAAATATTGGAGCAACAGATAAAATCGAAGAAAATTTTCATATGGAAACCGTGAAATTTGAAAACGGTACTTGCGTTCTCTTTATATATATGATATAATATAATTTAATTATAATATATGTTCGGGAGACATGCCCGAACAATCGAATTTCGGAGTGGAAGGAGTATATTCATGGGGTTTCTGATACCGTTTTTGATGTGTGCGGTTTTTCTTTTTGTTTGGTTTGCGCTGTGCAAACTTTTTCTTGCCATATATACTTTTTCCGTCAAACGCGCGCTTTTACGTTCTCCTTGTTTGGATAAGAACAGCGCGGCGGCATTGCTTTCCGTTGATTTCGGCGCAAAATCCTTGTTTCGCGGACGTTGGTTTCCCGAACGTACACCGAACGGTACCATGTATCGGGAGATTCCTTGCATTCTGCTGTTCGGAAGAAAACTTTTTGTTCTGGAGCTTTGTCCCTATCCGGGTTTGATATCCAATACAGAGGAAGAATCCTGGCATATTGATCCGCCCAAAGAATATCGGAGAAAAAAAGAGGTCAGAGTTCCGAATCCCGTTCTGCTCGCAAAAGAGCGTGCGGAAATCTTAAAAGAACTTTTTGATGTTCTGAACCTTCCTTTTGAAGTGTCTGTCGAATCCATGGCGATTCTGACGGACAAAAGACACTCATTGCAAAATCCTGCAGGAGAAGGTCTCTATAAACTGCCCGAGGCGGCAGTCTTTCTTTCGGATTTTGCGTCAAAGTCCAAACCTTCGCAAAAGAAAATGAAAAGGGAGGAAGAGAGAGTTCTTGCTGTCCTGGAACGCTATTCTCTCTCCCGTGCGCGCGCTGTCGCAAGAAATGACAGAATGCGGCGCAAAAAGAAATAAACACATAAAGTTTTCGGATTCGTTTCGTGTTTTTTTTCGCAATCCTTGTGGTATAGTAAAAATATCATTTATATGCGAAAGGATGACGAATGATGAAAACAAAAAAACTTTCCCTGATTGCGGGTATTTCCGTTTGTGTCATGATCGTGTTACTTACGGTTGTATACGCAGTCCTCTCGGGCAATTCCGCTTCTGCGGAAAAAGCCGTTTTGCCATGTGACATTGAAGAAAGTTTTGCCAAAGATGCGATTGAATGGGCAGTGGAAAACGGATTTATGCAGACCGAATCCAAAGACGGAAACGCATACTTTTTCCCTCAAACGGAAGCAACGAAAGGCGAAATCGCAAAAGTTCTCATCACCTATATGGAAATCGACATCAAAGAATACGAGAACGTCACGCTCGGTTTTGCCGATGAAGAGCAGATCTCCCCGGAGCTCTTGCCCTACGTCCGCGCGGCGCTCTCCGGCGGATATATCAAACTATTCAGCGACTATACATACCGTGCGGATGCACCCGTAACGAGAGAAGAGATTGCAGATATTTTTGCGCCTCTCTGTCAGATCGGCGCTTCTGCGGGTAAGAGTGAAAACTTCTCGGATTTTAATGAAGTCAGTCTGTATTTTGAAGACAATGTGAAAAAGATCGTGGATCTTGATATTATGATCGGTTATCCGGACGGCACGCTCCGTCCCAAAAGCGCGGTCACAAGAGAAGAGCTGGCGCTCGTGCTTTACCGCTTCGCACAGCTCGAAAAATAATTTTCTCCGTGAAACGGCAGGCTTGCGGACAAGCGTGAATCCGCAGCCGCCGTTTTCAAGGGTTTCAGTTTTATTTCAGAAAGGACAATTCCAAATGCAAAAAGAAGCCGAAAAATTTGCGCAGTCTTCTCTCATGGAGGGGATGTTTTCCATCCGCGCCGTCTTGCGCGCGAATGAAGAAGGTATCAGTGACAGGAAAATCGAGAAGGTTCTTTTTGACCGCGAAAAGGCAAAGAGTAAATCGAGGGAGCTTTCTTTCCTTCGCGCCAAAGCCAAGGAACACGGCTTTGCCGTTGAATTTACCGATGCCGCGAAAATTGACGAACTGACGGTCGGAAATTCTCACGGCGGCATCGTTGCTTTTTGTTCCGAACGGACCGTTCCTTGCATAAACGAACTTGATATCGTTGAAAACGGTTTTTACGTCATGCTTGAGGGTATTGAGGATCCGTATAATTTCGGTTACTGTCTGCGCTCCCTTTACGCGGCGGGCGCTGACGGCATTCTGGTAGGTCCGCGAAATTGGTTTTCCGCGGCGGGCGTGGTTTGCAGAGCTTCTGCCGGCGCATCCGAGCTTTTTCGGATTGCCGAGGGAGACGTTGTCGAAATCGTTCGGATTTTCAAAGAAAAAGGCTATCTCGTTTTGGCGGCGGATAAAACCGAGGATGCCGTTCCGATTTACGATACGCAGGTTCAAAAACCGGTTTTGTTGGTTGTCGGCGGAGAAAAAAGAGGTATCACACGCGCGGTTCTTTCCGAATGCGACCGCGTGGTTTGTCTGGATTATGGCAGACGTTTCGGGGCGGCTCTTTCGGCGGCTTCGGCGGCTTCGATCCTTGCTTTTGAGATTTTCCGTCAGAACCGAGAGAAAGGCGGAGAAGCATGACGGAAAAAATCAATGAAAATATTTCGCTCAGACAAAATGAGGGTTCTCTTGCTTACGGAACCGATGCCTATCTGCTCTACGCTTATCTGCGCAGACAGACAAAAGAACGTGCTTGCGAATTCGGAACGGGAAGCGGCGTGATCTCTTTGCTTGCTTGCGCCAAAGGAAAATTTTCGCATATTACCGCTTTTGAAATTCAGGAAAACATTGCAAAAATTGCCATGCAAAATGTCGAAACAAACGGCTTTTCGGAGAAAATGGAGATTGTTTGCCGTGATATCCGAGAAGCGGAACCCGTTTATAACGGCACATTCGGCGTGGTATTTTCCAATCCTCCTTATATGACCGCGAACAGCGGGAAGCTTGGCAAAAACGATGCCGACAGCGCTTCCCGTCATGAGCTGAACGGCGGTATTGCTGATTTTGCCGAATCAGCTTCGCGTCTTTTGAAATACGGCGGTCTTTTCTATGCGGTCTACCGTCCCGACCGCTTGGCAGAGCTTTTGTACGCCTGCAAGCTCCGCGGATTGGAGCCGAAGCGCATGACGCTTGTTTATCCGACAGAAAATCATGTTCCTTGTTTGGTTTTGCTGGAAGCGAAGAAGAACGGCGCGCCCGGTATATTCGTAACCAAACCGCTGATCATTTACAAGAGCGGAAAACCGCAGACGAATGAAAATTATACGGACGACATGAAATATATTTACGAAAACGGAGCTTTCCATGAGTTATATCAAAGACTTTGAAAAAACCTACACGCCCGATACACAGAAAAATATTACGCAGAAAGGCACGCTGTATCTGGTTGGTACGCCGATCGGCAATCTTTCCGATATTTCCGAACGCGCGCTGAAAGTGCTTTCCGAAGCAGATTTCATTGCAGCCGAAGATACGCGCAATTCGGGCAGACTGCTTGCTTATTTCGGCATTAAAAAGCCGATGGTCAGTTATTTTGAACACAACAAACGCGAACGCGGAGAGATGATCGTTTCCCGTATTGCCGCAGGAGAATCCTGCGCGCTGATTACCGATGCGGGCATGCCCGCCATCAGCGATCCCGGAGAGGATATCGTCAGAATCTGCGCAGAAAAAGGTGTGCCTGTTTCCGTGGTTCCCGGACCTTGTGCGGCTGTATGCGCGCTTGCAGTTTCGGGCTTATTTACGGGAAAATTTACCTTTGAAGGCTTTCTTTCCACCGCGAACAACGAAAGAAGAGAAGCGCTGGAAGCACTCAAAAACGAAAGAAAAACGATCATTTTTTATGAAGCGCCCCACAAATTGCGCGGAACACTTGCGGATCTTCGAAAAGCCTTCGGCAACAGACAAATTTCTCTTTGCAGAGAATTGACCAAGCTCAATGAAGAAATCCTTCGCATGACGCTGGACGGCGCGATTGCCTATTACGAAGAAAATCAGCCTCGCGGGGAATACGTGCTCATTATGGAGGGTGCTTCCGAGGAGGAACAAAAAGCAAACGCTTTCTGGGCAGAAATGTCCGAGGTTCAGCACGTACAGTATTACGCGGACAGGGGTATGAGCAAAAGCGACGCCATCAAAGCGGCAGCCAAAGACCGCGGCGTGGGTAAAAGCGATATTTATAATATCGTCATGAAAAAATAAGTGAAAAATGTCTTCCGCTTATGCTTTGCAATCGATAAAAATTACTATAAAACCATAAAATAATAAAGAAAGGAATCTCACCATGACTGTCAGAATTGAAAACGCTTATATTTTTAACACGGAAAAACGCTGTTTTGAATACGGTTCTCTGTGTTTTGAAAACGGAACCATCATCAAAAGACTTCTGTTTCCCGATGCCGTGATCGATGCGGCGGGAGGATATCTGCTTCCGGGCTTCATTGATGTGCATACACACGGAAGATGCGGTATGGATATCATGGAAGCGGATTCGAAAACATTGGCGGAGCTTTCCCGTTCCTATGCAAAATCGGGTGTTACGACATTGTTCCCCACTGTTATGACTGCTCCGATGGATAAATTAAAAAAAGCCATTGAAAATATCAAAAACACCAAAACCGTTGCTGATTTTGCCGGTATTCATATCGAAGGACCGTATATCAGTGCGAAAAAACCGGGCTGTCATAATATTCCCGATATCCGTCCTCTCGACATTCCCGAAATTTTTGAGCTTGCCGAATCCATTCTCCCGTACCGTACCCATCTGACCGTAGCACCCGAAGAGGATACGGACGGTCTGATTGCCGCTTTCACGGAACGTTTCGGAGGTTGCGGCGGTTCTGTTGCCATCGGACATTCCAATGCCGATTACGCAACCTGTGTGAAAGCGCTTGCGGACGGTGCCAATGCATTTACACATACTTTCAATGCCATGACGGCAATCGGACACAGAGAGCCCGGCGTTGCGGGTGCGGCGCTTGCTACGGATTCTTACGCGGAACTGATCTGCGACGGCGTTCATGTTTCTCCCGCAATTATTCACATGGCTTATCACGCAAAGACAGCCTTTGACGATAAATTCGTTCTTGTAACGGACTCCATTACGCCCGCAGGTCTCCCTGATGGCGATTACGAAATGAACGGAATCCAATTTACTTTGAAAAACGGAAAGGCGGCTACCGCAGAAGGTACTATTGTCGGAAGCGCACTGGATATGATGACCTCCGTTAAGAATCTGGCGGCTTTTGCCAATATTCGTTTTGAAGATGCGTTGATTTGTGCAACCAAAGCACCCGCGCAGATGGTTGGTATTTATGAATCCCGCGGTTCTCTCTCCGTCGGAAAACGCGCCGATCTGATTCTCTGCGATAAGCAGATGAATATCTGCGACGTCTACTGCGCAGGTGTTTCGGTTTTCCATTAAACCTGTCTTTTGTCCCATAGGAAATCCAAAATGAACCTCTCTGTTTTACATGATTTCAATATATGTAACATTTGATAGACGAGCAGTTTCCTGCGGACGTTGTCTGCATTTTATGAAAATACCGCTTTTGCCCATTCGCAAAAGCGTCAATGAAAGGATAAAAATCCAATGAACAACAAATTTTACATTACCACGCCGATTTATTATCCGAGCGACAAGCTCCACATCGGCCACACCTATTGCACCGTTGCTACCGATGCCATGGCGCGTTACAAACGCCTCAGAGGCTATGACGTTATGTTCCTGACGGGAACGGACGAGCACGGTCAGAAGATTGAAAATAAAGCCGCGGAAGCGGGCGTTACGCCTCAGCAATTCGTGGATAACATCGTTGAAGGCGAAAAAGGTGTCAAAGATCTTTGGAAGCTCATGAACGTCAGCTACGACAGATTCATTCGTACCACGGACGATTATCACGTTGCCGCTATTCAGCGCATTTTTAAGAAAATGTATGAAAACGGCGATATCTATAAGAGCACTTACAAGGGCAAATACTGCACACCCTGCGAAAGCTTCTGGACGGAAAGCCAGCTCACGGACGGTTGCTGTCCCGACTGCGGAAGACCTGTTGTGGACGCGGAAGAAGAAGCATATTTCTTCCGTCTTTCCAAATACGCAGACCGCATCCGTGATCTCCTTGAAAATACGGATTTTCTGCTCCCCCGTTCCCGTGTGAATGAAATGGTTCATAACTTCATCGAACCCGGTCTGGAAGACCTCTGCGTTTCCAGAACAAGCTTCAAATGGGGTGTTCCCGTTGATTTTGACGACAAACACGTCGTTTACGTTTGGATCGATGCACTCTTTAACTATACGACCGCGCTCGGTTTCCTCAACGACCGCTACGACGATAGCGATTATGCAAAATATTGGCCCGCAGACGTACATTTCGTCGGCAAGGAAATCGTTCGTTTCCATTCCATCATCTGGCCTGCTATGCTGATGAGTATGAATATGCCCCTGCCCAAGCACGTATTCGGCCATGGCTGGCTCTTGCTTGATGGAGGCAAAATGTCTAAATCCAAGGGCAATGTTGTGGATCCGTATCTGCTTGCGGAACGTTACAGCGCAGATGCGCTCCGTTATTTCCTCCTTCGCGATTTCCCGTTCGGTTCTGACGGAAACTTTTCCAACGAGCTTCTGATCAACCGCATCAACACCGACCTTGCCAACGATATCGGAAACCTGCTTTCCCGTACGACGGCAATGGCTGAAAAATATTTCGGCGGAACACTTCCCGCAGAACAGACGGAAGGCACCGAAGATGCCGAACTGATTTCTATGGTGAGCAAGCTTCGCGGTCAGTATGAAGCGCAGATGGAAAAATATGCGTTCCAGTCCGCGCTTGCAGATGTTTTTGCCGTTATTGCGCGCGCCAATAAATATATTGACGAAACCGCTCCTTGGGTTCTTGCGAAAAAACCCGAAACCATGCCAAGACTTGCAAGGGTTCTCTATAATCTTGCGGAAACCGTCCGTATTTGCAGCATTCTTCTTTCTCCCGTTATGCCCGAAACTTGTGTAAAGATTTTTGAAAAGATCGGTGCAGATGAAAATGCGCGTACATGGGAAAGCGCAGAAACCTTTGGTGTTCTTCCTGTCAATGCCGTTCTCGTAAAGGGTGAAAATCTTTTTCCGAGAATCGATGCGGCAAAAGAAATTGCGGAATTGGAAGCTATCTCCCAAGCAAAGAAAGCGGCGGATCAGCCCAAAGAAGAAAAACCCACGCTTCCCGTTCGTGAGATCACAGATCATGAACCCGAAATCAGTTTTGATGATTTTTGCAAAGTGGAGTTGCGCGTTGCTAAGATCACCGCTTGCGAAAATATCAAGGAAAGCAAAAAGCTTTTGAAGCTGACCGTATTTGACGGTGAACGCGAACGTTGCATCATGTCCGGCATTGCAAAATGGTATAAACCCGATATGCTGGTCGGTAAGAATGTTGGTATCGTTTGCAATCTCGCGCCCCGCGCAATGATGGGCGGTAAATATGTCAGCGAGGGTATGATCTTTGCTGCGGATACCGAAAAAGGCGCGGCTTCCATTGCCTTCTTCCCCGATGATACCGTAGGAAGCAGAATCCACTGATACGGATATGGGAAAGCTTTTTGACACACACGCGCATTATACGGACGAGCGTTTGCGCGGAAATACTGCTCTTTTGGACAGTCTTTTTGCAACAGATATTTCCCATATTTTAACCGTAGCAACCGATCTTTCCGATTCCGATGCCTGTATTGCGCTTGCGGACGGATATGAAAATATTTACGCTTCGGCAGGCATTCATCCGCACGAGAGCGGAGAAGCGGGCGATCTCGATGCTGCCATGGCTTCTCTGGAAAAAAAGCTCTGCGCGCCCAAGGTGGTTGCGCTCGGTGAAATCGGTCTGGATTATCATTACGATTTTTCCGACAGGGAAACGCAGATGCGCTTTTTCCGCGCACAGATGGAGCTTGCTTCCCGGAAAAATATCCCCGTCATCATCCACGACCGTGATGCGCACGGTGATATCATGGACGTGGTACGGGAATACAAAAACAGGGTGATCGGTATCATTCACTGTTGCAGCGCTTCCGCAGAGCAGGTGAAGGAATACGTGAAAATGGGATGGTATATTTCCTTTGCAGGTGTGATAACTTATAAAAACGCTTCCAAAACCTTGGAATCCGTTCTTGCCACACCGAAGGACCGCATTTTAGTGGAAACGGACTGCCCTTATCTTGCGCCCGTTCCCAAACGCGGAAAAACCAATCACAGCGGTTATATGCACTATACCGCAGAGAAAGCCGCTTCGCTTTTGCAAATGGACTATGAAACTTTCTGCGAACAGGAAGTTCTGAACGCCAAAACACTCCTTGGTATTGGGTAAAATTCCACATGAATCAAGTATAAATATTCAGGAGGCTCTCAAACGGATGAGAAGCCTCCTTGTTTTGTTTATTCGATATTGATATATATGCCAACGAGAATGGGATCATCCTTGAATGGACTGCCGATCAGTGTGGTAGCAGAAGCTTCCAGATAATAATCACCTAAGGAGTCGACGGTCAAAATGGTGGAATAGATATTGTATTCATCTCCCAGTGCGCTTTTCAGATATGCGAAAGCATTGTCGATTTGCTCTTTGGTAAAATGTTCTTCCGCAGTGTCATAAATGCCAAAATATTTAGAATGTATCGAGATTAACTGTCCTTTCATATTGAAAGATATTTGTAGTTTATCGTTGGTTGGCATACCGTGAACATATTTTGTATATATGACACCGTATTGTGTTGTCAATTGATTTTCAGTAAAAAGAACATGATCAAAAACATATTCATTCAAGATATCATCACCGTACACTTCGGTTAAAGTTTCCTTGGCAAGTTCTTTTGCTTCATTTTCGGTTAAATTACCGGATACATGCCCATTGATATTCAAATCTGAGAAAAACAGGAGCGTTCCGTCGCTTGCTCTAAACCGGGCAGAAATGTAATCGTTTTTGAAAGAAATAACTTCTGCATGAGATTTTAGTTCATCCGAGGAGTATAGAGCGGTTCTGTAAGTTCTGTCATAATCTAAATTATAAGATTGACCGGCGATATTCAATGTATGGGTATTTCCTATATTATCCGGTTTTTCTACATCTTCTGTATGTGTCATGAAAGAAAAGTCTTTTTTATCAACAGGATTTGTTTGAATTTGCTCGGATGGCAAATTTGATTTTATCGGTATACCATACTCTGAATATATGATATATTGGACATCATTGTTTTCGGGCGGCTGACTTCCTATAGCATTACTTTCGGAAGACGAGCTTTCCTCGTTCTGATGTGTTTGATTGGCGCACGAGGATAGAAACATTGCCAAGCATAAACACAATAGAAAGATACGTTTTTTCATTTCGCTTCAACTCCTTTATTCGATATCAGGCTTGTTCGATAACTGAAAAACATCCTTTGACTGTCATTCTGAGATTCCGATACATGCAACAGAATCTCAGAATGATTGCTCACGAGTGAGGGCACTGCCAACTTTTCTGCTTATTCGATATTGATATATATGCCAACAGGAATGGGATCACCGAACGGACTGCCGATTAGCGTGGTAGCAGAAGCTTCCAGATAATAATCACCTAAGGAGTCGACGGTCAAAATGGTGGAATAGATATTGTATTCATCTCCCAGTGCACTTTTCAGATATGCGAAAGCATTGTCGATTTGCTCTTTGGTTAAATGTTCTTCCGCATCGTCGTAAACACCCAAAAGTAGGGAATTTACGGCAATTAGCTTTCCCTGCATATTAAAAGACAGGCTTATATCATCGTTGGTTGGCATACCGTGAACATATTTTCTATATATGACACTATACTGTACATACATTTGATTGTTTGTGAAAATAACTTGATCAAAAACATAGTCGTTTAGAATATTCTTACCGTATAATTCTGTAATAGTTGTTTGGGCAAGCTCTTTTGCTTTATTTTCGGTTAAGTTACCGGAGGCAAGTTTGTCAATATCCGAATCCAAGAAAAATAGGAGTGTTCCATCTTTGACTCTGTAGTCTGCATAAACATGGTCGCTTTTAAAACGAATATATTCCGCGTAGGATTTTAATTTATCCGAAGAGTATAAGGCGGTTCTGTAAGTTCTGTCATAATCTAAATCGTAAGATTGACCGGCGATATTCAATGTACGCGTATTTTCTATATTATCCGGTTTTTCTATCTTTGTTCTTGATGCAAAAGAAAAAATTTTGTTATCTGCACTTTCTATATGGATTTGATCAGATGGCAAATTTGATTTTATCGGTATACCATACTCTGAATATATGATATATTGGACATCATTATTTTCGGGCGGCTGACTTCCTATAGGATTACTTTCGGAAGGCGAACTTCCTTCATCCTGATGTGTTTGATTGGCGCACGAGGATAGAAACATTGCCAAGCATAAACACAATAGAAAGATACGTTTTTTCATTTCAATTCAACTCCTTTATTCGATACTTAAATATTGAGATGCATCGCCAACGTAATAAATTGGCAAACCGTAGACAGTTACGTTTTCTTCGGAACCGTCCTCTTTTGTATAAGGAACAATAATTTCGTTTAAGATGTAATTTGCATCATCAATAGCTTGTTGGATATTCGCGCCTGTAGAGATGCTTTCTAAGAAATATTCCAGCCAATCATCTCCTTGCCAAGTTCTGATTTTTGTTGTAGTTCCGAGAACAAAATGAGCTCCTTTTTCAAATGTCGCATCGACGAGATTGTACGTTGTATCACCGATTGTAATATCTCCGCCGGTGTTGCAGCCAAGATAAAGAACAACACGCAAAGATGCCAATCCATTCTCTTCAATGTTGGCAATACTGCTTTGAGGCAATGTAACATCATAATAAAAACCTGTCATTGCATCAGCTGATAAATATCCTTTATGATTTCCATTTTCATCGTAAAATCCTACGATTCCGGGATTTCCATGTCCCCTGAATACGAAAATATCATCCGATGTGGTCATAGCGTTATAGGCATGAGCGGGGGTTTCATTAACATAGGCATGAGCTAAAAAATTTTTTGAGTTAAAAACTGTTGTAAATAATAAATTATTAGCGGTGGAATTATAATTATTGCTGGAATTCTGATCAGGATAGAAAAATGAAAATAAATCAGCAGATCTTTTTTCAACTGCCATGAAAGACCAGTACGCAGCATCGCTTCTTGAAGTTGTCAAATATACGTTATAATTATTGCTCTGCGCAAGATAGTAATTTCCGTATCGGATCAGGTAAAGTCCCTGATATGTACCGGTTTGAACTCGATCAATGGCGAATTTTACATAATTGTCCTCTGTATTATTGTAAATATCGATATTTGTACCGTTAACATTCAAGCATTTGTCTGTGGGACTGTAATCACTGATGAATTGGAATCTGCCATCGGATTGTTTTTCGATTGTCCACCGTGCAATGGTTGCTGTGTTACGGGGTTGTGTGCATACATTTGTATGCGCAGAATCAGAAACACTTTCCAAGGAGAGCAGGCGTTTACTGAAATAATTCATAATGTAATAAGAAGTATTATTTTGAATTCCTGTTGAATCATATACGGATACATAGACAGAATCCGTGTATGTATTTCCGGAGTCGCTGTCGTAACAGGAAGCGGTTATACGCGCAGTTCCCTTTGAATGCGCTGTAATCAGTCCGTTACTGTTTACTGTTGCTACGGAGGTATTTGAACTGCTCCATGTGGGTGTCAAGCCTGCCGGATAGGTGGAATAAACGGCTTGTTGCTCTCCGCCCATTCCCATGACGTTGGTTGGAAGCGTTATATCAATCAGCGGATAGTAAGTAATGCAATAATAAGATTCGGCAGAATTGCTGTATTCCCAGGAACGCAGAATTACGGAGGAGTTGGTACCGGAAATATATTTTAATGCAATACCAAAATTAGGATCGCCGTCTATCCAAAATTGCATTTGATCTGTTATATCCAATGTAGCAATTCCGGGGTTGTTCACACCGTTGCTGTTTGCGGCAGACAGATTCGCGGTAGCGAACGGAAAGGGGGATATACCCATATTTTGATTTTCATTGGCAATATTCCACGTTATTTCATATTCTTCCCAAGGAAAGGCTATTTCATAAGCTCCGATATTCAAACTTCCGCTTGTTACAGAACTATAATAATAGAAAGGAAGATTGAGCGTTCCATTCGTAATTGTAGAACCTTGCGGAATTGTACCGGGGAGTTCAATTTTTATAAATGTAATGTTCGAAGAGGAAATCCATAGTTCTTCGGATAAACCGTAATTCGTATTGGGATTTGCGGAAGAAATATATGTATCGTATACGGGTTCTGTACTTTGAATTGTCGGGTCAATGGTGATGGGAAAAACTCTTTCGGAAGAATTGATCCAATTTTTATCGGCGCAAACAGTAAGTGAATAGGAATGCTGGGAATTTTCTTTTATAGAATATGCAACTTTACGGGAAATGCTTCCCGAAGAATCATACATATACGGCGCAGGAATGGAATATTTTGTCTCGCCTGTATTTTCATCATTCAAGGAAATGGAACCGTCTGTATTTACAGATGGTAACAATCCGGTCAAATCAAGTTGAAATTCGTATGAATAATCATTGTTTTTTGAATATAGAATGATATTTTCTTTGATATCGTTACCAATCAAGATATATTCAATATCTGTAGAATCTCTTAAATTTTCGTATCGAATGGAAGCTTTGTTGCTAATATAGGTTGCTTCCTCGAGAGAAGTAAAGGTGTTGGTTTTTCTTTGCGTTGAATTGGTTATCATCGGTTTTTTATTTTCACCGGTTGATTTTAGCGTTTTTTGCGTGAAAGAACCGGTATCTCCGATCCATTGCATGGAAATAGAATAACTATCATCCGAAAGTATCATGGATGGATAATTATTTTCATTATGAATGAATTTGATTCTTGAATCTGATGTGGAATATTGTAAATTTCCATCTTTTGTTTCTTCGGTTAAATTATTATCAATATCAATCCATTTTCCGAAATTATCTTTTCTATGGATTGCCTGTGAATATACCACAGCTTTATATGAGCCGTCAGGAAGACGAAAATGTTTAACATTGGATTCTCGCAAAGATTCTATTTCCACAATTTCGTTTGCATGGGATTTTGCAGGATCATCGGTTAAAGTTTTTTGAGAGGAATCCAATCCCGCTGCTAAAATGCTTGGAGAAAATATTCCTAAAAACATGGCTATTGATAAGAATATGGAAATTAATTTTTTTGATTTCATATACATAGAAGCGTTTTCCTTTCTGATTGTTTTTTCGATGCATCATTCAATACTATAGATGTTGATATATCTATATGCTTTCGATTATGCGTAAGAGCAGTGGAAATTCGTGATTGTTCCGTGAACAAATACTGGAAATGAATCTTTTCATAATAAAAACCTCCTGCAAATGTATTTGATAAAGCAAATTTTAAAATTCCAAAATATTGATTTGTTTATATTATAACATATTTTGGTTGATTTGTCAAATATTTGTGTGTTACTTGGAATAATGCGGAACGAACGTAGTAAAAGAATCAATTGTGCTTTTTTCGTTGTTTGGAAATGATAAAATTTAATTTTTATGTTCCTCTATATGTATAATTTAAAAAATGCGAAAAAGGTTACATATTTTTTTATTATTTTTTAAAAATTTTTATTTTTTCAATCAATTTGCTTGTTTTCCCTTATAAAATGAATTATAATATATTTATAACAATAAGGGAAAGGTGGAAAGATACAGTATGAAAAATCAAAAATTCAAACCTTTATTTGATAAAACGTACAAGGGCATTTGGATTTCCTTGTCCGTGCTGATGATTCTTTTTACATTTCTTGCCGTTTTGGAACCGACTGCACTTTTCGTGATGATTCCCACGGATTTATTCGTTTTGTATTTTCTTGTTTCTCCGCTGTTCGGCTACGTGGAACTGCGCGAAAAATCCGTTTTTATCCGGTTCGGATTGATTTTGAAAAGGGAAGTGCCGTATCAGACGATCCGAGGAATTACAAAGGAGAGAAAATTTTACTCGGATTCCATGCTGGCACTGAAAAATGCTCTGGAACATATCAATATCAAATATAATACATTTGACGTGCTTTCGGTTAGTGTCGCTGACAGCGAGGCATTTGTCCAATCACTTGAAAAGAGAATAACCGCTTAAAATCAAACACCGCCGAAAAATTCGGCGGTGCGCTTTTTTTGAATTCAGATATTCAAATATAAGTTTTGTTTGACAACGTTTCCTCCGCGTGTATAAATGCGGGGGACTCTTCTTGCAATGCCGCAGACGAATTCATAATTGAAGGAATACGCGGCTTCGCCGACTTCTTCGGCAGATATTTTTTCTTTTCCGTCTTTGCCTACCAGAACGACGGGATCTTCTGTTTTTGCTTCGGGAACCCCGGTAATATCCACCATCATCTGGTCCATGCAAACTCTGCCGAGAATGGGACAGCGCTTTCCGTGAATCAGAACCTCTCCGCGATTGGAAAGCGCGCGCGGATAACCGTCCGCATATCCAACGGGCAGGGTTGCCACGCGGATGGCTTTTTCCGTGATATACGTATATCCGTAACCAATACCTTGATGTGCATCCAGCGTTTTGATATGTGAAATGTGGGTAATCAGCTCCATAGCAGGGCGGATATCATAAAGACTGCTGAACTGAGCGCAGATATCCTCGGACGGATAAAGACCGTAAAGGATAATGCCTTCTCTGACCATGTCGTAATCGTTGCGGAAGGATAAAATTCCCGCGCTGTTATTGAAATGACGGATGGGCGGACAAACGCCCCTTTCTTTAAGCCTGTTCAAGAAGCATTCAAATAAAATCCGTTGTACCTCGGACGGGGATTTGTCTATGGCATCTGCCGTTGCAAAATGACTGAAAATGCCTTCCACAAAGATATGGGGAAGCTGTGCTGCTTTCGTCGCGATATCGGCTTCTTCTTCCGAAACGCAAAATCCAATACGGGACATTCCCGTATCCACGGCAAAATGAATTTTTGCAGTTTTGCCGAGTGCTGTTGCCGTTTGAGATAACGCTTCAATCGTTTCATATCGGAATACGGTCAACGTAATATCGTTTTTCAGAGCGGCTTCAAAGCAGTGCGGGGAAGTGTAGCCGAGGATCAGAATCGGCTTTTGAATGCCTGCCGCGCGCAGTTCAAGTGCTTCGTTCATCTCGGCAACGCCGAAATAATCCGCAAGGGATTCAAATTCCTTTGCAATCACAACCGAGCCGTGTCCGTAAGCATCGGCTTTGACCACGAGCATAAGCTTGGTTTCGGGGGAGATTTTTTGTTTCACGAGTTTGATATTATGCTCGATGGCATCGAGATTGATTTTTGCGTAAACTCTTTGGTATTCTGTTTTCATCTGTGTAATCAATCCTTTTCCGTTGCGCGGAAGTAATCTTCCATCAGGGAATCTTGCAAGCGTTTCAGCAGTTCGGGAGCTTTTCCGCCGACGGCTTTTCCATCCACAGTTCCCGCCGCAATACAGAGAGAGCCTGCGCTGGTTACGATGATTTCATCCGCTTCCATCATTTCATCAAGGCTAAAGGGTTCTTCTTTTACGGGGATTCCGAATGATTTGCATTTGCGGATCAGATGCGCTCTGCCGATACCCGCAAGGATATATTCATCGGCGGGCGCTGTTTGCAGAACGCCGTTTTTCAGGGTGGAAATATTGCTGTGCGCACATCCCGTGACTCTGCCGTTTCTGTGCAGAACCGCTTCGTCATAACCGCCGTTTTCTGCTTCCGTGGAATAAAGGACTGCAGGAATCAAATTCAGGGTTTTGGCGTTGCAATAAAGAAAACGTTTATCTTCGAGCGAGATCAGATTGATTTTTTTATATGTTTCCCGAATGGAACAAGGCTTCAGCATGATCCAGAGATTGGCGTTCATGGGAGCGGTTACGGCATGGTTGCGCAAGCCCGTACCGCGCGATGCCTGAAAATAAACCCATTGCTCGTCGGCATCCACTTTTTTGATCAGCTCACAGATGAGGTTTTCCAGATCGTCCGGATGCA
Organism: Clostridia bacterium; assembly: GCA_017399025.1. Lineage (GTDB taxonomy): Bacteria > Bacillota > Clostridia > Oscillospirales > CAG-272 > QALR01. The sequence continues at coordinate 20,059 of JAFQEK010000144.1, forward strand.
TATCCAGCCGAATGTTCAGAAGAGCCATGCTCTGATAAAATCGGTCGATATGCTCGCGGAGTGCGTAAGCCTTATGATTTCTGCTGTACGCCACGTCGTAAACGCCGTCGCCGAAATAGCAGGCGCGGTCAAGCATGGGAACACGGAGTTCTTCCAGCTCGCCGATTTCTCCATTATAATAACCAAGTGTTTTCATTGGGTGATTTCCTTTCATGATGATCAAGTCATATATTATTATACGGACGATTGGGAAAAATGTCAAGCAAGATTGTTCCCGGAAACGGATATTTTTTCCCTGAACAGGGAGAATTTTTGAATTTACGGAGAAAAGAAACTTGACACGAATTTGTTTTGATGCTATAATACTATGAAATATTGAAAATAAACGAAGTCCTTAGGTGAAAGGAGTTTTTTGCTTTATGCAGAAAAAGGTTCTTGC
>JAFQEK010000145.1 GCA_017399025.1 Clostridia bacterium
ATCTTACGGGGTCAATTGCCTCCTTTGTGGCGCCTGCTGTTACAAGCACACGAAGTCCCTTCATATCCTTGGGAAATGCAATTTCGTTTATAACGCTTTCAAGCAATTTTTCGGGAGCGGGAAGCTTGCCCTTTCCCGTATCTCCGCAGGCAAGCCTGCCCCAATCGGGAGTAATCACCCTCCAGCCGTATTTTTTAAGAGCTTCAATATTATCCGCGGTTACGGGATTTTCATACATTCTTGTGTTCATGGCGGGGGCAATAATTTTCGGACACTGAGCGGCAAGCACGGTTGACGTGAGCATATCGTCGGCAAGTCCGTGCGCCAGCTTTGCAATTACGTTGGCTGTTGCAGGGGCAATAATCAGAGCATCCGCCTTGCCCGAAAGAGAAATGTGGGGGATTTCCGTGCCCGAGCATTCGTCAAAGATGTCTGTATGCACCTTGTTTCCCGTAAGAGCCTCAAAGGTAAGAGGGGACATAAATTCAGTTGCGCCCTTTGTCATAATAACGTTTACGTCGGCGTGCTGCTTCACCAAAAGCGAGGTGAGCTCTGCCGCCTTGTAGCAGGCAATACCGCCCGTTATTCCGAGTATTACGGTTTTTCCTTTAAGCATAAAAATCTCTCCCGTAGGTTATTTCTGAGAAAATTATACAGATAAATTTGATATTTGTAAATACTTTGCGTAAAAACAGAAATGAAAACTGCATAAAAAACTTGCAATTTTATTATGCAGTATATATAATATAAGCGGAAAGTGATGATGTTCAGCCGATGTACCTTCGGGATATCAGGCATAAAAACTGTAATTTCCACCATTCCGCAAATGCGTTGTATCAGCTTGAACAACAGCAGGAGGCTTCAGATTATGAAAAATAAAAAAAGACACGAAAAGGTAAAGGATCAGGTTATTTTAGCTCTCTTTACGGCAATTGTATTGCTTTTAGCCTTTACTCCCTTCGGACTTATTGATCTTCCGATAATAAAGGCTACGATACTGCACGTGCCCGTTATTATCGGTTCTGTTGTTTTAGGACCGAAAAAGGGCGGATTTTTAGGCTTTGTCTTCGGTCTTACAAGTATTATAAAAAACACCACGGCGCCGAGCCTTCTGTCCTTTGCTTTTTCCCCCTTTATTCCTCTTCCCGGTGTGGGAAAGGGCAGTATTCTTGCTGTAATAATCTGTTTTGTGCCGAGAATACTTGTAGGTATCACTCCATATTTCACCGTAAAGGGTATCGAGGCTGCGGTGCAGAAGCTGACGGGTAAGAAAAACAGGGCAATCCGCTCTGTTGCCGTAACGGTATCCGCTGTTGTCGGTGCGTTTACAAACACGGTGCTTGTTATGGGTATGATATATCTTTTCTTCAGGGAGCCCTATGCGGCGGCAAATTCAATTCCCGTTGAAACGGTGCTTTCCGTAATCCTCGGAATTGTCGGCACAAACGGAGTGCCCGAGGCTGTTGCCGCTGCGATTATCGTAACTCCCGTATGCATTGCCCTTGAAAAGGTTATGGGAAGACTTGATATGAGGAGTGACGGGAAATGATTCTTGCCGTTGATATCGGTAACACAAATATCTGTGTCGCAGGCTTTTCCGATACGGATACTCCCGTTTTTATAAAAAATTACCCCGACAGCCGTTTTCATAATTCCTCGGAGTTTCTGTCGGTGCTCAGAAGCGATGTCACTCAGGAGATACACGGTGCTGTGCTGTGCTCGGTAGTTCCCGTGCTGTCTTCTATGGTAAAGGAAGCTCTTTCCGAATTCGTAAAGGGTGAGATTGTTGTAGTTGACCCGGAGTTCAATGACGGTCTGAGAATATCGGGCTATGACAGAAGACGGCTCGGCAATGACAGAATTGCCGATATGACCGCAGTAAAGATGCTTTACGGCACACCTGCCGTCATAGTCGATATGGGGACAGCAAATACTGTTTCCGTGCTCGATAAGGACGGTGTTTTTATCGGCGGTATGATTATGCCGGGGCTGGGTCTTTCAATAAACGCTCTGTCCTCGGGTACTGCGCTTCTGCCCGGAATAAAGCCCGTGCAGCCCAATTCTCTTCTGGGACAGGATACGGTAGCTTCAATAAATAACGGTGTCATATATTCGGGTGCATTTGCACTTGAGGGTGTTATTGACCGTGTTGAGGAGCTGCTGGGTGAAAGGGTCACCGCGGTAGTGACGGGCGGAGCCGCAAAATTTATTCTTCCTCAGTGCAGAAGAAGAGTGATTTATGATGAGTTCCTTTTGCTCAGGGGACTAAGGATACTTTATGAAAAGAAGCTGAATGATGAAAGCATCAGATGAAAAAAAGGTAAAGGAAATAGCCCGTAAGGCGGCAGAAGCCGGCGGCAGGGCATACTATGTGGGCGGTTTTGTAAGAGACCGCCTTTTAGGTTTGCCTACAAAGGATATTGATGTTGAGATTCACGGGATTTTCCCCGATAAATTAAGGAAAATTGTAGCCTCGGAGGGTACCGTCCTGGAAATGGGAGAGAGCTTCGGCATATTTTCTCTGAAGGGCACGGATATTGATATTGCAATGCCCCGTAAGGAAACCGTTACGGGCAGGGGACACCGCGATTTTGACGTATCCGTTGACCCCTTTATCGGTGTTGAAAGGGCTGCAGCAAGAAGGGATTTTACCGTAAACGCCCTTATGGAGGACGTGCTGACGGGAGAAATTATTGATACCTGCGGAGGACTCCCTGACCTTAAAAACAGGGTGCTTCGCCACGTTACGGACGAAAGCTTTCCGGAGGACCCGTTAAGAGTGCTTCGTCTTGCGCAGTTTTCTGCCAGATTCGGCTTTTCGGTTCACGAAAAAACAAAGGAGCTCTGCAGAACTATAGATTTATCTTCTCTTTCAAGGGAGAGAATTGAAGGGGAAATGAAAAAGGCTCTCCTGCAATCGGAGAAGCCCTCTGTGTTTTTTGAGGTTTTAAGAGAGGTAAACGGTCTGGGCTTCTGGTTTCCCGAGCTGAAAAGGCTTATAAATCTTCCGCAGAATCCCGCCTTTCATCCCGAGGGGGATGTATGGGTGCATACAATGCAGGTGCTTGACCGTGCCGTCCTGTTCAGAGAAAGGGTATCGGCGCCATTTGCATTTATGCTGTCGGCGCTTTGCCACGATTTGGGAAAAATTGAAGCCACAAAGAAAATAAACGGAGTAGTTCACGCCTATGGACATGAAAGCCTCGGACAGCCTCTTGTCAAAAAATTTCTTACCCGTATCACGGGGGACAGGAGTGTTATAAATTACGTACTCAATATGTCCCTTTATCATATGAAGCCCGGCGTTATGATAAGGGCAGGCTCGTCGCAGAAGTCCTTCAATAAGCTTTTTGATGACAGCGTGTGTCCTTTTGAGCTTATTTGTCTTGCCCTCAGCGACGAGGGAGAGAGAAATGAAAGCATTGCAGACCTTCTTTTTGAAAGGCTGACGAACTTTAATGAAACTATGTCCCGTCCCTTTGTGCAGGGCAAGGACCTGATTGAGGCAGGGCTTGTCCCTGACAAGAGCTTTTCGGAAATTTTAGCCTATGCACATAAGCTTCGTCTTGCAGGCGTTTCCAAAGAGAGTGCATTGAAGCAGACTCTGGCATTTGCTCGGAAAGTCAATAAAAAAGAGCCGCATTAGGCTCGTTCTCATAAGGATGTTTACAAATTTCGGCGGAGAACTTGTTTTCTCTGCCGATTTGTCTTATAATGGGGCTAACAGAAAGCCTCCCTCCCGGAGGGAGCCTTTGGACATGTGCAACCATAGGGGTATGGGCTTTGCCCGATGCATTTGTAAAACAAATGCGAAACCGGCGATAAAAGGAGACAAAAAATGTTTTTCACAAAGAAAAAGAAAATACAGAAATACTTAGAGCAAAAAGCAGAGAGTGACAAAAATGCTTTTGATTTTCTTCTCTGCAATTATTTAGACGGAACATTAAAAACAGATCTTGAATTGCTTGGAATAACAAAAAATGAAATTCACATTGATTGGTTAGATGATATAAAATGCATTGGCATACAAGGACGATACAATAAATACTTTGCAGATATACAAATTTACCCTAATGAATTCAGCATTTCATTTGATTTGGACGAGCCTGATGACGATATCTCATATACTCTTGAAAGTAAAGAGCAATTGTACCGTAAGATTTCAGAAACAATTGCCTTGTTAAAATAACCCAATTATAAAAGCCATCACGATATTTTCGTGATGGCTTTTAACTTCCTTATGAGAACCGGCCTTTCAGAAGGCGATTTTTTATGTTCAATGATAAATCAGAACAAAATAACAAGGAATTGAGAAACGAGAACAACGGAGATCAGTGCGATCGGATAGGTTGCCGCGTAAGCCGCCGCAACGTCATCGGTTTTCGCAACGCTGGTCAGTGTACCGAGAGCAGGTGTACTTGTCATGGCACCGGTGAGAGAACCGAGGTTATTGAGCAAGCTGAGCTTGAGGACGTACTTCGCAAAGAAGAAGCCTACTACCATGGGAACAACGGTCATAACAATGCCATAGATGAAGTAGCTGAACTGGAACAGTTCGATAAACTTTGCACCACCCGCAATACCTGCGCCTACAAGGAAGAGGATCAAGCCGAATTCCTTGAAGATCTTGAGCGTGGATTCCTTGGGTGTTACGTTAACCGGACCGAAGTGAGCAAAGTGGCCGAAAACGAGAGAGGTCAGCAAGCAACCGCCCGTTGTCGTAAGAGAAAAGCACGTGCCGGAAAGACCTTCGCCTGTCAGCGGAATTCTAATCATACCGATAAACGTACCGATGATTGCCGCAAGCGCAAACGCCGCAAAACCATGGCCGTCAAAATCAATAAGCTTGAACGTTTTTTTATTTTTGGCACTTTTTGCCTCTTTTTCACCGGAAGCGGAAGCTGCAGCAAGCTTTGCACGTTCGGCATCCATATCTGCACGGGTAATCTTGGGTACGAGCTGTACGAAAAGTACAACGCCGATAACACCGAAGATATATGCAATACCGTGTCCGACGGAAACCGCGCTTTCATAAATTTCCGCAACGGTTGCCTTAGCTGCGGAGAAAGCAGGAGTGGAGGTCAGAGAACCGGAAAGAAGACCAACGATCATCGCCGTGAATTCTTCATGGTTTGTTTCACCCATCACGCCTCTGCCGAAGAAAATACAGCCGACAGCGGAAAGACCGCCCGCAAGAATAACGACGAGCGCAAGAACAACGTAGGATTTGAAATTCTTCTTGAAGTTGCCGAAGAATTTCGGACCTGCAATGAAGCCGACTGATGTAACGAACAAAATCAAACCGAGGTTTTCCACGATTTTAAGTGCTTTTTCCGTATAGCTTACATCTATCAGACCTGCCACTTTAATAGTGAGCTGTGCATCGAGCTGTTTGTAGAAAATGCAGCCAAACACAAGTGCCACGATGAATACGCCCGCATCACCGAGAGAAATGCCTTTGATTGTAATACGGCCAAGAGCAAAACCGGCAACGATGATGGCAAAAATAGAAAACATAAAGAATGTTATACCGGTGATCGGAATAACACCGCCAAAAAGTTCCATAATCAGATATCTCCTTTAGATACTCTTCTGTGTTGTGTAATTGGGAAGAAGCTTCGGAGATACGGTTTCTGTTTCGATTCCCGCATCCGAAATTTCTTTTTCAAATTTTGCAATGTGATCAAGTGTCAGCTTACCAACGGTAACGTTCTTCGCTGTAGCGGCAGCATTTTTACCTGCGCTTCTGCCGAATACGATGATATCAAGCAAGGAGTTGCCCATCAGACGGTTCTTACCGTGAATACCGCCGACTGCTTCACCTGCAACAAACAGGTTGTTGATATTTGTGGTCATGCAGTTGGCATCGATATCAAGACCGCCGTTCTGATAGTGAAGCGTGGGATAGATCAGAATGGGTTCTTTACGGATATCAATACCGTATTTTTCAAACATTCTCCACATTGCGGGAATTCTCTTCATGATGGTTCCCTCTCCGCCGATCATTTCGATCATGGGAGTATCAAGCCAGATACCGTCGCCGTTACCCGTTGCAATACCGTTTCCTCTTTCGGAGCATTCACGGATGATGGAAGCCGCGGTTACGTCACGGGTTTCCAGCGGGTGCATGAATACCTCGCCGTTCTTGTTGACGAGCTTTGCGCCGAGAGAACGAACCTTTTCGGTTACGAGCGCGCCGAAGATCTGTTCGGGGAACGCAACACCGGTGGGGTGATACTGAAGGGTTTCCGCATAGAGAAGCTTTGCGCCTACGCGGTAGCCGAGAACCAGACCGTCAGCGGTAGCGCCGTAATGGTTGGAGGTCGGGAAGCCCTGATAGTGCATTCTTCCCGCGCCGCCGGTTGCAATGATAACGGTTTTTGCTTTTGCAACGAGCAGCTCTTTTGTTTCCATGTTCATCAGAACCGCGCCTGCCGCATTGCCGTTTTCATCGAGAATAAGTTCAATCGCCGCTGTGAAATCCACAACGGGAATGTTACGGTTCAAAACCTCATCACGGAGAGTACGCATGATTTCTGCGCCGGAGTAGTCCTTTGCGGCATGCATACGTTTGCGGGAGGTACCGCCGCCGTGTGTGGTAATCATGGTGCCGTCTGCTTCTTTATCGAACTCAACGCCGAGCTCGCTCAGCCACTGAATGGCTTCGGGCGCATCGCAAACGAGCTTGGAGAGAAGCTCTCTCTTTGCCGCAAAGTGTCCGCCGCCGAATGCGTCAACGAAGTGAATTGCGGGAGAGTCGTTGGGTTTATCAGCCGCCTGAATACCGCCCTCTGCCATCATGGTGTTTGCGTCGCCCATACGGAGCTTGGTAACAACCATAACGTCAGCGCCTGCTTCGTGCGCTTCGATTGCCGCGGAAGCACCTGCGCCGCCGCCGCCGATGATCAGAACGTCGGTTTCGTAATCGGGCTTGTCAAGACATACGCTGTCAGCAGTGATACGGCTGTGCGCCTGCAAAATTTCAGCAAGCTCTTTCGGTACTTTATCGCCCTTATTGGGACCGATGGTAAGAACCGAAAATTCATCTGTTTTATAGTCGGGATGGAAGGAAGCAAGAACATTTTCCTTTTGCTCTGCCGTCATACGAACGGGCTCAAGAGCGATATTTTTTTCTCTTGACGCTTCAACGAGCGCCAAGGATTCGCTGAACTGTTCAGAATACATTTGCAATTCCTCCTTACTTTTCAATCTCGCGGTTGTTGTAAAGTTCTTTCATCTCTTCGATAGGCTTCTGCATGAGCGCTTCGATAAGATCGTTGAAATCACCGTTTTTGATTTCCTTTACACGGTCTTCAAGGTGGCCGCAGCCGGGAGCCAGATACTTACCGTTGATTCTTCTTGCAAGCATGGCAACCTGAGGATGGGAAATACCTGCGGGACATCTGGAAGAACAAACGCCGCACATCACGCAGTCGAAGGATTCTTCCGCGCATTTTTCAAAATCGCCGCGCTGTGCGTAAGCAATGTACTGCATAACGTTAAGACCCTGTGTGCAGGCTTTGGTACAAGCGTTACAGCCGATGCAAGCGTAAATTTCAGGATAGAGCTGCATCATAACGGTTTCGTTTACGGGAATCTTATTGATATCGTAAACTTCCTTGACAAGCGGGAAGAAAGGAAGGGTTGCGATATACATGTTATCCTGTACCTTGGTCTGACAAGCAAGGCAAGCGTGCAATTCACGGTCGCCTTTGATACGGTAAATGGTTGCGCAAGCGCCGCAAAAGCCGTTTCTGCAACCGCAGCCGCGGACGAGCTGATAGCCCGCATATTCCATGGCTGTCATGATGGTCAGGTTTTCCGGAACCGCATATTTTTTACCGAAAAGAAAAATATTTACTGTATTTTCCATATAGTTTCTCCTTTAATACTCATTGGGAAGCTCTTCAAGCTCATCACAGCGGAATACAGGACCGTCCTTGCAAACATATTTTGCACCAACGTTGCATCTGCCGCATTTGCCGACACCGCACTTCATTCTGAGCTCGAGTGTGGTATAAACCTGCGTTTTGTCAAAGCCGAGACCAATCAAACCTTCCAACGTAAACTTGATCATGATGGGAGGACCGCAAAGAATTGCAGTCTTGTTGGTGTCAAATCCAAGCTCCTTGACGTAGTTGGGAACAAAACCGACGTGTCCGTCCCAATCGGGCTGAGCATTGTCGATCGTCAGATGTACTCTGACACCTGCATCGGCAGACCATTCTTCAATGATCTCTTTATAATCCAGCAGATCTGCCTTGCTTCTGGAGCCGTAAACGATATCAATATCGCCGTAACGGTCGCGGTAGTGGCGGCAGTAGTTGATAACGGAACGGAGAGGAGCAAGACCTACACCGCCCGCGATGAAGAGGAGATTCTTGCCTGCGAATACGTCGTCAACCGGGAACGGATTGCCGTAAGGACCTCTGATGGTGATCTGCTGACCTGCCTCAGCCTGGTGGAGCCATTCTGTGACACATCCGCATTTCTTGATGGAAAATTCCATATATTCCGTATTTGTGGGAGATGACGTGATAGAGAACATAGCCTCGCCGACGCCGGGAATGGAAAGCATGGCACACTGACCGGGCTTGTGATCAAAAGCCTTCTTACCGTCGGTCGTTACCACGCGGAAGGTTTTGATGTCGGGAGTATCAATACGAACATCGGTAATGACGCCGATCTTCGGAATCAAAGTTTCGTTTGCGTTATTCACCTTTATTTCCTCCAATCTTTTTCATAACTTTTACGATATTCATGGAAATCGGGCATTTTGCAAGACAGCGTCCGCAGCCGACACAGCTGAAGAGACCGTCGTTGTTTTCGGGATAATATACGAGCTTATGCATAAAACGCTGACGGAAACGTTCTTTTTGTGTCAGTCTGTTGTTTCCGTGCGCCATTCTTGTGAATTCGGAGTACATGCAGGAGTCCCAACAACGGTATCTGATTACGCCGTTTCCGGTATTGAAATCCTTGATATCGTAGCACTGGCAGGTGGGACATACGAAGGTACAGGTTCCGCATCCGAGGCAGGACTGGGAAAGCTCATCCCACGCAGGATTGTTGAAAAGCTCCTGTGTTTTGCCGCCGCCGAAATCATCCGTATTCAGATCCTTGAGAGGAAGCTTCTGCATAATGGCAGCAGTCTTTTCCTTTTGCGCGTTGACAGCATCGTCGGAGCATTCTTCAAGGATTGCGCCGAGCTTTTCAAGAAGTGCGGTTCCCTTCTCCGTATTTGCCTGCAGATAGAGGGCATCTGCGGTTTTCCATGTGGAAATATCACCTGCGGGAGAAGCGGGATCAATGCCGAAGGTCTGGCAGAAGCAGGTTTCGGAGGGTTTTGTGCAGGCAGCGGTCACGATGATGCCGTGCTTACGCTTCATTGCGTAGAAGCTGTCCTGCGGTTCGCTGAGGAATACTCTGTCGAGAATATCAAAGCTCTTTGCATCGCATGCGCGTACGCCGAATACGACGAAATCTTCGCTTTCGCTTCTCGTGTCAATGATTTCAATGCTCTTGCCCGCGGTTTTGAACGCCATCAGATCTTCGGTCTGAGGAAAGAAGAAATCTTTGGGGCTCTTGGTGGTATTGAGCGCGCCGCTCCATTCCACGCCTTCGCTCCATTCGCCGTAGGAAGCGCCGCCGTCCTTACCGTCAACGGGAAGATAAAGCTTTGCGGATTTGGAAATCTCAGCAAAAAGGTTTTGAATTTTATCAAGAGAACATTTAAGCATGATCATCCCTCCCTGTTAAAAACTTCGCCGGGTTCAAGGTCTGCCGTGGTATAGTTGACCAGGGGAGCTCTGGAGCCGACTTCCGCACCTGCCTGGTAATCGCCGTAAAATTCATTGATATCCTTGATGAATTTACGGTTCAGGAGATGCAGCGGGATATTCTGAGGACATACTCTGGAGCACTCGCCGCAGTCGGTGCAACGGCCTGCAACGTGGAATGCTCGGATGATATGGAACAGCTTTTCTTCAAAGCTGTTTGCGGGAGATTTGTTTTCAACACCGGATTTGGGGTTATCGAAAACGCATTTTTCGCAGGTACAAGCAGGGCATGCATCGCGGCATGCGTTGCAACGGATGCAACGGGAGAGCTCGTTCTGCCAGAAAGCAAATCTTTCATCGGGAGTCATGGCTTCCAGACGTGCTACTTCATCGAAACGTCCGGAATCGAGAACGTCGCCGTCCTCGCCCATCAGCTCGTCGTAAGCAACGTGCTTTTTGCTCTTGCAGTTTACGCAGCGTTCTGCGAGAACCGCGGAAGCTTCGATGGCGATGGGTTCATCATCGTAAAGCGTGGTAACGATGAATGTATCGCCTTCTGCGGTGATGGAGGAAATGCCCTCTCCGCAGATGGCTTTGATTTTGGAAATATCCGCCATACCTTCGCAGGGAATGCCGACAGCGTATACCTTTTCACGGTCAAAACGGTGTTCGGTAAGAAGCTGGTTAAAGCTGTAGGTATCGCAGGGCTTCAGGAAAACGAGGATTTTTCCTTCGGTCTTCTGTGTTTTCGCAACGAGATATTTAGAGAAGTTTGCTCCGCAGAAATCACTGAAAACGAAGCCGGTTTTCATTTCTTCAGCCGTTTTGAAAACGGTGGGAGTTACGTCATAGCCGAATTCGCCTGCGCCCCAGCCGAGAACGCAGCTGACGGTTCCGTTTGCAAGAAGCTCGGAGGCTTTTTCGATCAATTGTTCACGGGTTATTTTTTGCATCTCAGGTCCTCCAATCTCTTGTTTTCACCAAGCGCCGCTACCTTTTGAGCAAAATCGTTCATGGTTGCGGCAAATTTTGCGCCTTCTGCAGCGGAAACCCATTCCACACGGGTACGTTCTCTTTCAATGCCGAGGAAGTCGAGCATGGAGAAGAGAGCCGCCATACGGCGACGGGTATAATAGTTACCCGAGGTATAGTGACAGTCGCCGGGATGGCATCCGCAGATGATCACGCCGTCAGCGCCGCGCTGGAATGCACGCAGAATAAACATGGGGTTTACACGGCAGGAACAGGGGACTCTGATAATTTTTACATCAGCGGGATACGCCAAACGGTTGTTGCCGGCAAGGTCCGCACCGGCATAAGAACACCAGTTGCAACAAAACGCAACGATTAAGGGTTTATATTCATTTACTTGCATATTGCGTCAACCTCCGCCATAATTTGTGAGTTAGCAAATCCCTTCAGGTCCATCGCTCCGGAAGGACAAGCAACGGTACAAGCACCGCAGCCCTGGCAAACGGCGGGATTTACCGCTGCCACTCTTCTGATCTTGGTGGTTCTGTCAGGCATACGGAATTCTTTATCCTCGTAGCTGATTGCACCGTAAGGACATACGTTTGCGCAAGTGGAGCAGCCGTTACACATAAGCTCGTCGGACTGCGCAACGCAGGGGTTGCCCATGAGTTTGTCTTTGGCAAGAAGGCCGATAACCTTCGCTGCAGCCGCACCTGCCTGGGATACGGTTTCGGGAATATCCTTGGGACCCTGGCAAGCGCCGGAAAGGAATACGCCGGCTGTGGGGCTTTCCACGGGTCTGAGCTTGGGATGCGCTTCGGTAAAGAAGTCGTTGGTATCCATGCTTGCCGTCAGCATGGTTGCAAGAGGACGGGCGGATTTATCGGGCTCGATGGCAGCCGCAAGAACAACGAGGTCCGCATCGATGTGGAGCTGTCTGTTGGCAATCAAGTCGGAAGCCTGAACCTTGAGCTTATCGCCTTCGGGAACGATCTTGCCGACCATGCCCTTCACGTATTTGACGCCGTATTCTTCAACGGCACGGCGGTAGAATTCATCAAAGTTCTTACCGGGCGTTCTGACGTCGATATAGAATACGTAAACCTCGGTATCCGGATATTTATCGCGTGTAAGCATAGCGTGCTTTGCGGTATACATGCAGCAGATCTTGGAGCAGTATTCCTTGCCCTTTTCGGCGCAGGATTCGCAACGGGAGCCTACGCACTGAACGAATACAATGGTATGCGGGTGCTTGCCGTCGGAGGGACGGATAAGCTTACCTGCGGAAGGTCCTGCCGCATTGGTAAGACGTTCGAATTCCAGGGATGTGATAACGTCCTTGGACTGGCTGTACGCATATTCGTCAAATTTTTCCATGCTGATCGGATTGAAACCGGTTGCAACGACGATTGCGCCGTATTTTTCTTCGATGAACTGATCCTTCTGCTTGTAATCGATCGCGCCTGCGGCACAAACTCTTGCGCAGAGACCGCATTTGCCGTTTTTCAGCATATTGCAGGCGTTGGGGTCAATGGTAGCAACCTTCGGAACAGCCTGCGCGAAAGGAATATAGATTGCGTGACGGTTATCCATGCCGAGGTTGAATTCGTTGGGCACCTTCTTCATCGGACATTTTTCTACGCATGCGCCGCAACCCGTACAAATATCTTCATTAACGAATCTTGCTTTCTTTTTGATGGTTACGTCAAAGTTTCCGACGAAGCCTTTTACTTCCGTTACTTCGCTGTAAGAGAAAATACGGATATTTTCATTCTGCGCAACGTCAACCATTTTAGGTGTCAAAATACAAGCCGCGCAGTCGAGGGTCGGGAACGTTTTGTCGAGCTGTGCCATTTTACCGCCGATGGTAGGCTGTTTTTCCACGATATCAACGGGGAATCCCGCATCTGCGATATCAAGCGCCGTCTGAATACCTGCGATACCGCCGCCGATGACAAGCGCGCGCTTGGTAACGGGGGATTCGCCGGGAATCAGAGGTGTATTGAGATTTACCTTTGCAACGGCAGCCTTGCCGAGAATGATTGCTTTTTCCGTACCGGTCAGCATATCCTTATGTACCCAGGAGCACTGCTCGCGGATATTTGCGATTTCAACCATGTAGGGGTTGATTCCCGCAGCAGCCGCAGTTTTGCGGAAGGTTGCTTCGTGCATTCTGGGAGAGCAGGAACATACAACGATACCTGTAAGTCTGTGTTCCTTTACGGCATTTTTGATCATATCCTGACCTGCCTGGGAGCACATATATTGATAATTGGTGGAAAAGACTACGCCGGGTTCGTTTTTCAGAGCCTCGGATACCGCCTGTACGTCAACCGTACCTGCGATATTGCTTCCGCACCAACATACAAAAACACCAACTCTTTGCATTTATCTTCTCCTCCTTTACTTTGTATACTTTCTGAATGCGCTCACGAGAAGCTGCTGGGGGGTATCCTCGTCAACCATGGCGGGAATATCGTTGGCAGTCATACGGTTTGCGCCCTGTCTTCTGATTGCAATCAGGCGAACAGCTTCAACCACCTTTGCAGGTTCAACGCCTCTGGGGCATCTTTCAATACAAGCAAAGCAGGACAGGCATTTATAGATAGACGTGGAATTGAGCAGGGGCTCGATCTCTCCGTTATCAACCATGCTTACGAACTGATGGGGATGGTATTCCATTTCATCGTATGCGGGACAGGTTCCGGAGCATTTACCGCATTTCATACATTTGGTGGGATTGACACCGCTCATTCTGATAATTTCTTCGCGGAGATACTGATTATTTTCCATTGGTATCCTCCTTCACACCCAAAGCCTCTGCAAGAAGCTCTGTGAAATAAACAACGGGAATATCCGCGCCGCTTTTTACAAGATTATATTTGCAAAGAGGACATGCGGTGATGATCATCTGTGCGCCTGCCGCCTTTGCATTTTCGATGATAGCATTGCTGTTCTTTTTTGCGGCATCGGGGCTTTCAACGGAAATATATCCGCCGCAGCACTCGTTTCTTCTCGCATAGATCACAGCGTCCGCGCCGAGCGCGCGGATGAAATCTTCCATAATGGAAGGATTTTCGGGATCGTCCATACGCATAACGCTGTTCGGACGAAGGAGAAGACAGCCGTAATAAGCAGCAATCTTCTTACCCTTGAGGCTGTTTACCACTTTTTTCTTTACCGTTTCAAAGCCGACCAGGTCGCGCAGCATTTCAAGATAGTGGTATACCTCGGCTTCGCCGGCGTAACCGCCGTCGGCAGCCATATAGCGGTTCACCTTATCGGCAAACGCTTTATCGTTTTGCATTGCGTGGTTCGTCTGCTTGATCACGTTGTGACAAGCGGAGCAAACCGTTACGAGAGGCTGTGCCTTGTCATTGGCTTCCTTCAGAGCGCGCACGGAAGAAAGCTTTGTGGCAACTTCGTTGTTTGCAGTGGTAAATACGCCGCCGCAGCATTGCCAGTTTTCAATTTCTTCCAGTGTAATGCCCAAAGCTTCCGCGGATCTGTACGCATACGCGTCCAGATCCTTGGCTTTGTTTTTCAAGGTACAACCGGGGAAATAACTTACTTTCATGAAATTACCTCCGATTTATGCCATCTCTTCGGGATGGAAAACCTCATCGAATTTTTCGGCAGTCAAGAAGCCGAGTTCAATGCAAGCTTCCTTCAAAGAGATGTTGTCTTTATATGCCTTCTTAGCGGTTTTTGCCGCGTTTTCATATCCGATATAAGGATTGAGCGCGGTAACGAGCATCAAAGAATTGTGCAGATTGTGGTGCATTTTTTCTTTGTTTGCCTTAATGCCTACGGCGCAGTTCTTGTTGAACGAAACGATTGCTTCGGCAAGAAGTCTTGCGGACTGCAGGAAATTGTAAATGCAAACGGGCATGAATACGTTCAGCTCAAAGTTACCCTGGGAAGCCGCCATACCAACGGTAACGTCGTTACCCATAACCTGAACGGCAACCATGGTTACAGCCTCACACTGTGTGGGGTTAACCTTACCGGGCATGATGGAGGAGCCGGGTTCATTTTCGGGAATGAAGATTTCGCCCAGACCGTCACGGGGACCGGAAGCCAGCCAGCGGATGTCGTTTGCGATCTTCATCATATCGCAGGCAAGAGCCTTGATGGCGCCGTGCGCAAATACCAACTCGTCCTTGGAGGTGAGCGCGTGGAATTTGTTTGCAGCGGTAATAAACTGTTTGCCTGTGATCTTGGAAACCTCCTCGGCAACACCGGTATCAAAGCCCTTGGGTGCGTTCAGACCGGTGCCGACTGCCGTACCGCCGAGCGCGAGCTCGCGCAGAGGCTCGATGGAACGCTTGATGAGTTCCACGTCTTTTTCAAGGCTGGATCTCCAACCGCTGATTTCCTGACTGAAACGAATGGGAGTTGCATCCTGGAGGTGTGTTCTGCCGCTCTTGACAATGCCTTCATTTTCCGCTTCCAGACGCTTGAACGTTGCAATCAGGGTTTCAGCCGCGGGAATGAGCTTATCCTCAAGGCTCAGAACGGCTGCGATGTGCATTGCCGTGGGGAAGGTGTCGTTGGAGGACTGGCTCATGTTGGAGTCATCGTTGGGATGGAGCAATTTTTTGCCGAGAATCTGGTTGCCGCGGTTTGCGATAACCTCATTGGAGTTCATGTTGGACTGCGTACCGGAGCCGGTCTGCCATACAACGAGCGGGAAATGGTCATTCAGCTTGCCTGCCATAACTTCATCGCAGGCAGCGCAAATGGCGCCGAGCTTTTCATCCGTCATTTTTTCGGGACGGAGCTTGTTGTTGGTGATCGCGGCTGCTTTTTTCAGTACGCCGAACGCGTGAATAATCTCAGCGGGCATGGTTTCGATTCCTACGCCGATTTCAAAATTCTCGTGGCTTCTCTGTGTCTGTGCAGCCCAGAGACGGTCGGCGGGAACTTTCATTTCGCCCATGGAGTCATGTTCGATGCGATATTCCATACTGCATAACAACCTTTCTTTTAGATTTCAATATTGTTGATAATTTCTTTCAGGCAGTTTGCGCTGTGCTGCAAAGCCTTGATTTCCTCATCGTTGAGCGGCAAAAGCACCTTTGTGCTGACACCCTTTTCACCGACAATGTTGAGCACGCTCAGACAAACGTCTTCGATACCGTATTCACCGTGCATCATGGTAGATACGGTCATGGTGGTATCAATGCCGCTGATCAGACATTTGCATATGTGGCAAACGGACATGGAAACCGCGTAGAAGGTTGCACCCTTACGCTGAATCACGCGGCCGCCGGATTTACGCATATAATTTTCAACCTCTTCGCGGTTGAATTCGGGGAGGATCTGGCTGCTTACAACAGCGTTCTTGTATTGTTCAACCGGAACGTTGGAGATGTTTGCGATGGACCACGGAACAAAAGAAGAGTCACCGTGTTCACCGAGAACGTATGCATGAACGTTCTTCTGGTTTACACCGTAATATTCGGAAATACGGGAA
The DNA here is from genome assembly GCA_017399025.1 of Clostridia bacterium. Taxonomy (GTDB): domain Bacteria; phylum Bacillota; class Clostridia; order Oscillospirales; family CAG-272; genus QALR01. Next base: position 16,231 of record JAFQEK010000145.1, read on the forward strand.
CGCAGACGGGCGGTATCAAGAATCGTACCGGAACCGATGATACGGGATTCCGGAATACCGGAAACCTTATGGAATACATA
>JAFQEK010000146.1 GCA_017399025.1 Clostridia bacterium
AAAACAGAGAATTGAATCGGGCAGAAATGCTTGTATATAAAGAAAAACTCTCAAAACAGTATTGCGCAGTCAGTCTGAATAATGTTCTTTGCGCGCTGAATTGTTTTCTTGCTTTTCTGAAACGTGAAGATTTAAAATTAAAACCCTTAAAAATACAAAAACAGCTCTTTCTCCGCGAGGAAAAAGAACTGACAAAAGAAGAATATAGCCGTTTGTTGCATGCCGCCGAGAAAAATTTACGTTTGTATCTTTTACTGCAAACCATTTGCTCGACGGGTATTCGTGTTTCCGAACTTATTTTTATTACAGCGGAAGCCGTTCGGAGCAAAACGGCGTATATCAGAAACAAAGGAAAAAACAGAATCGTTTTTCTGCCCGAAAAGCTTTGCGAGATGCTGAAAGCGTATATGAAAAAGAAAAATATCAAAAGCGGGTCCCTTTTCATTACGAGAACCGGAAAACCGCTTGACCGTTCCAATATCTGGTCGGCAATGAAAAAATTATGTAAAAAAGCGGGTGTTTCGGAGAAAAAAGTATTTCCGCACAATCTTCGCCATCTTTTTGCCAGAACCTATTACGCAAGGGAAAAGGACGTAGTCAAGCTTGCTGATATTCTTGGTCATTCCAACGTAAACACAACGAGAATTTATACCATGGAAAGCGGAGCAACACACCGAAAACAGATTGAAGCCCTGGGATTCCTGGAACTCGGACGGAATTGTTCTTTTACGGAAGAAGTGCGGCATATATGGAATACAAAGAAGAAAAGGCGAAAAAAGACAAAAAAATAACCACATAATTTGCATTCTGTGGTAAAACTCATTGTGTGCTTTATTATAGCATTAAAAAAATATAATGTCAATAGATATTTATAGAATTGTCATAAATGTATATAAATTCGCTGTCTGTTTGTTGAAATGAACCATAAAATATAAAAAGTTCTTTCTGTTGCTATAAGATTACGGTTTCTTAGCTTTCTCTTGTGGTGTTATTGCTGCCACCGGGGGGAAGATAAACGAAACCGTTCTTTTTTATAGGCGGAGCTTTTTCCAATTCAAAGTGAAATAACCACAGAATGCAAATTCTGTAGTAAAAACTCATGAAAACTTTGACAGTAAGAAAGTGAAAGAGATAAATCATGGTAAAAACTTTTGATGAAAAAAAGCTTGTCCCCTTGACTAGAGAACGTAATGTGGGAATTGATCTCTTACGGATGGTATCCATGTTCCTTGTTGCGGTTCTTCACGTCCTTGGTCAAGGCGGAATACTTTCCGCTACCGGTAAAATACTTCCGCTTACAAATTATAAAGTCACATATTTTCTTGAGATTGCGGCATATTGTGCCGTAAACTGCTATGCTATCATTTCCGGATATGTGGGAGTAAAATCAAAATTCAAATATTCAAATATTATTATGCTATGGCTTCAGGTGGCATTCTATACACTTTCGATAACTGCGATATTCGCTATATGCTATCCCGGAACGGTCGGAAAAACACAGGTGATTAATGCGTTGTTCCCTGTTATGAAATGTCAGTACTGGTATTTTACCGCATATTTCTGCATGTTTTTCTTTACGCCTTTTTTAAATTGGGCGGTGAATCATATGCCAAGAGCACAAATGAGAACTATCGTTATTTCTCTTGTTGTAATGTTTTCGGTCCTTCCCACACTCTTCAAATCAAAAATTTTTGGAAAGGCAATTTCGGATGTATTCCTTCTTGGCGGTGGGTACAGCGCAATTTGGCTTGGAATATTATATGTTATCGGTGCATATATTTCGAAATACGATGTGTTTAAGAAAATCAAGGCAATATGGTTTATACTTCTGTATTTGTTCTCAATATGTCTTACATGGTTGTTTAAGTTTGAAATCAAGAGCATCGGCAGTGTGTATGTAAGCTATACATCACCTACAATACTTCTTGCGGGAGTATCGCTTGTTGCGGCTTTTTCTAAATTCAAACTTTCACCGATAAAAAAGGTAGTTGCGTTTTTGTCACCGCTCTCCTTCGGTGTATATCTTATTCACGTACATCCTCTTATTTGGAATAAGTTTATGCTTAACAGATATATTGACTTTGCTGAATTCCCTACTTGGAAGATTGTTCTTGCGGTTCTTCTTGCTGCATTTATGATATACGCTGTTTGCTCTGTTATCGATCTTGTACGTCATTATTTCTTCAAGCTGATCCGTCTCAGAAAAGGGCTTGATTATCTTGAAAAGAAGTACATCGGAGATTTTTGGAGCGAGAAGTAATTTTATATATAAATGTAGAAACAAATGACAGTTATGAGATGAAAATCATAACTGTTTTTTCTTCTATGATGCAAATAGCTTATGCAGAATAATGACAGAAGAGGATTTTCCAATATGCTGTAAATACCCATATATTTCCTTTATTTACCGAACTCACGTTAATTAATCGGGTAGGAGGCGGTAATTGACCGCCGACCTCCCACACCACCGTGCGTATCGATCGGTACACGGCGGTTCAATCATAAATAATGCAGAGACTTGTATGCCTCGGATATGTCATAATATCCACGGTGTGCAAGTCTTTTGTTTGTAATGGTGTGTGTAAGTATTCCGCTTCCTGCCACAGCCCAATAGCCTTTACGGGTGTTTCCGTTTCGATATGCCACCCACTCGGGCATTCCTAATTTCATTAGGTTTGCTACCCTTGTTCTTGGCAACTTCCACTGTTTCCAGATATACATCCGTATTCTTCTGCGAAGCCATTCATTCCAAGTGTCGATTTCGTTCTTCATATCCGCAATTCCGTAATATCCAAGCCAACCTTGCGTAAATACCTTAATGTTTTGAAAGATGGTATCAAGCTTTTTGCCTTGGCTTCGGGAAGTCAGCCTTTTCAGCTTTTCTTTGGCTTTCTTCTTGGATTTTCCGTGAACTCGGATATATGCACATCTCCTGTTCCTTCCCATCGCAAATCCAAGAAACCGAAATTTCGGATCGAATAAATGCTAACAGCTCGGCTCTTTTCGGTATTTACCTTGAGTTTTAACTTCTTCTCAAGATATTCCGTACTTGTGCCGAGCAATCTTTCTGCCGCACGGATACTCTTTGCCAAAAGCAAAATATCGTCCGCATATCGGATGACCTTTACACCTCTGCCCTCAAATTCTTTATCGAATTTGTCAAGATAGATATTGGCAAGCAACGGAGAAAGATTTCCGCCTTGCGGAGAGCCTTCTTCCGTTTTCATCACAATGCCGTTTTCCATCACTCCGCTTTTCAGATATTTCTTGATAAGATCTATTAACCTTTTATGCCGAGCGCACTAACGAAAAAAGACTTGCATTGGAAAAACTCCTTTGCAAGTCTTTTCAGTTTATCAAGCTTCCGCTTTTACAGGTTCTTCCTGTACCTCAGTAGTTTCTGATTTTGCCTTTTTATTCATTTTATTAAAAACGAAGTTTGCGAGAATAACGGCGCAGATACCTGCGGTGAGCTTGCCGATGATGACGGGAATGAGGTAGTCCGCGTTGAAGGATACCGTGAATGCAAGATGTCCCGCAAACACGAACGCGCCCGAAACGGCAAACGCCATATTGAGAACGGTTCCTTTTTTATCCATTTGTTCAACCATGCTGATCGTAGTTACGTTGGTAGCAAGACAGGAGATCAGACCCATGGCAGAAATATCGTTGATACCGATCAGCTTACCGAAAAAGATCAGCGGTTTTTTCAGAATTTTGGAAAGTATGTAAACGAGCGGAAATGCGCCTGTCATAACCACGCAGGCATTGACAACGGTTCTCATACCTTCATCGTCAAAGGAAGCCATGCCGGGAAGCAGCGCAATGCCCGTCAGCTTGGAGAAAATGCCGAGAGCAAGACCGATGGCAACGAGAATCTGAACGCCTTTTCCAAAGATGGTAAAGACTTTGACACAGCCGTTCGGCGCAAGCGCAAGTCCTGTGGCAATCAAACCGGAGAAAATGATCAAAGGAATGAGATTGCGCGCGAGATCGGCAAAGCTCATTTTCAGAATAAGTCCCGAAATCAGACAGCCGACGGGAATGGTGATGATACCGCAGAGCATACCGAGCGCAACGTCTTTATGGCGGCTTTTGTCAATCACACCGAGCGCGAGCGGAATGGTAAAGGAAACCGTGGCGCCAAGCATGGATGCCACAACAAGACCGTTGAAATATCCCGAAACGGCGTTGCTTGCAACCTGTTCCGCAAGAGGCGCGCCGCCCATATCGTTGGCGAGGAGCGAACCCATAATGACAGAAGGTTCCAAATGCAGATATTTTTCCAGAGGAGATAGTACGGGCATGATCCATCCCGCAATCACGGGAGCAAGAACGATCATACCGACCATGGAAAGCGTCATGGTGCCGAGAAGCATAACACCCTTTTCCATTTCCTTGCCGACGCCGAAGCGATTCCCGATCACACGGTCAACGGTGGCAAGCAGCATGAAGCAGGCAAAAACAAAATATAAAGTTTCCATTTGCAAAATCCTTTCAAAAATAGGTTCATTTCTATATATTATACCAAACTTTTTGGTAAAAAGCAATAGAAAACAAGCGGAAATTTGGAGAAACGACATATTTTTTGGTTTCTTTTTTAAGCACAAAAAAACAATGGATTTATGAGGAAATGTTTTGTTGCTTTTGCTTGAAAAATTAATAAAACCATGCTATAATAAGTGCAAAAAAACGAAAAAGGAGCGCCTATGAAAACACAATTCAGAAAAGTTCAGAAATATTTGGATATTATTAAAAAATCCATGTATTGCAATGAGCGTAAACTTGAAAACGTTACGGTCTGTCCCTGCGATTATAAGGTCGGACATACGCCTCCGCCACCGGAGGATTTCCGTCCGTTTACTGTCGGAGAAACCTTCGGCTGTGGAAAGGATACGCACGCGTGGTTCCATTTCAATCTGGAAATTCCGAAGGATATGCAGGATAAGCCCGTAGAGCTTGTTGCGCAATCCGAATTCAAGAGAGCGGTAGGCAGTACGCCGCAGTTTAATCTCTATATCAACGGAAAATTCTGTCAGGGTATGGATACGCAGCATATTTCCCACCGTCTGGGAAATGAAACCTCCTACGATGTTTATGTTTACGCCTACACGGGCCCCGCAACGCTGGAAGCCAGATTTTTCGCTTCCATCCGCAATGTCAACGAGCTTGCATACGCGCTGTATTACGATCTCGTTTCTCCGTTTGAAGCTTTGGAAACCCTTGACGAACATTCTCAGGAATATGCGGAAATTCTACGTTATCTCGACCATGCAGTTTCCATGCTTGATCTTTTTGAGATCGGTTCCGAGGATTATTTCCGTTCTGTTGCAGAAGCAAAAATTTATATGGATACGGAATTTTACGGAAAATACTGCAAGGAACAGAATGTTTCCGTTGCTTGTATCGGTCATACGCATATTGACTGCGCTTGGCTCTGGTCCATCCGTCAGACAAGAGAAAAGGTTCAGCGTTCATTCGCAACCGTGCTTGCATTGATGAAACGCTATCCCGATTACAAATTCACTTCTTCTCAGCCGCTTCTCTATAAATTTATGAAAGAAGAAGCCCCCGAGCTTTACGAAGAAATTAAAGCGCGCGTTGCCGAAGGCAGATGGGAATGCGAGGGCGCAATGTGGGTGGAAGCAGATTGCAATTTGACCTCGGGCGAATCTCTTATCCGTCAGCTCATTTACGGCAAACGCTTCTTCCGTGAAGAATTTGGTAAGGATAATCACATTTTGTGGCTTCCCGACGTATTCGGTTATTCCGCCGCGCTTCCCCAGATTCTCCGCAAGAGCGGCGTAGATTGGTTTGTAACCTCCAAAATCAGTTGGAACGACAGCAATACCATGCCATATGATACTTTCCTTTGGGAAGGTCTTGACGGCACGAAGATCAATACCTATTTTCTGACCGCACAGAACAAAGCGGCGGGTAAAGAACCCGAACGCCACGCAACGTACAACGCATATCTCACAGCGCCCATGCTTGCAGGCACATGGCACCGTTATCAGCAAAAGAACCTCAACAATGAAGCAATGATCACATACGGCTACGGCGACGGCGGCGGCGGTCCCACCATCGGACATTTGGAAAACGCATCCCGTCTGGCAAAAGGCATTCCCGGCATTCCGAATGCAAAACAAACCTTTGCGGATGAATTTCTGACGAATCTCGCAGAAAAGATTGAAAATAATCCGCTTTTGCCGAAATGGAGTGGCGAGCTTTATCTGGAATATCACAGAGGCACATACACTTCCATCGCCAAAAACAAGAGAAACAACAGAAAGAGTGAATTCCTTTATATGAACGCAGAGTGGCTTTCCACCATGCAGAAGCTTCTGGAGGGCAAGGCTTTCCCGAAAAAGACCTTGCGTGATGGTTGGGAAATGATTCTCACCAACCAGTTCCACGACATCATTCCCGGTTCTTCCATCGGCGAAGTTTATGAACAGAGCGATATTGATTACGCGGAATTGATGGGTAAGGGTAATGCAATCGTAAATGAAGCGCAAAAAGCAATTGCAAGTGCGGTTTCCGCAGACTGCGGCTACGTTGTTTTCAATCCCAACGATTTTATCGGAAACGGTACAGTTGAAATCGATGGAAAATGCGCTTACGTTACGGGTATTGCTCCGAAGGGTTATTCCTGTGTTACTTCCGTAAAAACGGATAACAGCATTGCGATTGACGGCAATACCGTAGAAACCAAACATTTCAAGGTGATATTCGACGAGTATTATCAGATCGTTTCACTTTATGACAAGGGAAACGAAAGAGAAGTGATTGCCGAAGGCGGCATCGGAAACGAAATCCGCGTTTACGCAGACCATCCCGACAGATTTGATAACTGGGAATGGCAGGAATATTCCTTGCAGCAACAATATAAAACGGTAACGGCGGTTTCCTCCGTTGAAATTGTAGAGGACGGCATCAGAAAAGGCTTGAAGATCGTCCGTCCGTTCATGAAATCCACCATTTCGCAGACAATCTGGTTCTATGACGATATCTCAAAAATTGATTTTGATACCAAGATTGATTGGCATCAGCATCATCAGATGGTCAAAGCGGCATTTGCGGTTGACGTGCACGCAGACAAAGCAACTTACGAGGTACAATTCGGTTCCGTGGAACGTCCCACACACAAAAATACGAGCTGGGACCGTGCAAAATTTGAGGTTTGTGCGCATAAATACGCCGATCTTTCCGATGGCGGATACGGCGTAGCACTCCTCAATGACTGTAAATACGGGTATGATATTCATGACAACTTGATGCAGCTCTCTCTTTTGAAATCCGGAACGGAGCCTTATCCGCAGGCTGATCAGGGCGAGCATATCTTTACCTATTCCATCTATCCGCACGATGGCGCAATGAAACAGAGCGAGACCGTTGAACTTGCGTATATGCTCAACAATCCAATGACGGCAATCAAAGCAACGGGTGCCGAATCTTCCGTTCCCGAAACCTTCTCCGTAGCGTATACAAACAAATCCAATGTCATTCTGGAAACCGTAAAGGAAGCAGAAGACTCCGAGGACACGGTTCTTCGTCTTTACGAGTGTAAAAACATCCGTTCCAAAACGGAAATTACGCTCGGATTCCCGGCGGAGAAATGTTATCTTTGCGATATGCTGGAAAAGGAAGAAAAAGAGCTTCCCATCAAAGACGGCAAGATTCAATTGGATATCCGCGGATTTGAAATCGTAACTTTGAAACTCAAATAAAATATACAAGGAGGAACATCTCTTATGAAACTTTCCCAAACAAATGGACCGATTCTACATTTTTATGATGGCGATCTTCATTCTTCGCTCGTGCATTTGAAGAATGCGGGATTCAAATATGTCGATATTTCTTTCTGGTCGAGATATCTTTCCGGTTCTCCGTATTTCAAGACGGACAACGAAATCATTGCAGAGGAATACAAAAGAGAGTTGGAAACACTGGAACTGATTCCCGTACAGAGCCATGAGCCTTTCGGGAACTCGCTGGGCAATGACGGCGGCAGATTCTATTTCAGAAAAACACCCCTTGCCATTGATCTTGCAGGCAAGATCGGTATTCCTTCTATTACGTTGCACGCAGGAATCGAAGTTCCCGCTATGTCTATGTCCCGTGAAGAATATATGTCCAAAAACGCAGAAATTTTCCGCAAACTGATCCCTTATGCGGAAAAATACGGTACGCGTCTCCTTATTGAAAACATTGCATGGAAGAATGACGGCATCCATCTGGCTACCGCGGACGATCTCAATGAAATGCTTGACCGTATTGACCACCCGCTCTTCGGCGTATGCTGGGATACAGGTCATGCAAATCTCTGCAATCTGGACCAGTATGAGGAGATCAAAAAACTCGGTTCCCGTCTGGAGGGCTTGCACGTTCACGATAACTACGGTGGCAAGCGTACCCCCGGATGTGATCTGCATTTGTTCCCATATTGGGGTAATATCAATTTTGATGCCGTTATTTCCGCTTTGATCGAAATTGATTATAAGGGAACCTTCAACTTTGAGGTGGATTCTCCCATTCGCCGCGTAGAACCAATTCCTTTCGTCAAGAACGGCGAAGAACAGAAGAAGCTCGATATGATGTCTCCCGAACTCCGTCAGAAGATGGAAATCTTCCTTTATGAAATCGGCAAACAAATGCTGGAAACCTACAATTGCTTCGAAGAATAAAATATTCCGTTATAAGCGCGCCGCACTCTTTGAGTGCGGCGTTATTCAAAACTTGATAAGGAGAGCAAGATGAAGAAAAAAATTTTTTGGCGTTTGATCCCTTCGCTTGTTGCGATTGTGTTGGCTTTTTCCCTGTGTTGGATTGCTTGCGCTCAGAGCGGGCAAAGGAACGGAGAGATTACGATTTTATTTACCAATGACCTGCATTCCCATCTTTTGCCCTCAGTCAATGAAAGCGGAGAGGGAGAGTATGGCGGTTACGCCCGTCTGATGACCTTGATCAAACAGCAAAAAGCAAAATCGCCCGATGCCGTTTTGCTGGACGGAGGCGACTTTTCCATGGGCTCGCTTTTCCAGACCGCGTATACAACACAGGCGTTGGAGCTTCGTATGATGGGCGCAATGGGTTATGATGTCACTACGTTTGGCAATCATGAATACGACTATCTTCAAAAAGGACTTGCATCCATGCTGAAAGCGGCTGCCGAAAGCGGGGATCCCGTACCGAAGATCGTCTGCGCCAATTATATGCCTCCCGTTGAAGGCGCGGAGGGTTATGATCACGCAATTTGGGAAGCAATGGATACTTACGGTGTCAAGGATTACGTGATTATGGAGCGTGGCGGCGTTTATTACGCCGTGTTCGGTATTCTGGGATACGATGCCGACGATTGCGCGCCCAATTCGGGTATGGCGATGGAGGATCCCATTTCCTGTGCGCAGGAAACCGTGGATGCGGCAGTCAAAGAATGTGAACAGACCTACGGTGCGCATCCGATCGTTATCTGTTTGTCCCACAGCGGAACGGACGATAAGGGGAAGGGCGAGGATTATGAGCTGGCAAAAGCCGTTTCGGGCATTGATGTGATCGTTTCCGCTCATACGCATACCATTCTAGAGCAGCCTGTTACGGTAAACGGCACGTTGATTGTTTCTGCGGGTGAATACGGAAGATATCTCGGTGTCCTGAAAATAAAAATGAAGGACGGCGCCCCTGTGCTTTCCGATTATGCGCTGCTTGCTGTGGATGAGACCGTTGCGGATGATGCAAAGACCGCCGCTCTGATCAATGAATATAAGATTCTTGTTGAAGAGGGGTATCTTTCCAAATACGGTATGGCGTTTGACGATGTGCTTGTCAATAACCGATTTGTGTTCGATAAGGTCGGAGAGGTTTACGCAACACAGCACGAATCCACATTGGGAAATCTGTTCTCGGATGCCTATAAGAATGCCGCGGAGCAGGCAACTGGAAAAAAGGTGGATGTTGCGCTTACGGCAACTGGTGTGATCCGAGGCAGTATTCCGATTGGCAGCGTTACGGTTTCCGATGTCTTTAACGCGGCATCTCTCGGCGTAGGAACGGAAGGCGAGCTCCTCTCCATCTATCTGACAGGTGCCGATCTTAAAAACGCTATCGAATTGGATGCTTCCATTCAGCCGCTCATGCCCTCTGCGCAGTTGTTTATGTCCGGTGTGGAATATTCCTTTAACCGCTGTCGGATGATCTTCAATAAGGTGGATTACGCTATGCTGAGAAACGAGGACGGCACGCTGACGGAAATAGAGAATGATAAGCTGTATCACGTTGTAGCGGGCTCTTATATGGGACAGATGCTCGGCTCGGTGGAAGAAACCTCCATGGGTATTATCAGCATTACACCGCGTGATGAAAACGGAAACCCCATCATCGGGAACGATATTTTCAATTATGCGGTGAAGGATGAAAACGGCAATCCCGTAAAAGAATGGTACGCCATTGCTTCTTATCTTCGCGATATGGGCGGAGAGATGGATGAAACATATGCCTCTCCCGATGGCAGAAAAGTGGTATATTCCAGTATGAATCCCGTGAAGCTGCTTCGTAATGCCAATATCTTTACCTATATTGCCCTTATTCTGATTATTGCGCTTACGGCGGGAACCGCATTTGCGGTATGGGCAATCGTAAGAAAAATCAGAAAAAAGAAATATAAAAACCTCAATCATTTGCCGGGGATAGAGGAAATCTGAAACAAGATATTCTCCAGACCCGGAAAAAATAACCGCATGGCAAACCCGGAAATCCGGACCTGCCATGCGGTTATTTTTTTGGAGGATTTATGAAACAAAGAGAGTATACTTAATTTTCATAGATATCGCCGCTGCCCATGGAGCGTTCCCATTTTCCCTCTAACAGAACCATTTCTCCTGCTTCAATGGATTTGCGGACGTCAATGATATTCTGATTGGAAGAGCCTCGGAACAGCAATGCGGGATTTTTCAATTCCTCGCGGAATGTACCGTCCACAAGAACATCAAGATTTTTCAGCAACATCCGACACGTTTCGGGGTTTCCGACCTTACCCGGGAAAAGTTGGGTTTCGAAAGTGAAACCGGAATAACACCAGATTGTTTTTTGCGGATAACGCTCGCGTACAAGCAAAGTAAGGTGCAGGAGTTCTTCTTGATTTTCGGGTTCAAAGGGTTCGCCGCCCAGCAAGGAAAGACCTTCGATATGGTCATAGCGCAAGGCGTTCAGAATTTCCGAAATCGTTTCGTCCGTAAAACGTTTTCCATATGAAAAATTCCACGTTTCGGGATTGAAACAGCCTTTGCAATGATGTCTGCAGCCGCTGACGAACAGCGATACACGGACACCCGGACCATTGGCAATATCGTTTTTTCGTATCAATGCATAATTCATAGCAAATCCTTTTCCATCAGAGATGGAGAACGCGTTCCCTGATTTCCTGTGTTCTTCCCTGATTCCAGAACTGTGTTCCGATATAACCGCAGGTACGTCTTGCAACGTTCATCTTACTCTGATCACGGTTCCCGCAGTTCGGACATTCCCAGATAAGCTTTCCGTCATCGTTTTTGATTTCGATTTCGCCGTCAAAACCGCAAACCTGACAATAATCGCTCTTTGTATTCAGTTCTGCGTACATGATATTGTGGTAAATAAAGGTCATGACGGAAAGAACCGCATCCAAATTGTTCTGCATGTTGGGAACTTCCACATAGGAGATTGCGCCGCCGGGAGAAAGCGCCTGGAATTTCGCTTCGAGTGCCAATTTTTCAAAGGCATCGATTTCTTCCGTAACGTGAATATGATAGCTGTTTGTAATATAGTTTTTATCGGTTACATTTTTGATAAAACCGAAACGTTTCTGCAATGTTTTTGCAAATTTGTAAGTCGTGCTTTCCAACGGTGTACCGTAAAGCGAGTAGTCAATGTTTTCTGCAGCTTTCCATTTTGCGGTGTATTCGTTGAGTTTTTTCATGATCTCCAGACCGAGCGCTTCACCTTCTGGTTCCGTAAGCTTTTTGCCGATCAAGCTATAGACACATTCCCAAAGACCGGCATAACCGAGCGAGAGTGTGGAATAACCGCCGTGGAGATATTTGTCAATGGTTTCTCCTTTTTGCAGACGGAGCAAAGCGCCGTGCTGCCAAAGAATGGGCGCCGCATCCGAAAGCGTACCTGTTAGACGGTCATGTCTGCATTGGAGCGCACGATGGCAAAGTTCCAGACGTTCGTCGAAAATTTCCCAGAATTTATAAAGATCCTTATCCGCAGAAAGACCGGCATCGACAAGGTTAATGGTTACAACACCTTGATTGAATCTGCCGTAATATTTCGGCTTTCCGTTTTCATCAACATAGGGCGTCAGGAAGCTTCTGCAACCCATACAGGTATAGCAATGTCCTTCTCCGTTTTTGTCAATCTTATTCTGAAGCATGATTTTTTCCGAAATATAGTCGGGAACCATGCGTTTTGCCGTACACTTTGCGGCAAGTTTTGTCAAATAATAATATTTGCTGTCTTTATGAATGTTGTCCTCTTCCAAAACATAGATCAGTTTCGGGAATGCGGGCGTTACCCAGACACCTTTTTCGTTCTTAACACCTTTATAGCGCTGTTTGAGAGTTTCTTCAATGATCAGCGCAAGGTCTTCGCGTTCCTGTTCGCTTTTTGCTTCTCCGAGATACATGAATACGGTAACGAAAGGAGCTTGACCGTTGGTGGTCATAAGTGTTACAACCTGATACTGGATCATCTGGATACCGCGTTCGATTTCTTCATGCAGACGTTTTTCAGCAACTTCGTTGATTTTTTCTTCGGTAATAGCGGGAATATCGGAAAGTTCTTCGCGTACAAGCTTTCTGATTTTTTTACGGCTGACATCCACAAAAGGAGCAAGATGTGTCAAACTTATGCTCTGACCGCCGTACTGACAGGAAGCAACCTGCGCAATGATCTGTGTGGCAATATTGCAGGCAGTAGAGAAACTGTGCGGTTTTTCAATCATCGTACCGCTGATAACCGTACCATTCTGAAGCATATCCTCCAGGTTTACAAGGTCGCAATTGTGCATGTGCTGCGCAAAATAGTCCGCATCGTGGAAATGAATAATTCCCTGCTCATGAGCGGAAACAATCTCCTTGGGAAGAAGGATACGCTTGGTGATGTCCTTGCTGACCTCACCTGCCATATAGTCGCGCTGGACACTGTTGACGGTCGGATTTTTATTGGAATTTTCCTGTTTGACTTCTTCGTTATTGCACTCGATCAGACTCATGATCTGTTCGTCGGTGGTATTGGCTTTGCGTATGAGCGCACGATTATATCTGTACGTGATATAACGTCTTGCAACATCAAATGCGCGTTGATTCATAATCTGATCCTCTACCATATCCTGAACCTCTTCCACGCTGAGTGTACGATTCATATGGAGAGCAGCGCTTTCCACGTCTTCCGCGATTCTTTTGATCTGTACGGGAGTCATACGGGCGCTGGGAACAACACTGTTATTGGCTTTTGTGACGGCAACGATGATTTTTCTGGGGTCAAAGGTTGCTTCCGCGCCGTTTCTTTTGATAATTTTCATAAAAATCCTCCTTGCTTTGCTCTTTGCGATATATGCAAAATCCTATAGACGTCGTCGAATCGTCTTTCAGCGGAGACGTCATTTTCTTCTCTTTTCAGCTGTTCTATTATTATATCAATATATTGTGTAAAAGTCAACCTGTATCACCATATATTGATATAGAATTTATGTATCATATAAAATCAAAAAATATACGGCAATTTCTTGCATGCCTTATTGACAAATGTTTTTTTTGACATATTCGTACATTTTTCGACTGTTTTTTGACAGATCGGAACTCAGAATGATCGGATTTCCGCTTTTCTTTTACGGAAAACACAATACCCGTCAAACCCAATATCTTGTAATAGTGCCGCAGTTTCAGTAAAGCCTTTCCCTATATTTTGCGGAACATGCGCATCGCTTGCAAGCGCAATCCGCTTACCGCCCATGTTCACATAGCTTTGAATCAAAGAAAGCGGAGGCATATGTTCTCCGAACGATTCGCCAAGTCCCGAAGTATTGATTTCCAGCGCAATTTCTTTTTGAATGATTTGTTCGAATATTGTAAAAACTTCTTTCCGATAATGCAGAATGTCGATATTTCTCTTATATTTTCCGTTGATATAACGCAAAGGGCAGGTGAGATGGGAAAGTACATCAAAATCGGTTCGTTCGATCATCTCCGAAATCTTTTTGAAATATTTCTTTAAAAATCCGTCAATCCTCTCTACGGGCATAGAAGAAAAATCTATGCGGGAATAGCTGTCCTCAATCGTTTCAAAGCGAACGCTGTGAACGGAACCGAGAATCACATCAAATTCACAGAGTGAAAGAATGCGTTCAGCCGTTTCGGGGCCGTCAAGATATTCCGCCATTTCCAATCCCTGCAAAACAGTGAGACGGGAACCGTATTTTTTCTGAGCCTCTTTGACATCGGCAATACAGCCGCGGATGGCTTGTTCGGCACGGAGTTCTTCGGCAAACCAGAGGTCCACATGATCGCAGACGGCAATACCGTCCAAACCGATTTCTATTGCTCTGCGGCAAATTTCATCCAGCGTTTGTTTGCTGTCGTGGGAATGGCAGCTGTGAATGTGAAAATCAAACATAAAAAATTCCTTTCATAGAACTGCATTTTTTCAAAACTATTTATGATACTAAATCAATCAAATTTTCAAGTTTTTTGACAAGTTGACTTTTAAGTGATCGTGTACTATAATAATAATATCGGAAATCCTTGGAAAATTATTTGTAAAAAGGAGACAAAAATATGGAAAGATACTCTCCCGCAGAAATTATGGCAATGGGAAAAACGGTGATCACCGCGCATTCGGGTTGCGAAAAAACACCGCCGAACAGCCGCGAACATGTCTTGGCAGCAATCGCATCGGGTTCGGAGATGATCGAGGTTGACGTGCGCATGGCAGGCGGAGAGCTTCGTTTGGCTCATGATGTTCCCGAAGACCCCTCGTCCTGTGTAACACTTCGCGAATGCTTCGCACTGATCGCTCCTGAAGAAAATCTGCACATGAATATCGATGTCAAAACCGACGGTCTGTTGGAGGCAGTTATGTCGCTTGCCAAAGAGTTTTCTTTGACACATCGGATCATCTTTACGGGTGCATGCAATGATGACCGCGCTCTTGCTCTTTCACTTGGCGGAGATATGTGGCGCAGTATGTGGCCAGGCCAGGAAATTGCCGATGGCATTGCCGCAAATCAAAAAGACGGAAGCCCCTTTCTCAATGTTGCGTATTGTATGATTACGGAGGAAAATAACAAAAAACTCCGTGAAAGCGGATTCGGTTTTTCCGCATGGACTGTGGATAAGGAATATTTTCTGCGCCTTTTCCTCAGAATGGGCATTTCCAACATCACAACAAGAAATCCCGTTCTCGCCATGAAGCTTCGCAAGGAAATACAGGGGATCTGATTACAATGAAAGGTGAAAATCGGGAGTCTGAAAATTCCCGATTTCTTTTTTCCAACGGCAAAAACAAGGCAACAGCATTTACTTTTTTATCATTTATTTTGAAAAATAATTTTTGCATCAAGACATTTCGTCCGTGTATTACGGAACAAATTCGGTTCAAAATTAAAATTCGCACAAAAATCCCAAGATGAATTTGTAAAAAAGCGGGCAACGCCCGCTGGAAGCTGCTCGCCTATCGCAGGTTTTCTTGCAGCTCAGCAACGCAAACGGCGAGGTCGGTTTTGCGCAATTTCCTATGGCATAAAAATAGCAGGGGTAATCTTCACATTTTGGCGCTTGCGCCATAATGTACATACCTGCGTCTCGATTTTTACAAGTTCATCTT
>JAFQEK010000147.1 GCA_017399025.1 Clostridia bacterium
ACCACCGGACATAGCCTTGGGGTAACGGTCAAGAAGGTGAGTGATGTCGAGGATACGGGCAGCTTCTTCAACTTTACGTTTGATTTCAGCTTTGGGCATCTTGCGGAGCTTCAGACCGAATGCCATGTTATCAAATACGGTCATGTGAGGATACAGAGCGTAGTTCTGGAATACCATCGCGATATCTCTGTCCTTGGGGGCAACGTCGTTTACGAGTCTGTCGCCGATGAAAAGTTCACCCTCGGAAATTTCTTCGAGACCTGCGATCATACGAAGCGTTGTGGACTTACCGCAACCGGAAGGACCTACGAAGATGATAAATTCGGTGTCCTTGATTTCAAGGTTAAAGTCAGTTACAGCCGTTACACCGCCGGGGTATTTTTTGTAGATGTGCTTTAAGGAAAGGCTTGCCATATTTAGACTCCATTCTCGGCGACAAAACAAAAAATTTTGAAAATCACCTCTCAGCCGCCGATGAAAGATGAAAATAGACGGAAATGTCTACATTTAGTAACAATCTTATTATATCAAAAAATCTCGCATTTTGGAAGATGGAAAATCCCCGAAATTTCAAAAAAATATTTGTGTAACATGCACAAATACATGTTTTTAATGTGCCTTAAAGGGAAATAAGGTGTTTGATTGCTAATTTATTAGAATTGATTTATTCCTATATCCGGCGTAAATTGTAACGGAAGCGTTTTTGTAAATACAACCCATAAACGGAAAGACCGTTACGTCAGATCAAACATCCTTCATGGTAAGACCGATACGTTTCTTTGCAACGTCAAGAGATTTGATTTTAACCTTTACGCTGTCGCCGACGGAAAGCATTTCCGCAGGATGCTTGATGAATTTTTTAGAAATTTCGGAAACATGCACCAGACCGTCCTGATGAACGCCGATATCCACGAACGCCCCGAAGTCGATGACGTTACGGACAACGCCCGTGAGAACCATACCGACAGAAAGATCGGAGATATCCAGAATATCGGAATGCAGTTCGGGCATGGGCAAAGAATCACGGATATCTCTTCCGGGCTTTTCAAGCTCGGTCAGGATATCTTCCACGGTCGGCATACCCACGCCAAGCTCCTCGGAAAGTCTTTGCAAGCCGTAAGCCTCGGCAGTCTTGCGAATGCCTTTCAATCCCGAAACGCCGATATCGGTTTTCTTGTAGCCGAGTTTTTCAATCAGAAGATTTGCTTTTTCGTAGGATTCGGGATGGATACCCGTGTTATCGAAAATTTCTTCGGAACAAGGTACGCGAAGGAATCCCGCACACTGCTCGTACGCTTTCGCGCCGATTCTCGGTACTTTCAGAATTTCTGAGCGTTTTTTGAATTCGCCGTTTTCTTCTCTGTATTTTACGATATTTTTTGCGGATGCGGCATTGATACCCGCGATATGTTCCAGCAAAGAGTAAGAAGCCGTATTGATATCCACGCCGACCGCGTTTACGCAGTCTTCGACGACAGCCGAAAGCGCTTCATCCAGACGGGCAGGCTTCATATCGTGCTGATACTGACCGACACCGATGGATTTCGGATCGATTTTTACAAGCTCAGCCAGAGGGTCCTGGATTCTTCTTGCAATGGAAACCGCGCTTCTCTGCGTAACGTCAAAATCGGGAAATTCCTGCGCACCGAGCTTGGAAGCGGAATAAACCGAAGCGCCCGCTTCGCTTGTAACGATATATTTGGTATCCGTGTTCATTTCTTTCAGCGTTTGCGCAATGAACATTTCGCTTTCCTTGGAAGCGGTACCGTTACCGATGGAAACGATATCCACGTGATATTTTTCAATCAGATTTTTCACGATTTTCTTTGCCGCATCGATTTTTTCATGCGGTTTTGTGGGATAAATGACGGCAGTATCCAAAACCTTGCCCGTTTTATCCACCACGGCAAGCTTACAGCCGGTTCTGTAACCGGGGTCCAGACCAAGAACGGTTTTGCCCTTGATCGGTGCTTGCATAAGAAGGTTTTTGAGGTTCTGCGCAAAAAGCTTGATTGCGCCTTCGCTTGCCGCATCGAAAAGCTCGGAACGGAGTTCTCTTTCGATGGAGGGTGCGATCAGTCTGTCATAGCTGTCAGCCGTTGCGGAAATCAGATACGGTGCAGAGGGACTTTGCGGATTGGAAACCACGTGATAGGAGAGATAGTTGAGGGGAATATCCTTGGAAATATCCACAGAGGGTTTGAGAATTTCTTCTTTTTCGCCGCGGTTGATCGCAAGGATTCTGTGAGGGGGCATTTCCGAAAGCTTTTCATTATAATCATAATACATAGAATAAACGGAATCGCCCTCTTTGGCAGGTTTAACGCTGAACGTTGCGTGATCGTAGGTCAGCGCACGGATATCTTTTCTGTATTCGGCATCATCGGAAATGACCTCCGCAATGATATCCATCGCGCCCGCAAGCGCTTCTTTTTCCGAACCGACGTTCTTTTCTTCATCGATGTATGCGGCGGCAAGGGTTTCAAAATCGGCTTCGTAGCTGTTATCCTGTGAAAGCAGAAGCTCGGCAAGAGGCTGCAAGCCTTTTTCGCGCGCAACGGAAGCGCGTGTTTTCTTTTTCTGTTTGTAAGGACGGTAAATATCTTCCACTTCGGCAAGAATCTGCGCGCCTGCAAGTGCTTCTTCGATTTCAAGCGTCATTTTGCCCTGCTCCGTAATGGAAGCGCGGACTTCGTCCTTTCTCTTTTCCAGACCGCGCAGGTAATTCAGACGGTCATCCAATGCGCGGAGCTGTTCGTCATCCAATGAACCGGTTACTTCTTTTCTGTAACGTGCGATGAAAGGAATCGTGTTTCCTTCATCGATCAGGTTCACCGCTGCTTCCACCTGCGCACGGCGGATGGAAAGCTCTTCGCTGAGTCTTTCTATAATATCCATAATTTTTTCCTTTCTTCAACGATTGATACTTAAATTTTGATGCGGCTGAAATGCTTCGAGCATCAATGGCTTTCGAGCATTTTCGTTTCTTCCTCGGTAAGCTCTCTCCATTCGCCTCTTGCGAGGGATGTATCCAAAGGAATATCGGCAAAGCGCACGCGTTCGAGATAGGTGATTTTATTGCAAACGGCTTGGAACATTCTTTTGATCTGATGGAATTTGCCTTCCGTTACGCTGATTTCACCCGAACGGGAGGAGAAAAGATGGAGTTTTGCAGGTTGAGTGGAAGATTTTTCTCCGATATCCACACCGCGGCAAAGGAGAGCCTCATCTTCTTGTGTCAAGGGACGTTCGCATTCGAAACGGTACGTTTTTTCCACGTGGCATTTCGGGGAAAGCAATCGGTGTGCAAGCGCGCCGTTATTCGTCAGAATCAAAAGTCCCAAAGTGTTTTTGTCCAATCTTCCGCAAGGAAAGATCTCCATTTTCCGATATTTTTCGGGAAGAAGCTCCAAAACGGTTTTTTCATTCCCGTCTTCCGTTGCCGAGATCACGCCATCGGGTTTATTCATCATGATATAAATATATTTCTGATAGATCACGGGGGTATCCATATACGTAACGAAATCGGTTTCCGGATTGATATGAACGGAAAGATCGCGTACGGCAACACCGTTGAGCGTAACACCGCCCGCGCGGGCTGCTTTTTTGCTTTCCGAACGGGTCGCTGTCCCCGTTTCGGATAAAAATTTATCCAGACGCATAAAAAATCCTTTCTTTTACGGAAATATACTTAATTATTATAGCACGAGAAAAAAGGAAAGTCAATCTGCTTTTTCTTCGGTTTCCAATATTTGTTGAAAATGCAGAAAAACGCCTGTTTGCTTTGTAAAAAATGCCAAAAATGCTTTTCTTTTGAACATAAAACGCATTTTATTTTTACAATCACAGAGATATACCAAAAACAGTCTGCGGAAACTTGAATTGACAAGAACTTCGATTTTATGATATAATAAATACAAAATAATACGGAACGGAAATTTCTCCGTTACCGACAATGAAAGGATGGAATCTCATATGGAATGGAAAAAACTCCTTGCCCTGGTTCTGTGCGCAGTGATGTTGCTTTCCGTGGTAACCGCCTGCGATCAGGTAGAAAACAGCACAACGGAAAGTACAACAGAGCCCTCGGCAGAAAACACAACCGCATCCACATCGGAATCCGGAAGCGAAGGAATCCGTCTTCCCTTGGATGAAATTGCGAACGCTGTCAAAATCGGACCGACAAAACCCGTTACCCAAACAAAAGAAATTCCGCTGATTGTAATTCTTGCGAACTTCGATGCGGACGGCGACGGTGTCAACGACTGGGATCCCGAAAATCCCTCCAAGCTTTACGACGACAGAACGCAGGCTTATTACGGCGAACAGTGGGCAGGCTCCGAATTGCTTGACCACTACAATCTCTATTTCGGAGACGGTCTTTCTCTCACCAATTACTATGAAGAACTGACCATGGGCGCGTTTCGTTTTGTTCCGATCGAATTTGACGTGCTCCCCGAAGGCTCTCCCGTTCAGGACGGTATGATCGAAGTTACCGTAAATATCCCTCACCCCTCCGCTTCCGGCGATGCGCAGGGCGCGATCACAGCGGTATTCGAAGCAACCGACCCCTATATCAATTACACAAAATACGACACCAACGATAACGGCAAAATCGATGCCACCGAGCTCGGCGTCGTTATTCTGAACCCCGGACAGGATAAATCCAACGGTACCAACACCATGGGCGGC
>JAFQEK010000148.1 GCA_017399025.1 Clostridia bacterium
CTCTCGGGAGGGCACGGCCGAAAAATCTTGCGCTGTCTGTGTGCAAACGATGATGAGATTTTTCGACTGCGCTCAGGATGACAGCACGAGGGAATGATTTCGCAAAATCCCGTTTACCCTTCTATTCCTTATCAAACTCATGTTGATTCAGGTTTTATTTGAATCCTTTCGGTTAAAAAAGCGGGCAACGCCCGCAGGATAACGGCTTGCTTTGCAAGCTGTGTGCTCAGCCTATCCAAGTTTCACTTGTATCGAAACAATGCAAACGGCGAGGTTGGTTTTGCGCAATTTCCTATGGAATAAAAAAGCGGCGAATCGCCGCTGATGGTTGCTTGCCTATTCAAATTTCATCTGTATTTAAGCAACGCAAAACGGCAAGGCTCATTTTGCGCAATTTCCTATAGAATAAAAAAGACTGCCTTGCCGAAAAAGTCAGCAAAAGCAGTCAGATTTATCAACTTCAAAAAAGATTATTCGCTGATGAAAGGAAGCAATGCTACGTGGCGTGCTCTCTTGATTGCATCAGTGAGTTCTCTCTGGTGTTTAGCGCAGGTACCGGTTACTCTGCGGGGAAGAATCTTAGAACGTTCGGAAACGAACTTTCTGAGTCTTGCAACATCTTTGTAGTCGATTTTTTCAACTTTTTCTGCGCAGAAAACGCAAACTTTCTTTCTTCTGCGGTTTGCATTGTTCTGGCGTGCAGGTCTTTGTTCTCTATCCATGATTGAAACCTCCTTCTGTTATAATCGTGATTCGTTTTTCTCAGAACGGCAGATCATCGTCACCCGCGATTTCCTCAAATTTCGGAGTTTCCGAAACAGGAGTATTGAAAACGGGAGCAGAATAACTGTCTGTTCTGACAGCAGATTCGCTTTTGCGTTCAATGAAGCTTGCTTCATCGACAACGACTTCAGTTTCGTAACGTTTGTTACCGTTGTTATCGGTCCATGTTCTTGTCTGCAAAGAACCGCAGATGCAGATAGCACTGCCTTTTCTGAAGTATCTTGCGATGAACTCAGCCTGTGTTCTCCAAGCAACGATGCTGATGAAGTCACTTTGCGGCTGTTCACCTTTGGTGGTGTACTTACGGGTAACACCGATTCGGAAAGAACATACGTTGACACCGTTTGCGGTTTGCTTGAGCTCGGGATCAGCCGTCATGTGACCGATCAAAATTACTTTGTTAAGGCTTGCCATTGATCACATCTCCTTTGCAAAATCAAGCTTTGGTTGTCATAGAACGCATAACACCTTCGGTGATGTTAAAAATACGTTCAAGTTCCGCAACGAAGCTGGGATCCGCAGTGTAGTTGACGAGAACATAGTAGCCCTCAGTCATATCATTGATCGGATACGCAAGTTTGCGTTTGCCCCATTCATTGAAAGTTTCAATGGTGCCGTTTTCTTCAATAAGTGCTTTGAACTTATTGACAACAGCGGCGGTAGCTTCCTCTGTGCCTGTGGATTCAACGATAAACATTGTTTCATAGGATACGAGTTTCTTTTCCATCTGATTGCACCTCCTTCTGGACATAAGGCCGCGAACATCAAAATTTATTCGCAGCAAGGAGAAAAAACCAAGAAAGTTTTTTCCATCTCGGCTATTATATCACAGCTTTTTGTTCTTGTCAATTGATTTTTTGAAAAATATTAAAAAATTTATGAACTTTTTTGAAAACAATTGATTTTTTCTGAATGTGTGTTATAATTTCTTTTATCATTCACGTAACTATTATAAATTTCCGAGAAAGGACCGAATATCATGAATTTTTCAAAAAAACCGAAATGGTTTCGTGAACTTCTGCGAAGAAGGCTCTTTTTCTGTCTTTTGATTTTCGTACAACTTGCGGCACTTCTTTTCCTCATTCTCAACCAAAGCCGCACATCGGTGATCATCAGCCATATTCTGCAATTGGTCAGCATTGTCGTCGCCATACACATCATTTCCAGAAGAGATAAGGAAGCATATAAGCTGACATGGGTATTTTTCATTCTGATTTTCCCGATCTTCGGCGGTTTGCTGTATCTTTTCTTCTTTTGCCAGACACGCTCCAAAAAGCTTCTGAAAAAAACGGAAGAAATACGCGGACTGATCAAAGCCGCACAGCCTTCCGATTCGGCATTTGCCAAAGCGGCGCAGTCCATGCCCGATCGTATCCGTCAGATCGAATATCTGGAAAAATACGCAGGATTTCCGATTTATGAAAACGAGTGCGCAGAATATTTTTCTCCGGGGGAAACATTCTGGGAGCGCCTGCTTTGCGACCTGGAACAAGCCGAAAAATATATTTTCATCGAGTCATTTATTATTGAAGACGGAGAAATGTGGAACCCCATATTTTCGATTCTGAAACAAAAAGCCTCTCACGGTGTGGATGTCAGAATACTTTACGACGATATGGGATGTTTTCTGCGTCTGCCGAGAAATTTTGCAAAGGAGCTTCGCGGTTACGGAATCCAATGCGAGGTTTTCAACCGTTTTGTTCCCTTTTTGTCAGCAGTGCAAAATTTCAGGGATCACCGAAAGATCGTCGCCATTGACGGAAAGATTGCTTATACGGGCGGTCTGAACATCGCGGATGAATACATCAATAAAATTCATCCGCTCGGACATTGGAAAGATGCGGGCGTGCGCATAGAAGGAGAAAGTGCGTTCGGTTTTTCGCTCATGTTTTTGCAGATGTGGATGCTTCTGGGACATAACGAAGCTTCACTTTCCGTTTACCGTCCCGAAAAAAATTCCGAAAATTCCAAAAAGAAAAAAATGGACGGCTTCGTTCAGCCGTATTCCTCCGAACCGTTGACTTCAAAAAATGTTTCGGAAGAAGTCTATATGCAAATCATCTCCAAAGCCAAAAAATATGTCTATATCGAAACCCCCTATCTGATCGTGGATAACAGCATGATCACAGCCCTTACCATTGCAGCCAAAAGCGGCGTAGATATCCGCATTATGACTCCCTTTCATTGGGATAAGCGGTTTGTTCATTTCATGACACGTTCTTATTACCGCGAGCTGATTCGGGCAGGTATCAAAATTTACGAATATACTCCCGGATTTATCCATTCGAAAATTTTCGTCTGTGATGATGAAATCGCCACGGTCGGAACGGCGAACATGGATTTCCGCAGTCTTTATCTGCAATTTGAATGCGGTGCTTTCTTTTGCGGATCGCAAATGGTTCATGAGGTTCGGGAGGATTTTCTGCAAACCGTCTCTCTTTGCAAAGAAATAACGGAAGAAGATTGCCGAAGCAATGCCTTCGTCCGCTTTTTACAGGACCTTTTCCGTTTGTTCGCGCCATTGCTTTAACCCCAGCCCGATGAATCTCACACATTTCCGTTTTTCGCATATATTGATCATAGGATGCCCTGATTTCCATGGGAATACAGATTCCTTTGGAATGGCATCCGAATGACAACGAAAGGATTCTATTGACGATATATGGCTCAAATCACAAACCAGGCAAATCTGTCTTTCCGTTACGGAAATGCGATGGGTAATGCCGTATCCAATATTGCAACGGCAACGCTTTTGGATCCTCTTTCCGCAGAAAAAACCTCTGTGGATGAAACGTATCGGGCAGCAGACCGTATCACGTATGTGCTTTCCGTTCAGAATAACGGAAACGCAACCGTAACGGGCATCAATCTCGTGGATGATCTCGGCACGTTCACGCTGGCAAACGGCACGACCGTAACCCCCCTGACCTACGGCGATGCAGCGGCGCTTTATATCAACGGCGCGTACGTTTCTCCCATCACGGCAACGGAAACCTTGAACAGTGTTACCTTTACCATTCCCTCACTGGCTCCCGGCGCAAACGCGCTGATCGTATATCAGGCGCTGATCAATGAATTCGCGCCTCTGGTTTCCGGTTCTTCCATTGTAAACACGGTAACCGTAACCGCCCCCTCTGTGGGAACACCGATTACGGATACCAATACGATTACGGCAGAAGATTACGCAGATATCACGATTCAGAAAGAAATGTCTCCCGATCCCGTTTCCGACGGCGATCGCTTGACCTATACGTTCATGATTACCAATACAGGTAACACCCCCGCAACCGGCGTAGTACTGACCGATGCCTTCAATCCCGCGCCAAGTAATATTACCGTAACCGTAGACGGTCAACCCGTTGAGACAACCGATTACACCTATGAAAACGGACTTCTGACTTTGCCTACGGGCACTTCTTACGAAATGACGGTTCCTGCCGCCACCGTTACGGAAAATCCCGAAACGGGAGAAATCACCGTCATCCCGGGAACTTTGCTGATCACCGTGGAAGGAACCCTCTGATTTTCGGTTTTTTCAGAAAAAGCACTTGACTTTTTACGCAATATCGTATAAAATAAAAATAATAAGTAAGGTCTTTTGCAACTGACGGAAGCGGAAGAAACCGCAATGGAAGCAAAAGGCAATAAAAGCCGACCGTCTGGGCAGTCTTATCACCGCAGATAAGGCTGCCTTTTTTGGAATCGTCGGAAATTGCCGTCCTGCTTCCGGAGGATATCCGAAAGACGAAAAGTACTTTTTTGAATTGTCATTATCAGAAAGGAATTTGTATTATGAAAACAGATATCGAAATTGCGCAATCGACAAAACTCCGTCCGATTACCGAAATTGCAGAAATCGCGGGAATTCCGGACGAAAGCCTGGAACTGTATGGTAAGTACAAAGCAAAAATCAATCTCTCTCTGTTGAATGAATCTGTAAAACCCGACGGAAAACTGATTCTCGTAACGGCAATCACTCCGACTGCGGCAGGCGAAGGAAAAACCACAACGACTGTCGGTCTTGCCGACGGCTTGCGCAGAATCGGTAAAAATGCAGTCGTTGCATTGCGCGAACCTTCTCTCGGTCCTGTTTTCGGTATCAAGGGCGGTGCCGCAGGCGGCGGTTATGCGCAGGTTGTTCCGATGGAGGACATCAACCTGCATTTCACGGGTGACTTTCACGCCATCGGCGCGGCAAACAATCTCCTTGCTGCTATGATCGACAACCACATTCACCACGGAAACTCGCTCGGCATTGATCCCAGAAAGATCACCTGGAAGCGCTGCGTGGATATGAATGACAGACAGCTCCGTTTCGTTGTGGACGGGCTCGGCGGTGCCGCAAACGGAACACCCCGTGAAGACGGATACGATATTACCGTTGCTTCCGAAATCATGGCAATTCTTTGTCTTGCTTCTTCCATCTCAGACCTCAGAGAAAGACTTGCAAGAATCATCATCGGCTACAATTACAAGGGGGAACCCGTAACCGCGCACGACCTCAAAGCGGAAGGCGCTATGACGGCACTCCTGCGCGATGCGCTCTCTCCCAATCTCGTTCAGACATTGGAAGCAACCCCCGCGCTCGTTCACGGCGGTCCTTTCGCCAATATCGCACACGGCTGTAACTCCGTCCTTGCCACACGCATGGCAATGAAGCTCGGTGATTACGCCGTCACGGAAGCAGGCTTCGGTGCAGACCTCGGTGCAGAAAAATTCCTGGATATCAAATGCAGAACGGCAGGCCTCACGCCCTCCGCCGTCGTCATCGTTGCAACCGTCCGCGCGCTCAAAATGCACGGCGGTCTGGAAAAAAACGAACTCGCAACGGAAAATCTGGAAGCACTCGAAAAGGGGATCCCCAATCTTCTCCGCCATGTTTCCAATATCAGAGACGTTTATCAATTGCCCTCCGTTGTCGCTGTCAACCGTTTCCCGACGGATACCGATGCGGAAATTCAGTTGATTATCGAAAAATGCCGTGAACTCGGTGTCAACGTTTCTCTTTCCACTGTTTGGGCAGAAGGCGGCAAAGGCGGCGAAGAGCTCGCAAAAGAAGTCGTCCGTCTTTGCGAGCTTCCGAACAATTTCTCTTTCGCTTATGATGACGACGATGCCATCGAAGAAAAAATCAACAAGATCGTTACACGCGTATACAGAGGCGCGGGCATTTCCATTGAGCCCGCTGCAAAAAAACAGTTGGCAACATTGAAAGCGCTCGGCTTTGACAAGCTCCCCGTTTGTATGGCAAAAACACAGTACAGCTTTTCCGATGACCAAAAGCTTCTCGGCGCGCCCGAAGGCTTTACGGTTACCGTCCGCAACGTGAAGATCGCCGCAGGCGCAGGATTTGTCGTCGTTTTGACAGGTAACATCATGACCATGCCCGGACTGCCCAAGGTTCCTGCCGCAGAACGCATTGACGTTGCCGAAGACGGACGCATCGTCGGTCTGTTCTGATGGCATAACGGATTCCGTTTCGAAAATCTCAAAAATTCAAAACAGCTTTTGCAACCAATGTTGGGTGTCGCTTCTGCGGCACCCATTTTCATACAAAATTGCGCTTGAATATCCGTATCTCATTTTTAGAAAACGGTTAAAAAGCGGGTAAAGGGTGATTCTCATGAGGATATTCACTCGTAGATTGTGAACTTCCTCTGCAGTAAACCAAATCAACCCCGACAGATTTTTCAAGTTCTGTCGGGGCGTTTTCCGCTTTGTTATTCGTTATCTGTAACCAAGCTGTTTTTGTGTATCTCAAAAATTGTTTTTCCTTCTACCGATTCTATATACCACGGTTGATCTGTATCGACAATATATGATTCCGCTTTTTCCTCTATAATTACACATCCAAGCAAAACGTCTTTGGGAAAGGTGTTTTCAAACTTTTCATTTGATACAACCGGCCATTTTTCTATAATTCTGTGTCTATTGCCGTTGATATCAATAAATTCACACAATACAATTTCCGGATATCCACGATCGTCTATGAGTCGTGTTGCCATCGCCTTGATATAAAACATTTATAATCACCTCTTTCGTTTTATCGCCGTTTTCGCCGTTGTATTACAAATTTACGAGAACCCTCGCAATGTCCGCTTTTTTATATCAAATTGGAAGAGATCATTTCCGCCCAAGACGTGATATACGTATCTTTCAGAGGCAAAAGCGGTTCTTCCAATTCTGCAATCTCCGTAATTTTTCCATCTGCATAATTCAGAAGCTGTTCTTTGCAATTGAGCAAACGGCATTTCAAACCGCCCAGACGCGCATCCTGCACCTCAAACCCAAATGTTTTGTTCACAGCATACCATTGACGGCGGAACGCCTTATAAAAATCTTCCAACAAACGAACGGTTTCGGTATAATCGTTCTCAGCAAGTAAACGAAGACCCTCTTTATCACCCGCTTCGTAAAGCGCGCGCGTTTTTTTTGCAAGCAGTAATTTTTTGGAAAGCACACCGCAAAGACAAGCCGCCGTTTCATACAGAATACCGTAACGCCCGCTTTTTTCGGCAAGGGTGTGCAAACGGAAAGCGTAAACCGAAAGCAAAGCATCATCTTCTGCTCTGAGCGCCGCGCTCATCGTTCCCATAAAGGGATCATCATACAGATGCGTCTTGCAATAGTTGCAAGCACTGTGCTGAAAATAAGGGGATTCCACGGGAACATTTTCTCCGAAAATATAGTTGGGAAGATCGAGGTCTATAAAATCCTCAAAGCGTTCTCCCGTAATCTTCAAAAATTCGTCTGTCATTTCTTTTTCGGAAAGACCTCTCACCACCGAAGCAGCATGCATGAGCGCAGGCAAAGCAGCTTCATACGCACATTCTCCGCCGTTATCACCCCAAAGCGTAAAGAATACCTTGGTAACGCCGTTTCGGATACAGGATTCGAGCGCAATCGCATTTCTTTTTATACTGTAACGGTTATGCGGTGAAAATGTGTTCCATGTCCATGCGCCGCCCGAAAACCAAATATGACGGGAAAGCTTCCCCGTAGAAATCAGCATGGCATCGTAACGCGCAGGGTCTGTGCCGAAATAATCCCAATGCACCATTTCACAGCCTTCGGGAACGGCATTTCGTATTTCGGGCGGAAAATCCCTGACTTCATCGGAGCAAAATACACCTGGTGAAAGATTGAAAAAAAGATCGTTCGCCATCATCGTAGAGGTAAAACCATATTTTTTCGCAATTTCGCAAACACGGTTCAAATGCTTCATCAGAAGTGAATAACGGTCGGTATAGCCGTGAATATCCAGATATTTTCCGAGACCGACTCTGTGCGCCTCATCCATACCAAGGTGAACACGATGAGAAGAAAACGTTTTGGAAAGCGTGGAAAAAATATTTTCCAAAAGCTCGTACGTGCGTGGTTCATCGATCAATAAAATATCATCAATATCAAAAATTTTATGGCGGTAAGCTCTCCAGCGGGTAAGCTGATTCAAATGCGCAAGCGTTTGAATAAAAGGAATCAGCTCTATGCCGAGCGAAGCGGCGTAAGAGTCAATCTCACGAAGCTCCTCTCGGGAATATCTTCCTCGTCTGTAACCGAAATACGGTTCGTTTTCCACTTCATAAGTATCTTCGGTATAAAGCATGACCGCATTATATCCCATCTTCGCAATGGAATCCAGAAACCGTTTCAAACCTTCCTTGTTTGGAACGGCATTGCGGGAGCAATCAATCATCACACCGAGTTTTTCAAAATTTTTCATGGTGTCCTCCGAAAGTTTTTTCTTTCAGTATAACAAGCGTTTGGGCGCTTGTCAACAGAGAGAATATTTATTTTCAGGGTTCACGTATGAAAAGCTCTATTTTAAATAATCAAGTGAGATCCCCTTTTGCTTTACAAACTGTTACTAAACTTTTCTTTATTTGAAAGAAAAAGTTACAAAAAGAAGCAAACAACCTTGCAGGTTGACCGCCTGTACAGATTTTTCGCTTTCAGCGGAGATGAACTTGTAAAAATCGAAACGCAGGTATGTACATTATGGCGCAAGCGCCAAAATGTGAAGATTATCCCTGCTATTTTTACAAATTCATCTTGGAAATTTTGTACAATTCTTTTGGATGTTCCGATTTCGTTTATCACTTCTCTGACAAAATGAATTGAAATTTTTTCACGCGTGAGCCCTGTATTTATTTCAGGAAAACAGCATTTATTTTCAAGGCAGTAAGAATTTCTTTGACAAACGGATTATTCCATGCTATAATGGAGTGGACATACTCACTCAATAAAAATTGATAAAACAACGTATTAAAAAGAGGTAAAAATTATGTTTCATATCCTTGTTGTGGATGACGATAAAAATACAAGATTGCTCTTCCGCGCCGTTCTGGAAAACGCGGGATATACCGTTACGACGGCAACGGACGGAGAAAACGCGCTTGCGGTCATGGACAGAGCGCATGTGGACCTCGTGATTTTGGATATCATGATGCCCAATATGGACGGCTATGAATTTACAAAGCTTCTGAGGGAATCGCAAAACAATCTCCCCGTTTTGATGGTTTCCGCAAAACAATTACCCGCCGATAAGCATAAAGGCTTTTTAGTCGGCACGGACGATTATATGACAAAACCGATCGATGACGAAGAAATGCTTTACCGCATCAAAGCACTTCTGCGCCGCGCAAAAATTGCCAATGAGCATAAAATCCGCGTGGGTGATGTGATTCTGGATTACGATTCCCTGACTGTATCCAAGGGAGCAGCCGTTCAGGAGCTTCCGCAAAAGGAATTTCTTCTGCTCTATAAGCTGCTTTCTTATCCGGGAAAAATTTTCACGCGTATTCAACTGATGGACGAGATCTGGGGCGCGGAAAGCAATACGGGATGGGAAACGGTAACCGTACACATCGGCAGATTGCGCAAACGCTTTGAAGGCTGGCAGGAATTTGAAATCGAATCCGTGCGCGGTCTCGGTTACAAGGCGGTGAAAAAGGTATGAAAAAAAGTAAGAGCATTAAAATCGGATTGCAGGAACAAACGCAAAGATTTTCCCTGGTCGTGCTTCTGGCAATCGTTTGTTTCTGTGTCCTGCTGATCGCCGTTCTGCTCGCGATCGGACTGATCTTTCTTCTGATCCGTCTGAAAGTATTCGAAGGCGTTCCGCAGGAGATCCGCATGAGCAATATCGTTCTGATTCTGATTCTAACCAGCGCGGTCATGGGTTGGGCATTGGTTTTACTGCTCGGAAAAATCCCTCTGAAACCGATCAACAAGCTCGTCAACGGACTTAACAGCCTGGCAACCGGAAATTTCAAAACGCGTATTTCCTACAAAGGTCCGCTCGGAAACCACCCCACTTTCCATGAGATCACGGAAAGCTTCAATAAGCTTGCCAAAGAGCTGGAAAGCACGGAAATGCTCCGTTCGGATTTCATCAACAATTTCTCACACGAATTCAAAACTCCCATCGTTTCCATTGCGGGTTTTGCGAAATTATTGAAAAAGGGAAATCTGAGCGAAGAACAAAAAATTCAATATCTCGATGCCATTGAAGAGGAATCCATGCGGCTTTCCTATATGGCAACCAATATCCTGAACATGACGAAAATTGAAAATCAGGAAATTTTAACCGATATCACCGAGTTCAATCTTTCCGAGCAAGTGCGTTTTGCCGTTTTGCTTTTGGAAGAAAAATGGACAAAAAAAAGAATCGAGCTCCAACTCGATTTCGAAGAATATATGATCGAAGCAAACGAAGAGCTTCTGAAACAGGTATGGATCAATCTGATCGATAACGCCGTCAAATTCGCATCCGCTTCCGCAACGGTCGCTTTGGATATCAAAGACACCGAAAAAACATTTTTGATTTCCGTCAGCAACACGGGAACCGATATCCCGAAAGAAAAGCAAAAGAATATCTTTCACAAATTCTATCAGGCGGATGAATCTCACGCGCAGGAAGGAAACGGCATTGGTCTTGCCATCGTCAAAAAGATTGCGGATCTGCATAACGGAAAAGTTTCTTTTCAAAGCGAAAACGGTCTGACCGTTTTTACCGTGGAATTACCGAAAAAACAAAGAAGCTGATCTTTGTGCGTGCATTTTCCATATGATAAAAAGCGGCAAATTGCCGCTTTCAAAAACCGAATTTTTCGGAATACCCGATATCTGTTATTTTGAAAAGAAAGCAACGCCGTTTCCGCGTATCACAGCGCAAACAGCAAAAATAACGCCGAGAACGATCCATCTCATAGCCTTCCCTCCTCCGAATTTCAATTGTTTTACAATTCTATTATATAATTTTTCTCTTTCTTTGTCAAGAAGCGTTTGATATAAATCCCATGATTGCGCAAACAATCATGGGATTTTCTTAATTTTTAGCGAAACAATGCAAGCACCTCAGGAGCAAATACAGTTTAATACATTTTCACTTTGAAATTTTCACTGCAAAGAATCGGGAAATTATGATCTCCGCCCGGTTGGTGCCATTTCAGCGAACCGCGCAAGCGTTTTTCGGGATCGTAAACACCGTACACAAGGCGGCTGATCACAGGTCTGTGTCCGTATCCCGGTTCATAATTGACCGTACCGACCGTCAGATTGCAAGGTCCGGGACGATGCCCGAAAAGCATGCCTCGCGTGGTCGTGATAATACAACGATTATGCTGCGCAACAACATGATTGATCATGGAAATATGCGAACAATCGTGCAAAACGATACCCTCTTCGCAGTTATGGACATAAACGTAATCCGCGATCACATGCTCACCGATGACAAGTCCGTATTTGAAGCCCTGTACCGCCACACTGCGGATCACATTATGATCATTCTGGTCCCCTGACATCATAAGACCGAACGTATGACAGGGATTTTCCTGCAATTCAACGCCGAGTACTGCATCGCCCACGGATTCCAAAAGACAAAACTGGCAATCCATGACATGAACGCGGCTGACATTTTGCAAATTCACGGCAGACTGCGTAGGATACATTTTATCACGGCGCATGGGAACGGCAAATTCCAGATTGGTCAGCGTAACCTGGGAAGAACTGAATTTACCTCTGCAAGAAGTTCCCTCGGGTGTAGAAAGAATGGAATACGGGCGCGCGTTCGGATCGTGTTCTTCGGGTGCTTCCCAGTCGGAAAAAATCGTTGTGCTTGTAAAAAGGCGAGGATTTTCATGATCGCCCGGCAAAGGATGAAAACGCGTAGTTCCGTAAGGGCTGTCCACAGGTCGAACCTGATAACTGTAAAGAAAACGGCAAGGCATTTCGCCCTCCAGCTGAATGTTTGCCGTTCCCGCAGGAATCACAAGCTGAGAACGCGTAGGTTTTCCGTTCACTTCTTCAATTGCGGGTGAAGCAATACGGTAACCTCTTTGTGTAAAAGGAAAGAAAATCTTTCCGCCGCCGCGTTTGAAAACGAAATCAATCGCCGCCTGAATCGCCGCGGTATCGTCGGTCAGACCATCGCCCTTTGCGCCGAAATCCATAACGTTAAAACCATAGCTCATAAAAATTTCCTCCTTATGAAAAGTGTGGTTCTTTCGATTTCTGCCCTCATTATATCATGGGGTAAATCCATTGTCAATGGTCATGTGCACAAACCCGGGGTAACTTTCTTTATGATTGAGAAATAACCGTTACATATTCAATGCTTCTGATTTTGGCATTTTCGGTTTCTTCATAACGGATTTCAAGCTGATCTCCAACCGCAAAGAAAATCATATCTTCGATATCTCGGAGCATTCCTTTATAATAGATGCCATCCGATCCTACGAAATAGAACACCGTATTGCCGTCAACCGTATAAGTCTTGATATCCGCAACCGTAATTTGGACAGTCGGAAGCGAAGAATCGGGAATCTTTCCGCTGTCGATAATACCGTTATCCAGCAAAAGCGCCTTGTATGCCTTCATGGCTTCCGACTGCGACGGAGCCGTAGCAACGATGCTGGGATGTTCTACGTTAACAAGCGCGTAAAGTCTTACATAACCGCTTTCATCTTTAAGAACCATGATATATGTCGCCTGACTGGAAACATTGATCAGAGAGGGGAAAGAAGCTTTATATCTTTTTTCCTGAACCACACCCTCTGCCGCATGCATAGCACCGTATTCTTCAGCACCTACAACGGGATAATATTTATATTCGCCCGTTCTTGCATTGCTGATGATAAATCCGATGTTGGATTCATCACTGGTAACGGAAGTAACACCCGTAAAATACCAGATATCATCTCCGATTACGATATAACCGTAATCATCCGTGGTCTGTCTGCAGTCCTTGTTACCGATAATGCTGTTGATAAAGCCGCCCGAAAGCGTACCGTACCAATTATATTTCTGTTCCGCAAGATCACCCGAATAAACGGCATCCACCCATGCGGGGATTTCTTCTACTTTATACAGTTTGCTTTCACCTGTGCAGGGATCAAAAATCACAGCTTCGCAAACATCCATCGCGCCGAAAGGAAATACCTTGGGCATAAGGCAGGTAATGATATAATAAGGATTGCCCTCATCGTCCACTTCAAAGCTGATAAAGTCATCAAAAATCTTCGTAGGATATTCAAAGCGGAGTTTTCTCATTAAATCATGATTGAAATACGCGCTCTCAACATATTTCAAAGGCGTTTTCAATTCCATATATTCGGCACTATTGTTCACGGGGTCAACCATAACGTAGCCGGGAACGCCTTTATCTTTATTGGCATACCACTTAAAGAAATCGGCGTGTTCCAGATTCGCAACCTTTTTGGGAGTATACTGATAATTGATTTGCGTATAGCTCTGAGAAACCACATACTGCGAAACCATGTGAGAAACTTTACCAAGCGTTTTGTTACCGAGATAACGCGCAGAATCTCCATCCATCAGCGCAATATTCGTAACTTCATCCGTTTCCTTCATATCAGTAGCAAAATCTGCCGTAGGGACCTCAATCACCTTTGCATATGCGCGTGCGTTGAAAACCGTAGAAGAAATTACAGAGCCAAGAATCAAAACCGCAATGGGCGCAGCCAGAATCGCAACCGTAATCTTATTGAGACGCGAACCGCCAACAACAAAGCTGATCACGGTACCGCCGTTTCTTTTTTTACTGTTATTCTGCATTCTTAAATTGCCGTCTTTCTTTGTAAACAAGAACGGATAAGCAAAAGAAAGAATTACGAGCATGAGATCACTCCAGAACGAGGGCGTAGCAGGATTGATTGCGGGAAGCTTAAAATAAAAATAAAGAAAACTGAATAACAAACCGGAAATCACCGAAAGTATAATCTTTCCGACCAAATTCGATTTTTTCATAACAATACCTTCCTTTCAAGTATTTTTTATGTTTATTATAACATATCCATATACTTTTGTCAAATCAATTTTCTTTTAACAACAAATGATAAGGATAAATTCCCGTTTGTCTTACCATTTTGGGGAAAAGTAACAACCGTACCAGGGAAATTTATTCCTTTTGAATTAATCCTGCATTTTTAGTGTTACAGTACAAAAATCCGCAGTTCTCCAAGCTCAAAAGCTTGGATTGCTGCGGAAAATTGCTTTTAACGAACGGAAAAAGCGACTCAGCGATGTACAATAAAACGCTCGACATAATAATGAGCGCTGAGATATTTCATCAGATCATGATAATGAACAGCCGTAATTTGTTTTCCAATATACAGCTTTCGTATTTCTTTTGCAAATTTAGGAACATTGGTTGTCATATCTTCACCGTCCATAATTGCATAAACACGTTTTCTTAATTCCAGATATCTGGAATTCAAGATCCGGTTCTTTTTCTTTTTTCTTTCTTTCAGTTTTGCGATTGCGGACAAAACAAGCAGAAATAATAGGGTCATTGAAACAACTCCTTTCCTTTTCGGTCTTCTTTTCTTTTTGAAAAAGAAAAAGAGAGAATGAACCCAAAAGAGAATCATTCTTATTGTCATTTATTATGTCATATTTTAACAGTTTTGTCAATATATTTAAGCAAAAATTATATATTTCAACTGTCAACCCAAGCATAAAAATCTTCTTTATTCATATATATGAAACAAAATCATATCCGAAAAGGAGGATTCGTTTTTTGAAAGGAAACGCATGGGAACGAGCCGTAAAGCTCGGAGAATATATTGCACAAAGCAAAGATACCGTTCGGAAAGCTGCCGTGAAATTCGGCATCAGCAAATCTACCGTACATAAAGATGTAACCGAACGTTTAAAGCACATCAATCCCTCGCTTTACCGCGAAGTCGGACTGGTTCTGGAACAAAACAAACAGGAAAGACATTGGCGCGGCGGAGAAGCAACGCGAAGGAAATATATGCAAAAACGAGAAACCGGAAAAACGGAACGGGAAAACAATACGGAACTCTGAAAAAAGAATCTGTTAAGACTATGCGCACCTTTTGGGAAAGCATAGTCTTTTTTCTTTACAGAAGAGATGAAGATGCATCCGTTTCCATAATTTCGTTTATCTGCAGGAGTCAGCCTCCTCAATGACCCGATCAGAATGAAAAATTTGAAAAATCTTGAAACAGCCTTGATTTTTTTCATATTTTTGATTATAATAAACCCAAGAAAGTGGGCAACACCCTCTCCGCGTGCCGTCATCCTGAGCGAAGCCCTCCGGAGATTCTTCGATGCGTTCCCTATTTTCAATCACTGTGCTCTGCCCGAAATGACATGGGAGTGCGAGTCGAACGGATCTCGCGCGGCAAGTTTTTCATCTGTTTTAGCGCAATTTCCTATAGAATAAAAAAGCAGGCAATGCCCGTTGAAATTACAAAGAGGTATTTATGAAGCATTATGAATTATGGTATACAAAAGAAGCACCGTTCGGACAGGAAGATTTTTATTTATTCCGCCACGGACGGCGTTCTCCCGATGACGGTTGGGAAAAATGGTCCTTGCCGCTCGGAAACGGTTATATGGGAATCAACGTATTCGGCAGAACCGAAACCGAGCGTCTGCAAATTACGGAAAACAGTCTTGCCAACCCCATTACTTACAACGCACGCTATCCGGGCGGAAACGGAGGATTGCAAAATTTTTGCGAATGCTATCTTGATTTCGGACACACCGATGTTAAGGATTATCGGCGCAGTCTTTCCCTGAACAGCGCGGTTGCTAAAACGGAGTATACCTATGAAGGCATCCGTTACACACGCGAGCATTTTGCAAGCTATCCCGACCGTGTTTTCGTAACAAAAATCACTGCCGACCGAAAACAAGCGTTGCAAATGACCGTACGCCCCGAAATTCCCTTTATTTCTCCTTATTTAATGGAAGAAGGCGACGGAATGGGTAAAACGGGAACAGTTTATGTTTCCGAAAATAAAATCACGCTTTCGGGTGTGATGGAATTTTATAACATTCTGTTTGAAGGACAAGTTCTTGTAATTCCCGAAGACGGAGAATTGATTTCCCACGAAAAAACCGTTGAAATCAGAAATGCAAGCAGTGTTCTGATCCTGATTGCTGTCGGAACGAATTATAAAATGGAAAGCCGTGTATTTACGGAAAGGGATCCCAAGAAAAAACTTGTGCCTTATCCGCAT
This sequence comes from Clostridia bacterium, assembly GCA_017399025.1. Classification (GTDB taxonomy): domain Bacteria; phylum Bacillota; class Clostridia; order Oscillospirales; family CAG-272; genus QALR01. The sequence continues at coordinate 16,299 of JAFQEK010000148.1, forward strand.
CCACATGACCGCATTTCCGAAACTCTGGAAAAAGCAAGCAAATTTTCTTATGAAGCGCTTCTGGAACGGCATGTTACGGATTATTCGTCATTGATCGAACGCGCTTCTTTGGACCTCGGCGGAAAAATTTCGGACATTCCCACAGATCTTTTGCTTCAAAATTATCGGAATGGCAAAGACAGCCGTTATTTTGAAGAGCTCTATTTCACGTACGGAAGATATCTTCTGATCGCCTCTTCCCGTCCGGGAACGTATCCTGCCAATCTGCAAGGAACGTGGAGCCGTTATGCCAGCTCCCCCTGGTCATCGGGATATTGGCACAATATCAACGTACAAATGAATTATTGGCTCGCTTTCAATACCAATCTGAACGAGCTTTTCCTTCCTTATATGCAATATTTCAACGCATACCGTCCCGTTGCAGAGCATTACGCAGACCTCTATATTGAGAAATATTTTCCCGAAAATCTGACCGAAGCAGGAACAAACGGGATTTCCATCGGTACAGCTGCAGGGCTTTACCGTATCACGGGTGTGGATACCCCTCCCGGCGGTCATTCCGGACCGGGAACCTGCGCGTTTACGGCAAAGCTTTTCACAGATTATTATGAATTTTCCATGGATGACCGTTATCTCAGAGAAATCATCTATCCTGCCAATTACGGCGTGGCAAAGCTCCTTTCCAAATGTATGGAAGAACAACCCGACGGAAAATTGCTCGTCAAATATTCGGCTTCGCCCGAACAGATGCACGATGGAAAATATTATTGGACAAGCGGATGCGCATTTGATCAGCAAATGGCTTACGAATGTTTCCGCGATACGATTCTGCTTGCGGAAGCGCTCGGAACGGAAGATGCTTTTATCCTTCGCCTGCGTGAGGATATCGAAAAAACAGACCCCATACAGATCGGCGCTTCGGGACAAATCAAGGAATACCGCGAGGAAGTCAATTACGGCGATATCGGAGAATATCATCACCGCCATATTTCCCATCTCGTCGGTCTGTATCCGGGAACGCTGATCAACCGCAACTGTCCCGAATGGCTCCGAGCAGCGGAATATTCTCTGACCGAACGCGGCGATGTTTCCACAGGTTGGTCAACTGCGCATAAGCTTAACGCATGGGCGCGCCTCAAAAACGGTAAACGCGCTTACGATCTTCTGAACATGCTTCTTTCAAAATGCACCCTCCCGAATCTCTGGGACAGCCATCCGCCTTTCCAGATCGACGGCAATTTCGGCGGTACTGCCGGCATGGCGGAAATGCTTCTGCAAAGCCATGAAGGTTATCTGCATCTGCTCCCCGCGCTCCCCAAAGAATGGAAAAACGGTAGCTTTGACGGTCTGACTGCAAGAGGAGGCTTTGCCGTTTCCGCAATCTGGGAAAACAGTACGGCAAATGAGATCAAAATCGTTTCCCACATGGGAAAACCTCTGAAAATCCTTGCTGACGATGTGTGGATCGAATCGGAAACCGAAAAAGGAGAAATTCTTCGTTTTTGCCGTAAAGAGGACGGCTGGACAAAGATATAAATTCCGTTTTTAATGAAAATACGCACCCTCGGATATCTTCGTTCGGAGGTGCGTATTTTATTCGTATTTTAATGTATTATTTATTTTTATTATTGGAAAATATTTTTATTATGGGTTATGGGAAAAATTGACCTGCAAAATCAAGGCTCGGAAGAATATCACTTAAAAAAAGCTGACACCTTCGAATCATAATCGGGAGTCGAATCCACGGTTGCTCGGAAAATCAATTCGCCGTTATTATCATAAGCCGAATAAACCGTTTCCCAATAAAGCCAGATACTGCTAATCGTCAGCGGCGTGTTTTCATATACTCCGGTTGCATTGCTCGAAACGATCAGATAAAAATCTCCGTAATCAATAAACGCCTGCGGCGTGCCCGCATCAAAATTTTCCAACAAAGAATCGCTTTGATATATCGGAATACCGTCTTTTTCTCCAATCCGAGTATCTAAAAAATCTCTTCCGGATTTCTTTTCCTTACCGATAATCTCCAGATTTTCGTCTACCGTAAAAACCCAATCCAGCAGATATCCATTGGATTCGGAGCCTGTAAAATCTCCGTCATCCGACTGAGCCGAAATTGAAAGGACAAAAGAATCATTGGATATTTCCGCTGTATCCAAGCGGTCATAATCGGAACCCGCAATGCACTTTGTTTTCAACACCATACCGTTTCCATCTATAACCGTCATATAAATATCGGTCGGAGAATGAACGCCCGTTTTTTGAGTTTCAGCCGTCTGAATCGTTCCAAAGAAATAAAAGCTTCCGTTTTTTTCAAAGCAATCATTCAGCGCAGAGCCTTCAACACCGTCAAACACCATTTCAAACTGTAAATTTCCATCCTTATCGCATTTTATCACACGAGAGGCATAGCCATGATCGCTTGCCCATTCGTTTTTACTGTAAGCATAATCCGTAAAGCCGAGAACAAACAAGAATCCGCCGTCCTCCGTAGCCGTAAGTGTTTTAATGTGGTAGGCATCGTCCGAGGCGCAAGTATAGGAAGCCTGTGTTTTTCCGTATAGATCCATCATCAAAACCTGATGGGTAACAGTCCTGTTTTCTTTGTCTTTATCAATCGTTTCTGCTTTTAATAATCTTCCGTCAAAAGCGGTAACCCCGTTAAAAATATCATTTTCTATAATCTGTTTCAATGATTCGGGAACTTCTCCGACAGGGTCCATGCTTTTCAATTCATTCGGGTCATACTTCGGCGCATTTTCCGTACATCCCGATAAAACGGAAACACACATCAACACCGCAATCAACCATGCCGCAATCCGTATTTTTTTCATCTGCTAAATATCTCCTTCCTATAATAATATAAGCGGAATTCATAACATCTATAGTATATCATAATAGAACAAAAATGTCAATCATTCTAAAACAGCATCACAGGGCAACAGCATTTATTTTTTAAGACTAATTTTATAAAAACTATGATTCCATCAAATTTCTGTTACTAAACTTTTTCTTTATTTGAAAGAAAAAGTTACAAAAAGAAGCAAACAACCTTGCAGGTTGACCGCCTGTGCAAACTTTGCGCTTCCGTCGAAGATGAACTTGTAAAAATCGAGACGCAGGTATGTGCATTTTGGCGCTTGCGCCATAATGCGAAGATATTCCTGCTATTTTTACAAATTCATCTTGAAACCCTTATGCAAATTTCACACGCGTTGCGTATTTCACAAATCCTGCAAGGGAGTTATTTCACTAAAAAACCCCTTGATCGTATAGATCAAGGGGTTTTTCTGGTGCCGGTGGCGGGGGTCGAACCCGCACCCTGTCGCCAGGACTGGATTTTGAGTCCAGCACGTCTGCCTATTCCATCACACCGGCGGAACATTTACTATTATAGCACATATTTTTTAAAATGCAATACCTAAATGAAAAAAAGTTTGACTTTTTTAAAAATTTTTGCTATGATAATAATATAAAAAGAAAGTAAGGAGTCCTGTTTTATGGAATTAACGGAAAAATATAGTCTTTTATTTTCAAAAATTGAAAATCTTATGAAAAAGCCATCCCGTATCAGCATTGCGATTGACGGCAACGCAGCTTCAGGAAAAACCACGCTTGCAAATATATTATCCGAACGCTACGGCGCACCGATCATTCACATGGATGATTTTTTTCTTCGTCCCGAACAACGCACACCCGAACGCTTTGCCGAAGCGGGAGGAAATTTTGACAAAGAGCGTTTTTTACGGGAAGTGGTTCCGTATATCCGAAAAAACGAAGCGTTTTCTTATCAGATTTTCGACTGTTCTTCCATGTCGCTCGGTAAATACCGTGAGATTCCGAAATCATCTCTTTTAATCGTAGAAGGCTCCTACAGCCATCATCCCTCATTTTCCGATATTTTTGATCTGCGTGTTTTTCTTTCCGTAGATGAAGAAGAACGAAAAAAGAGAATTCTTGCGCGCAACAAAGAAAAGAGCGAAATGTTTTTTTCACGCTGGATTCCTTTGGAAAACCAATATTTCAGTGCGTTTTCCATCCGCGAAAAAGCAGATATCGTCATTTTCGGATAAACATGGCAGCCCTGGTAAACATATTACATTGTTTTTCCGCATATATTCATGGTATCATAAAAATGTAAAGGCACAAATTTGAAGGGACAATCCTCGAAAACACTTACCCGAAAAATTCCGAGTTTCCTCTGCAAACGGTGTTTTTACATCAAAACTAAAAGAAAGGAAACAATGTAACATGTTAAAAAAATTCAGAAACATTTCGATTGCGGTTTGTCTGTTATTTTTATTTTTCTCTATATCGGTTTCGGCGGACAACCCCAAAATTCCCGTTTCCGTGGGAAATCAAACAATCCAAGGGTATCTGATCGAAGAAAAAACCCTGGTTCCCCTGCTTGAATTCTGTAAAATCATGGACAGCTCCAGTTATATCTCTTCTTACAGCGGCGGCGTGGTCTCTATCCGTACGAGAGGTATTACCATCTCCGCCAAATCGGGTGATTTTTACATAGAAGCGAACGGAAGATGCTTTTATACCAACGTTTCCTGCCGTCTGATCGGAAACACCTTATACGTCCCTATCCGTGCGGCAGCGCGTGCGTTCAACGCCTTAGTTACGTGGAACGATGCCACCCGAAGCGTTGGAATCAAAGATTTCGGAGGCGTTTGCGCACCTGCGGATCAGGTTTATTGGGACGGCTCCGTTCTTTGGCTCTCGCGTATCATTTATGCGGAAAGCAGGGGCGAACCGCTTTTGGGTAAGATTGCGGTCGGCAATGTCGTCATGAACCGTGTGGAAAGCTATCAGTTCCCCAACACCATTTACAGCGTGATTTTTGACAGAAAATACGGAATCCAATTCACTCCCGTCGCAACAGGTTCAATTTATAACAATTCCAACGAAGAATGTATCCGCGCCGCAAAAATGGTTCTGGAAGGAACCACCGTAAATGACGGAGTTCTCTATTTCCTGAATCCCTCCATTGCAACGAACTCCTGGATTCAGAAAAACAGAAAATTTGCCTTCGCCATTGGCAATCATCATTTTTATTATTAAAATACGGCAGATTACCGCGCCCCTACAAGCCGCGGGATTGATCTTTCGCAAATATCCGTAAACGGAAATACCCCGGCAGTTCATTTACGAAGAGCTGTCAGGGTATTTATTTTCTATGGTTATATCTTTCCGTTTCCGCGCGTTCAAATTGGATTTCAAACGTAAAGTCTTCGGGATAAGACTCGAAATCCTGTAATTCCATTTTCAGGGTGTAATATTTTCCGTGATCGGTCAGCGTATCCGAAAGCCACCAGATTTTTTTCCTGTCTTTCAACGAAATATGATCAGTCAGTACCGTATAATTAAAAAAACGAATCTCCCGAACGGTCCGATCGTACAGTGCGCCGTTCGCGTTGATTTTCAAAACCAACAGATTCCGTTGATATTTATATTTGTTTTTCGTAAACTGTCCGTAATCAAACGGAAATTCAAATGCTTCCACACCTTCAATACAGGCATCGTGCAAACCGCTTGTCCAATACCATTCCGGAGGGCAGTCGGGATAAGCAGAAGTATAAATTTTTCCCATTTCCCGGGGTTCTCCTCTCTTCATTTTATAAACAGTCAATCATTTTTGTAAATAAAACAGAATCCCGCTTCATCCAAAGGATAAAGGGAATTTTAACAAGATCGTATTTGAACTGCCGAAACTTTCATTCTTTACTTCTTCACCATTCATTTTTACTTATAACTTTCCAAAAACTTTCTCGGAAAGCTTTGTGAAAAAGTAAAAACCTTCCCGAACATTGTCCGAGAAGGTTTTTGGCGCGCCTGGGGGGATTCGAACCCTCGACCTACCGGTTCGTAGCCGGGCACTCTATCCGCTGAGCTACAAGCGCATTCCATTTATTTCACAGCCATTCGCTTGACTGCTCCACTATTCTATCACATGTATTTCGTTTTGTCAATAGGTTTTTGAAAATTTTTTAATATTTTTGAAAAAAATTTTTCAGTCTTACTATTGTAAAAATATGCAGTATTTGATATAATAAAATAGAATCGTATTCTTATATGCGGAAAAGGAGGTTTTTGAAATGGGAAAAAGACGCAATAAGAAAAAACAACAGCAAAAAATCATTCGTTCGGTCATCACACTCTGTCTGGTTCTTCTGATCGGCTTGCTTTCGTTCTTGCTCAAGCCTTGGGAAACTCCCGACGATCCAAATCCGAATGACGGAACACCCTCGAGCACGACGTCCGGTCAGCAAGGAAACCAAAAACCGAATGTCGGCAACAAAACGGAAAGCGATCTTTCCGACCTGCAAGTGCATTACATTGACGTCGGTCAGGCGGATTCCATTCTGGTTCGTGTTCCGACGGAGGACGGCACAAAAAACATACTGATCGATGCGGGTGCTCCCCTGAATGAAAGCAGCAAAGATAAGATCACTACGGAATATCTTTCCGATCAGGGAATTGATACTTTACATTATATGATCATCACGCATCCTCATTTTGACCACGCCAGCGCGGCAGAAGAGGTCATTGAAGCGTTCCATGTTGAAAATATCATTCTGCCGGAATGTGATCCGCGGGATACAAACAAAGCGTTCTGGAGAGGCATGCTGGAAGCCATGGATGCAAAAAATCTGGAGTATATTCCGAGCGTGATTGGAGATATATATCAAATAGGCGAAGCCTCTTTTGAGATTCTCGGCCCCGTTGATACTTCCAACGTCAAGGATGTCAATGACTACAGCATCGTCATCCGTCTGGATTACGGCGAAACCTCTTTCCTCTTCACAGGAGATGCGGAAGAAGCAAGCGAGGAAGCCATGCTTCGTGTTCATCCCGTTTCCAAATTCAAATGCGACGTACTGAAGGTCGGCCATCACGGCTCCGATTCCTCCACGAGCGAAGCGTTCCTTGCCGCGGCAAATCCCACCCTGGCGATCATCCAATGCGGAGAAGGAAATGATTACGGACATCCCAAAAAGCTCATTTTGGACCGCCTCGAAAATGCGGGGGTTTCCGTTCTCCGTACCGATTACGAAGGCACGATCATCATTTGCTCCGATAAAGAGGCAGTTTTCCGTCTGACAACATCCAAATAAAAGGCAGGCGTATTCTTTTGCCCTCTCACCGAAAAATTATTTCCCTTTTTTTGATTTTCGCATTTTTCTTTGCGCTTCCTCTGAAACCGTCGGCAGCTTCGGAGGACCCCGTCGACCGCATGATCTTTTTCGGAGATTCCACAACCGCCCATCTTGCTCTGCGCGGAGGAATCCCGAAGGAACGCGTGTGGTCCGGCGCGGCAAGCACCGTTCTTTTTGAAACGGTGAACCGAACGAAATGCGTACATTTACAGAAGGAAAATAAAAACGTTACGCTTCCGGAAGCAGTTGCGCTCAAAAATCCGCAGATCCTTGTGATCACGGTGGGCGTTTCCGGCGGCGCGGGAACGCTTCCCGAAGAAGTGTTTACCGAAACTTACAGAGAACTTTTGCTTTCCGTTCGGAAAGCAAATCCGCAAACAAAAATTCTTGTACAATCCCTGCTTCCTCTGTCCGACCGTTCCGTAAAGTATTACAAACGGCTGACCAAGGAAGCGGTCCTGCAAGCGAACCTGTGGCTTCGGTCGCTTTGCGAGGAAATGCAAATCCCCTATGCGGACAGCCATTCTCTGCTGATCGATCCGGATACGGGATACTTGAAGCCGGAATATCAGAACGATGAATATATGCATCTGACTTCCGCGGCATACGCGGTAATTCTTGAAAATCTGCGTTCGCGCGCCGCAGAGCTCGGTTATTGAAATCCGGAAAGCGCGTTATGCCAAAAACAAAAAGCCAATGTTGTCAACACCAATGTTGGCAACATTGGAATATCCATCCCCAAAAAATAAAACAGGCCGTAAAAAACGGCAGAACGGAGATCGTTATGTCTGAACAGCAGACGACTTTTATTAAAGTGATATCTTTCATCGGCGGCTTTTTCGGCGCCGCGATCTGTGTTTGTCTGGGACTGAAAACACTGAAAACAGATCTCGTGATGACGGTGCTTCTGCTTCTTCTTGCCGCTGTTTTTCTCATGCTGATCTATCCTTTATATCAGATCGGAAATCTCGGTAAAACCCTTGCGGAACATGACAAAAAAATCCGTGTTCTCGCAAAAAAACACGCAAAAAAGAAAAAGGATGAAAATTCCGTCAATCAATATTCTCCTTTGAATAAACATGCGCAAAACATCCCCGCATCGCAAACCGATACTGTCTCCATTCCGCAAACAGACGAAAAAACAGTTCGTTTTCCCGTTGTTGCGGAACATCCCGAAACGGATACCTCGGATGAGCTTACAAGAGAATTTTCCATGACCAAGCAATTGAACATGCACACAGGCGAATTGCTCGCCGTTCCCGGCGGGGCAAGCACCGATTCTCTTGAAATTTACCGTTCCTTCCGGAACACTCCCTATATTGTGCCCAAAATGATGACTCTGACAATTGCCGCAGGCGGTCTGCATACCGTTGCCGTCCGTTATAACGGAAGCGTTGTCGCCACGGGACACACGCAGTACGGTCAGTGTGATATTGACGAATGGCGTGATATTGTGGCGGTTTGCGCAGGCGGACACCATACGGTCGGCTTGAAAGCAAACGGAACCGCCGTTGCTGCCGGTTACAGCGGTTACGGTCAATGCGATATCTCCGAATGGTCCGGACTTTGCGCGGTTGCGGCAGGTACCTGCCACACGGTCGGACTGCTGGAAAACGGCTGTTGCGTTGCCAAGGGTGATAATACATACGGTCAATGCGACGTTTACGATTGGACGGATGTCATCGCTGTTTCCGCCAATGCCAATTATACCGTCGGACTGAAATCGGACGGAACCATCCTTGCCGTAGGCGCCAACACCAAGGGCGATTGGGGCGGACTACATTGGGGAAGCATCGTTGCCGTTGCAACGGGCGGTTGCCATACCGTCGGCTTGAAATCGGATGGAACGGTCGTTGCGGTCGGCAATAATGCCAACAAGCAATGCGAGGTTTCCCGTTGGAACCGGATCGTTGCCATTACCGCAGGCAACTTCCATACCGTCGGTCTGCGCGATGACGGAACGGTTGTTGCGGTCGGTCATAACGGTTACGGTCAATGCGCCGTTGAAAACTGGAAAGACGTCATTGCCATTTCCGCAGGACGTCATCATACCGTAGCACTCACGAAAAACGGAAATATCCTTGCCACGGGCGATAATACGTTTTCTCAATGTGCGGTTGCGGATATGAGCGACATCAAAACACTCGGAATCTGAATAAAATGAAGCAAAAGGACATACTCTGTACGGTACGGATATGTCCTTTCTGTTTGAAAAAAATAACAAAAATCTTACAATTTGTGAATGAATTCAGGCGATCAGAGAAGAAATACTATAAAGAAGTTTTTATTTTACGCAAAACTCAGGGAAAAACTTGACAAAAGGAAGATTTTTTTATATAATCAAATTGTAAAGTTCTTAAAAGTTGAAAAATAAATCGGAAAGAAGGTTTTGCTGTGAAAAAAAGTCAACCCACACACAAGGTTTATGAGTTTGACACGTTTTATGAAGGCGTAGTCAAACAAGCGGAACGTTACGGCGATAAGGATCGGTATGTTTACAAACGTAAAAAACAGGAATTTCATTTTACGTATAACGACATGCTCGCACACGTCAATTATCTGAGCTCCGCGATGAACGTCCTCGGCGTTGCCGGTAAATTCACCGGTGTTACGGGCGATACTCACCCGGATTATGTTGCCACCTATATCGCCACAACCTCTTGCGGCGGCGTTATCGTGCCCTTGGATAAAGAAATTTCCGCGGAACAATTTACGAATTTTGTCAATCTTTGCGAATTGCAGATGCTCGTCTACACGGCTTCCATGCATAAGAAGATGCTTCCCCTCTATGACCAGATGCCAACCGTCAAATACATCGTGTGCATGGATTTTGAAGGAGAAAAACCCGAAGATCCTCGCTTCATGACACTTGCCGAAATGCTGGAAATCGGCAAAAAAGCGTATGACGAAGGCGATCGTACCGCAGAAAATCACGTTGTTGACAAAGATGCGGTCTGCACCATTCTCTTCACTTCCGGAACAACGGGAACCAGCAAGGGCGTTATGCTTTCTCAGAGAAATCTGACGACCAGCGCTTATGACTGTTGCGCTATTATCGATGCTTCGACAGACGATACTCTCGTTTCTGTTCTTCCGATTCATCACGCATATGAATTTACCATTTCCCAGCTTGCGGCTCCCAATATCGGTATTTCCATTTTCATCAACGATTCCATCAAAAACACACTCCGTAATTTCGCAAACTTCAAACCCACAGGTTTGATTCTTGTTCCCCTGTATGTGGAAACCATGCAAAAAAAGATTTGGGCGGAAATTGAGAAAAAAGGCAAGACCAAACTCGTGAAAACAATGATTCCGATTGCGAGAAGACTTCCCAGAAGCATTCGACGCAAGATCTTCAAGGATATCATCGATGCGTTCGGCGGCAGACTGAAATTCATCGTATGCGGCGGTGCACCCCTGCGTACTGAACTCATTCAGGAATTTGATGCCTTTGGTATCAAAATCTGTGAAGGTTATGGCATTACCGAATGCTCTCCGCTGATTTCCTGCAATCCCTTTAACAAACGCAAACCCCATTCCGCAGGTCTCGTGGTCAATCACATGGAAGCGCGCATTGACAAGGAATCTCCCGAAGATGAAACCGGTGAAATCACCGTACACGGCGATGCCGTTATGCTTGGTTACTATAAGAATCCCGAAGCAACCGCTGCCGTTATGACCGAAGACGGTTGGTTCAAAACAGGCGATATCGGTTATATGGATAAGGAAGATTATATCTATATCACCGGCAGAAAGAAAAACGTTATTATTGCAAGTAACGGTAAAAACGTCTTCCCCGAAGAGTTGGAAGAACATCTCGGTGTATCCGAGCTGATCAGTGAAATTGTCGTTGTCGGCAGAAAAGGCGAAGAGCCCGGCGAAGTTGTCATCACCGCTCTCGTTTATCCCGATTACGATAAATTTGAAGGTAAGTCCAAAGAAGAAATTCAAACGGCGATCGAAGCAGAAGTTGATGCGGTCAATAAAAAGCTTCCGACCTTCAAACATATTAAGTGCGTAGAGATTCGCGAAACAGAGTTCGAAAAGAACACTTCGAGAAAGATCATGCGCTACAAAATCAAATAAGTATTTTGAAAAATGCCGCAAAGCGGCAAGACAGGAGAGTTTATTATGTCTATCATGGAACAAATCACAGAAATTCTTGTTGAAACCTTCAGCCTCGATCCCGAAGAAGTAACCGCAGGCGCAAGATTGGAAGCCGATCTCGGTATCAACTCCTTGGAGCTTGCAGAGCTCGCTCTTCGTTGCGATGAAGAATTCGGCGTTGAAATCGACGACGAAGATATTCACCGTCTGATCACAGTCGGCGACGTTGCCAACTACATTGAAGAAAAAACAGCATAAATAAATTTTCATGTGAAATTCGTTCGGGTCTGTTTTTCTTGAACGAATTTCACATTTTTTATTCCATTGGAAATTGCTCAAATTCGACCTCGCCGTTTGCATTGTTTCGATACGAGCGAAACTTTGATAGGCTGAGCACACAGCTTGCAAAGCAAGCCGTTATTCAGTGGGCGTTGCCCACTTTTTTATTACATGGGAAATTGCCGAAATCCACCTTGCCGTTTTACCGTACCGCGGTACAGAAACGACTACGGCAAACAAAGATTCCCGTGGGTATGCCCCACAAAAGGAGACTATCATGGATATTTGCGGAAAAAGAATGTACGACCTTTTGCAAAAATTGAATTTTGAACGCCTTTCCACATTTGAAGGCGAAAAAAAGGCTGCTGAAATTTTGACGGAAGAAATCAGAAAAATCGGTCTTGAACCCACGATTGAAACATTCAAAGCACCGAGATACACCATCAAAACAGCAAAATTGGAAGTTACCGAACCCTTTTATAAAGAATATGAGGTCAGCGGCTACGGATTCTCCGGAAACGATGCAGCAGACGGAATCGAAGCCGAATTCGTTTATCTGGAAGAACTCGAACCGATGGATTTGCAGGATGTGAAAGGAAAAATCGTATTCATTGCGAACGGACTGCGTCCCAAGGATTTCAAAACACTTTTGGATGCAGGCGTTCGCGGTGCAATCTCTTCCTCCGGTATGTTTTATGATACCGAAGAAACTGCCGATCTGGATCAAAGAATGCTCCGTCCTATGCATATTGAACACGGAAAACTTCCCTGCGTCTGCATGCGAATGAAGGATGCGCTGGAAATGATCGCCTCCAAACCCCAAAAAGTCAAACTGACACTTTCTCAGGAAGAAGGAGAAGCCGATTCCCAAAACGTAATGACAGAAATTTCCGGAACGGAATATCCCGATGAGGTCATCGTCTATACCGCGCACTATGACAGCGTAATTTTCAGCCACGGTATGTATGATAACGCGACAGGAACAGCAACCATTCTGGAGCTTCTCCGCTATTATAAAGCAAATCCTCCCAAACGTACCTTGCGCTTTATTTGGTGCGGTTCCGAAGAAAGAGGCTTGCTCGGCAGTAAATTCTATGTCCGCGAACATGAAGAGGATTTGAAAAAAATCCGTCTTTGCATCAATGTGGATATGATCGGTCCGCTCCTCGGCCGTGATATCGCTTTGGTAACGGGTGAAGAAGCATTGTGCAATTATATCACTTATCTGTATAAAGAACTCGGTCATCCAATGAATGTGCTTCAGGAAATTTGCTCCTCCGACTCCATTCCGTTTGCCGATAAAGGAATCCCTTGTGTCAATTTCTTGCGCAAAGGCGCGAAAAACACTTATCAGATTCATTGCCGCCACGACGTGATTGATATTCTTTCCGCAGAAGCTATGGAACGCACCGTCCGTTTTATCGCCGCATTCTCCGACCGTGTGATCGGCGCAAAATTCTTCCCCATCGAAAAAACAATGCCCGAAATTATGGTGGACAAGGTCAATAAATATTTGCGCAAAACTACAAATTGATTCAAACAAAAACCGCAGATTGATGCGAGACTTCTCATAAGGAAGTCTCGCAGTTTTATTCGCCTGCGGCGAGATCTATTGCTTCGCAGTGATATTCGGCTTTCGCCGAGTGATATTTGCTTTGCAAGTTAAAGGGGCGAATAAAATATCACTGAAGCCGTCA
>JAFQEK010000149.1 GCA_017399025.1 Clostridia bacterium
AAATCCATGGCAGTGCTCTCTCATCTTGACGTGGATATGACAAACCTCCATGCAGGCGGCACGGTTGCCATGATGGAAGCAGCTTTGGAAGGTCTCACCCGTCCCGATGGCACACGCCCCCTCCTCATCGCGGTAACACAGCTTACCTCCACCAGCGAGGAAAGAATGAAAACGGATCTTCTGATCAACGAACCCATTGATAAAGTTGTCATGCACTATGCTTCCAACGCGAAAAAAGCAGGTCTTGACGGCGTTGTTTGCTCTCCGCTGGAAGCCGGCAAGGTGCATGAGGTTTGCGGAAAAGAATTTTTGACCGTAACTCCCGGCGTTCGTTTTGCGGGAGGAGATGTCGGCGACCAGTCCCGTATCACCACACCCGAAGGCGCAAAAGCCATCGGTTCCGACTATATCGTTGTCGGCAGACCGATCACCGCTGCTACCGATCCCGTTGCCGCGTACGAAAGATGCGTTGCGGAATTTGTTGATTGATTTGTATAAAAGCGGGCGAACCATCGGTTCGCCCTTGCAATATCTCTTCGTCTGAAAGAAAGGATTGAACAGAAATGAGAAGTTTGATTGACATTTTGGAGCTTTCCACCGCTGAAATTGATGAATTGATCGCGACTGCGGAAGACATTATCGCAAATCCCGCAAAATATGCGGAAGTTTGTAAAGGAAAAATCCTCGGTACGCTCTTCTTTGAACCTTCTACAAGAACCAGACTCAGCTTTACCTCCGCCATGATGAGCCTGGGCGGAAACGTTCTCGGTTTTTCGGAAGCAACGAGCAGCTCCGCTTCCAAAGGGGAAAGCGTTGCTGATACCGTTCGTATGGTCAGTGCGTATTCCGATATCATCGCCATGCGCCATCCCAAGGAAGGCGCACCTTACGTTGCGGCAAAGGCGGCAACCGTTCCGATTATCAATGCGGGTGACGGCGGACATTTCCACCCGACACAGACGTTGACCGACCTTCTGACCATTAAGCGTAAGAAGGGCAGTCTGAACAATCTGACCATCGGCTTGTGTGGTGACTTGAAATTCGGAAGAACCGTCCATTCCCTGATTGCAGCAATGTCCCGTTATACGGGTATTAAATTTGTTCTGATCTCTCCCGAGGAACTCAAACTCCCCGGCTATGTCAAATATGAATTTTTGGGAGACGGAAAGATCGCGTATGAAGAAATTGCGGATATGGAAGCGGCAATGCCGGAATTGGATATCCTTTATATGACCAGAGTTCAGCAGGAGCGTTTTGCAAGCCACGATGAATATCTCCGTTTGAAGGATACTTATATTCTGACGGCAGATAAGCTTGCAAATGCAAAACCCGATCTTTGCATCATGCACCCGCTGCCCCGTGTAAATGAAATTTCCGTAAAGGTGGACGAAGATCCCCGCGCTTGCTATTTTGAACAGGCGAAAAACGGCAGATATATCCGTATGGCGCTGATTCTGAAGCTTCTTGCCGAAAAAGATCAGCCTGATACAAACCGCCCCGGAGAAATGACAACGGAAATCGTTTGCTCTAATCCAAGATGCATTACTTCTACAGAACAGGAGCTTCCGCAGATGTTCCGTTGCGTGGATGAAGAACATAACATCTACCGTTGCGCATACTGCGACCAGAAGGCATATCCGAAAAAGAAATAAACAATTGAATTGAAAAGTATTTTTATTGGTGCTGTGTTTTTTTGACACAGCACCAATTATATTTTTCTTCATCTATATGAAATTGCAAAAGCGATTTTCATCTGTGGGGATTTTTCGAAAAAATACTTGATTTTAAGCGGTTTTTGTGGTAGACTATAAACAATGCTTGATACGAACAAAAGAGGTATGGGATGAAACGATTTATGAATACCATGTATGCGTTTAATATTGTTCTGCAAGCTTTTTGGAGTCTTCTTCTTCCCATCGGCGCAGCTGTTCTGTTTGGCTGGCTTCTGACGGAAAGAGGAGGAATGAAGGATTATGTTTTCGTGATTCTGATTGTCCTGGGAGTTCTGGCAGGCTTGGTTTCCATGGTTCGCTTTTTGATTTCTGCGCTTGCGGGATTGGAACGCTTGGAAAAAGAACAAAAAAATAAAGATGATTTTCAAAAATAAAGAAAGGTAAAGATATGCAAAATAAGAAGATGCCCGTTTCGGAAATTTTATTTCTCATTTTTGGGGAGCTGGTCGTTTCTTTGATTGTGATCGGCATATATTGGTTTCTGGATAAATTTTCTTTTTCCGTGATTAGCGGATGCTTGCTCGGAAGCGCGGTTACGGTATTGAATTTCGTTATTCTTTCCGTTTCCGTTAACCGCGCGATTGATAAGGTTATGGCAGAACGTCCGGCGGGAGAAATGACGGAGGAAGAAGCGGCGGCATTTGCGCAGAAAAACGGAGCGGCTGTCCAGAGGGCGGCGCAGGGCTCGTATTTGCTCCGTCAGATTTTGATGCTTGCCGTTTTGGCGGGTGCGTTTTTGCTTGGAGATTGGGTGGACGTGATTGCAACACTCGTTCCGCTTCTGATGTTCCGACCTCTGCTTTCCATCTGCGGATTGATAAAGAAATCTTGAAAAGGAGACCTTTCGTATGGATATTTCAGTAAATGGTCCGAAGATATATTTTGAAATTCCGATTTTCGGCGGTATTCGCATTACACAGACAACAGTATCTTTATTTGCCGTTACGGTTTTGCTGATGATTGCGGGATATTGTCTGACGCGCAATCTCAAAAAACGTCCCGGAAGAATGCAGGTCATTTTGGAAAAACTGATTACAATGCTGTATAATCTCGTTGAGGATACGATGGGAAAGCATAATCTTGTTTTTGCACCATATATCGGAACGTTGTTTCTTTCGTCCATCATGGGAACGCTGATCGGTATGACGCAAATTTTCCGTTCTACAACGGCAGATCTTTCCGTAACGCTTGCGTGGGCAATCGTTACATCCGTGATGGTTTGGTATCATAATATTAAAAATTTCGGTGTTAAAACTTGGCTAAAAGGCTTCACCGAACCGATCGTCGTTATGACTCCGATGAATATCGTCAGCGAAATCGCGCAGCCGATCTCTATGGCGTTCCGTCATTTCGGTAACGTGGCGGGAGGCTCCGTTCTGACATCCTTGATCTACGGCGCGCTTGCCGCTTTGACATCGTTTTTGTTTTCGTGGCTTCCCGAAGCCGTAGCGGCGCTATTCCCTCCGATTTTCCAGATCGGCATCCCCGCGTTTCTTTCCATTTATTTTGACCTGTTCTCGGGATTTGTTCAGGCACTCGTATTTTCTCTTCTCACTATGGTTTACGTCGGAAGTGCTTGTCCGCCTCCTGCAGAGAAACCGAAAAAGGAGAAGTCGAAATAAAAGGTGGAAAATGCCCACCCGGAAATTGCTTTCCTGTTCTGCATTGATTTATATTCCGATCATGCAAAACGGCGAGGTCAATTTCAAACAAGCTCTAATTAAATTAAAAAATAAAAATTTCAGGAGGATTTTATTATGTTGGAAGGTTCCATTGTTGTAGCAGCAAGAGCGCTGGGCGCAGGTCTTTGTATGGGTCTCGGCGCAATCGGTCCTGCTATTGGTGAAGGTAACGCTGTTGGTAAAGCCTTGGAAGCAATGGCGCGTCAGCCCGAAATGGCAGGCAATCTCCGTACGAACATGATTCTCGGTTGTGCGATTACGGAAACCACGGGTATCTATTCTTTGGTTGTGTCCCTGCTTCTCATGTTCATGAAGATCAGCTGATCTTGGTTACGTTTGAAAAATTGCGAAAAGGAGGAAGCCTATGCTCGAAGCATTTGAAGCCTTTGTCGGCGTAAACTTCTGGACGATGATCTTTGCGTGGTGCAACCTGCTCATTTTGTATCTGTTCCTTCGCAAGCTGCTTTTTAATCCGGTAAAAAATATGATTGATTCCAGACAAAAGGAAATTGACGATATGTATACCGAAGCGGAAAAGTCCCGTGAGGATGCGGCGGTAATGAAAGCCGATTATGAAGAAAAGATGAACCGTGCAAACGAAGAGAGCGAAGAAATTCTGAAAAAAGCGGTTCGCCGCGCACAGCTTCGCGAAGAAGAAATTTTACACGATGCCAACGACAAAGCGGCGCGTGTGATGAAGCGTGCGGAAGAACAGGTGGAGCTTGAAAAGAAGCGCGCGATCAATGAAGTCAAAAACGAAGTTTCCGATATGGCGATTGATATTGCCTCCGCCGTGATCGAACGAGACGTCAGCCGTAAGGAACATGAAGCGTTGATTGATGAATTTATCCGGACGATGGGTGATTCCTGATCGGCGCGCATGCGGATATAAAAAGGAAATAAGATCATGATTAGTGCACAGGAATACGGAAAAGCGCTTTTTCTTCTCACGGAAGAGGATGGAACAACAAAAATCGTTGCCGAAGACCTTAAAATCGTGCAGAAGCTTTTGCGCGAAAATCCGCGCTATGAAAAATTATTGGATACACCTGCACTTGCAAAGGAAGAAAAACTCCGTCTGATTGACCGTGCATTTTCATCTTTGTCTGAAAATGTTCTGAATTTGATGAAGATTCTTTGTGAAAAACACAGCGTGTATCAGTTTTCCAAGATTGCGGATGCTTATGCCGTTTTATACGATGAATCGCGCGGAATTGAACGTGTGGAAGCGCTGACTGCCGTTGCCATGACACAAACCCAGATTTCCGCGCTGACTTCCCGTCTGTCGTTTCTGACGGGGAAAACAGTGGTTGTCAGAAATACGGTAGATCCCGATATACTCGGAGGCGTGATTCTCCGTTATGCGGGAAAACAGCTTGACGGTTCTCTCAGAGCAAGATTGGAAAGCTTCGAAAAGAGCTTGAAGGATATTGTGCTTTGATCTGTCGGGCAAGATTTAGCAAATAAGCTGCTTTTTAAGCGGCAGAATGGGGATTGAGATGAAGTCTAAAATTGATGACATCAGCAAGATCATAAAAGAACAAATCAGAAATTATGCGAAAAAGACCGAGCAGGATGAGATCGGCTATGTTATTTCCGTTGGCGACGGTATCTCCAAGGTTCACGGTCTTGACCGCTGCAAAGCAAATGAACTGCTTGAATTTTCCAACGGTACTTTCGGAATGGCACTGAACCTCGAAGAAAACTGTGTCAGCGCGGTATTGCTCGGAAACGATGTCGGTATCAGCGAGGGCAGTCTGGTCAAAAGAACGGGGAAGGTTGTTTCCGTTCCGGTCGGAGAAGCCATGATCGGCCGCGTTGTCAATGCGCTCGGCCAGCCTATCGATGCCAAAGGTCCGATCGTTTCTTCCGAAATTCGTCCGATTGAACAGAAGGCGCACGGAATCATTGAAAGAAAATCCGTTTCCGTTCCGCTCCAGACGGGCATCAAAGCCATTGACTCCATGATTCCGATCGGAAGAGGACAGCGAGAGCTGATTATCGGTGACAGACAAACGGGCAAAACCGTAATCGCTACGGATACGATTATCAATCAGAAGGGGAAAAACGTCATCTGCATTTACGTTGCCATCGGACAAAAACAGTCAACGGTAACCAACGTAGTGGATACGCTTTATAAAAACGGTGCCATGGATTATACCATCGTCGTTTCCGCAACGGCGGCGGATTCTGCGCCTTTGCAGTATATCGCTCCCTATTCGGGTTGCTCGATGGGCGAATATTTTATGGAGAAGGGAAAGGATGTTCTGATCATTTACGACGACCTTTCCAAGCATGCAGTGGCTTACCGCGCCCTTTCTCTTCTGATCCGAAGACCTCCGGGCAGAGAAGCTTATCCCGGAGACGTTTTCTATCTGCATTCCCGTCTTCTGGAACGCGCGGCAAGACTTGCGCCCGAATACGGCGGCGGTTCTCTGACGGCGCTTCCCATCATTGAAACGCAGGCGGGGGACGTTTCGGCATATATTCCGACCAACGTTATTTCCATTACGGACGGTCAGATCTTTTTGGAAACGGAACTGTTTCACGCAGGCGTGCGCCCTGCCGTGAACCCCGGTATTTCCGTATCCCGTGTCGGCGGCAGCGCACAGATCAAGGCGATGAAAAAGGTTTCCGGTTCGCTGAAACTTTTGTATTCTCAGTACAGAGAATTGCAGAGCTTTGCACAGTTCGGCTCCGATCTCGATGCGGATACGAAAGCGAGATTGGAACAGGGACAGCGTATCGTGGAGGTTTTGAAGCAGGACAGAAACGCGCCCGTTGCGGTTGAACTGCAAATTACCATTATTTATGCCGTTGTCAATAATCTTTTGAAGGAAGTTCCGGTTGAGGAAATTTCCCGATTTGAAAAAGAACTTTTTGAATATCTCATCGCAACGAAGGATGTGCTTCTTGCTGAAATCCGCGATGGCGGTGTGCTGACGGAAGAAATTGAGAATGCTCTCCGAGAAGCAATCGTTGCTTTCAGAGATAAATTTTTAAATAAAGCGTAAGCGTGTGTGAAAGGCAGGGGATTTTTGTGGCAGGCGCATCGATGAATGATATCAAGGCACGCATAAAAAGCGTGCAAAGCACCATGCAGATCACAAAGGCCATGGAACTGGTAGCAACCTCCAAGCTTCGCCGCGCCAAGGAACGCGTGGAAAACTCCCGCTTTTTCCATGAGGTTCTGGCAGATGCCATCCGAACCGTACAGAATACGGAAGAAGCGGCCGGTTCTGTCTGGGGCGTTCCCCGTGAGGAAAAAAAGACGTTATATATCGTGATGGCGGGCGACAGAGGTCTTGCGGGCGGTTATAACGCGAATATCTTCCGCTTGACGGAAAAGCTTGCAGAAGGAAAGAACGCAGTTTATCTTCCCGTCGGAAAAAAAGCGCTCGATTACTATCGGCACAGAGGTGCTCCGATGTACGGTGCATTTTGCGAATACATTGCAGATTTGCATGTGGGCGATGCATTGGCGCTCGGAGCCGAAATTTGTGAAAGTTTCCGTAAAGGAGAGATCGATGCGGCGATTCTTGTTTATACGGATTTCGTTTCAATGCTCTCACAAGTTCCCGTTTATAAAAATTTGCTGCCGCTTTCCAAGCCGGAACGAAAAAAGGAGCTCGGCACCCCCTATTTTGAAGGAGATGCAGAGGAAATTCTGAATCGAATCGTTCCCGATTACGTCGGGGGATTGATTTATACAGCCGTATGTGAGGCTTTGGCTTCCGAATCGGGAGCAAGAAGAAGTGCTATGAGCGCAGCAAATAAAAACGCGGGAGAGATGATTGACAGCTTAATGCTCAGCTATAACCGCGCGCGCCAATCGGTCATTACACAAGAAATTACGGAAATCGTATCCGGCGCGGAAGCACTTTGAATGTAAAAGCATTCACGGAGAAAGGAAAGAAAGCAGATGGGAAAAAACATCGGCAAAGTGATACAGATCATAGGACCTGTTTTGGATATCAAATTTGAAAATGGACATCTTCCTAATCTTCTCAATGCCATTGAGATTATGCACGAAGGAAAAAAAGTCGTCTGCGAGGTGGCAAGTCAGTTGGGTGATGACGTTGTCCGTTGCATTGCCATGTCCTCCACGGACGGT
>JAFQEK010000019.1 GCA_017399025.1 Clostridia bacterium
ACCGACGAAATGCTCGACAAGTACCACGAGGCATGCAAAGCGGGGAATCCCGACTGCATCGTATGTACGAACCAGGGCGTGAATTTTTCCGACGACATCAGCGCAAGCGGTAAATATGAAGAATTTACCTGCGGTGAGGAGCTCGATTTCACAAAAGTTCCGAAATCACAGTTCTACGGAAACGCGCAGGCTCATCTTCTTATCCCCATCGGTGTTGCTCCGAATGGAAACAACAGCGACAGCTGGTGCAAACCCGGTATCAAGCGCGACGCTGCGTTTATCGCAGACTATATCCGCAAGCTCAAGGAAGTACCGTGTGCGCTTACCATCGACATCTGTATCGGCCCTGACGGCTCATACGATCCCGTACAGGTTGAGACACTGAAAAAAGTCACCGAAATGTTAAGCAAATAAGACAAAGGGGCTGTCGCACTAAGGAAAAATTTCCGAAATGCGACAGCCATTTTTCGTATACAAGCTGTTCAGTTCTTCCTTTTTTCCTTTAGCTGAGGAACGCATTTATAAATAAATGCTAAGGAAGCGAAAAAAGGAACTTTTTCGTATGTCTTGAGTATTTCGAGGCTTTCGAGCCTCGATTCAGGGCTCTGCCCCAAAAACCCGCGAGCTTTTGAAAAAGCTCGACCAAAACTTTTTTACTTGCGACAGCTCCTTTTTATCATAGATCAATCTCAATCCCCACGGGACAGTGATCGCTGCCCATAACCTCGCCGAGGATGAAGCTGTCACGCACACTACCGAAAATGCGGTCTGACACAACAAAATAATCAATACGCCATCCGACATTCTTTTCACGCGCTTTCATCATGTAGCTCCACCACGAGTACTCGATCTTATCGGGATAGAGCGCTCGGAAAGTGTCGGTAAATCCTGCTGCAAGCAGTTCGGTGAATTTTCCGCGTTCCTCATCGGAGAACCCTGCGCTGTGATGATTCGTTTTCGGATTTTTAAGGTCTATCTCCTCGTGTGCAACGTTCAGATCTCCACAGTAAATGACAGGCTTCCCTTTATCAAGCTGCGTGATGTACCCACGCAAAGCGTCTTCCCAGGACATTCTGTAATCAAGCCGTGCAAGCTCTTTTTGGGCGTTCGGTGTGTATACGCAGAGCAGAAAGAAATTCTCGTACTCCAGCGTGATCGCTCTCCCTTCGGTATCGGGCTCCGGTATTCCGATTCCGTATTTTACTGAAAGCGGTTCCCTCTTTGCAAAAACAGCCGTACCGGAGTATCCCTTCTTCTCCGCACTGTTCCAATACTGATGATATCCGTCTGGTGAAAACTCCGCCTGACCGGGCTGCATCTTGGTCTCCTGCAGACAGACAAAATCAGCGTCAGCCTCAGCAAAAAATTCCGTAAAGCCTTTACCGAGACAGGCACGGAACCCGTTGACATTCCATGAGATCATTTTCATCGTTCATATTTCCTTTCGGTTTTCAGTATATTTTACTGTGTACAGTATAGCAGATCGAAACAAAAAAATCAAGTACGGCTGTTTTGGTCCGCACTACAGAAAAAACACGATTTTTCATAAAAAATATCTAAAATTGTTGATTTTTATTTCATTATCATGTATAATAGTTTCGGTACTAAATTAATCACAAGGAGATATTACCATGAAAGAATTTATCAATGCTTTCGATAATCTTCCCCTCATCGTGAAGGTTATCCTCGCTATCCCCGCTCTTGATATCGTTTGGGCTATCTATCGTATCATCCGCGCCCTCGACGAAAAGGACACAATCGCGCTTGTTATCGCAATCGTTCTTCTTTTTGTTCCTTTCGTATGGATCGCAGATATCATCTGCATCGCGCTCAAGGGCAATATCTGGTGCTACCATTCAGCAAACTAAGGTTATTTTGAAAAAAATTCAAAATACCTATTGACAAAACTGGATCAAAGTGGTATAATATCAACCGTTGACAGGAAATCAATCCTGTCAAATGCGGAAGTGGCGGAACTGGCAGACGCGCACGTTTGAGGGGCGTGTGGTTCACACCGTACGGGTTCAAGTCCCGTTTTCCGCATCATTCAAACACACTTTTGTCTAATAGGCAGGAGTGTGTTTTTTGTTTTTCGACAATTTTTACTCTCCCAAACATGAACACTATCCAAAATAACGGATCTATAGAAGCTGAATATCATTCAAGAAAGGAAAAACAAATGAAATACCCTATTTTTTCCACCAGCAATGTGATTGATGTTACAAAACCGCCGTACAATGCGGATAATACGGGAAAAACAGATTGTACAAAGGTACTGCAGCAGGCTATCAACGATTGTTTACAAGGCTACATTGACGCTTTATGCGCAATGAGGGAAAAATTGCTGGAACTTTATAAGAAACAGGGCGGAAACATTTACCTGGGTGCAGAAGCCGGTCGTGTGATCGACGGCAAAGTATATATGACAGCACCGAAAGAAGTCCCGCCGGTTAAAATCATCTATTTTCCCAACGGTGAATATCTCGTCAGCGATACCGTTTGCTATACTTTCGATGATTTGGTTGCACCGCAGCTCCCAGGCTATGATTGTGAACTTTGCAGAAACGTTCATCTTTTGGGAGAAAGCAAGGAAAAAACGGTTATTCGTCTTGCTGACCATTCGAAAGGTTTTGAAAAGGGTACTGGCAAGCCGGTGATCAGTTTCAACCGAAAAAGTACCGAAGACAAAGAAACAACAAATTGTGCACAGCTCAACACATTGGAAGATATTACCGTTGATTGCGGGCAAGGAAATGAAGGGGCAATCGGTGTGCTGTATGCTTCTTCCAATTGCGGCAGAATCGAAAACGTACGAATCCAAGGATGCGGTCTGTACGGTATCCTGTATGATTACGGAAGTGAAGGTTGTTTTAATGATATAGAAATCATCGGGTTTGATTACGGTATCAAAACAGGGCATACCTCACCTTGTGTATTTGACAATATTGAGCTTTCCAAAAACAAAATCGCAGGTGTGTTGTCGAAAAACGGAAATTTGAATTTTCAAAAAGCCAATTTCGGAGAACTTCCTGCATTGCAATTGAAAAAAAGCGAAAACGGACGGTATTATTTTACCGACCGTTCAGTTACCGTAATCGGAGAAATGGAAGGAAATTCTATTTACTTCGAAAAAGAAAATCCTTTTTTAAACAGTCAATCTATCCCTAAAAACGAAAGAAGTCAAAATTTCGACGATTGGGTATGCGTAGATGCGTTCGGAGCCATCGGTGACGGAAAAACCGATTCCACGACAGCGATCCAAAAAGCTATGAACAGCGGTAAATCGGTCATTTTATTCGGTCAAGGTACATATGTTATCAACCGTACAGTAAAAATTCCTGCATCCGTTCAAACAGTTGATTTCATGTATGCCTCTATTCAGATTGGATACTCGCTGCTCATAGGTGAAATGGAAGGTTTATTCGATATTTGCGAAGATAGTGAAAAACCATTTTTTGCTGAACATTTTTCTCCCGGCGAAGATTTCTCAGGCTTTTTCAGAATGTTTAAGCATTCTTCACAGAGAACCGTCGTCTTAAAGGATTTAGGTATCGCTGCATCTTTGTATTTCAATACAGTCGGCGGAAGCGATGTCTATTTCGACAATTGCTTTACGCACACAAATCATTACGCACAGGATGCAGGACTGCACCGCGACGGATATGTTCCTGTCTTTTGCAAAGTGATCCCGGTAGAGTTACATTCACAAAAAGCTTACGGAAGAAATCTGAACATTGAACGCGGTGAGGTAGAACTCTTAAACGATGCATCCGAGCTGATGATAGACGGTTATAAAGTAGAAGGTCCCGGCGAACTGGTGAAAACAGTCAATGGCGGAAAAACGCAGCTGAATCTTTTCAACGCCGCTTGGTGGGGAAATAAGATCGAAGATAATGCAATTTTTGAAATACACAATAGTGAGATCGACGTTACAGGCGGAAATATTTTCTGTTATCCGGAAAATGATCGGTATTGCACAGCATTCCTCGTGGATAATGATAAAAACAAGCGAATATCA
>JAFQEK010000150.1 GCA_017399025.1 Clostridia bacterium
ACAACTGTAGATACCGTGGAAAATGTAGCAAGCATTGCGGGAATTGATCTCACTGAACCCGATTTTTGGCGTAAGAGCCTTGCCACCATTACGGAACAAATCGATCTCTTTATCCGGGAAACAAGCAATTCCTGAAAATTTTAAGTCCCCTCTCCATTCCGGAACGGGGACTTTCCCTTTGATCTTTAAAACCGTATGAGATTATAAATACGACAAAACAGCCGCAATCCAATCTGCACTGAGTCCATCAAATTCTCTCAATGATCTTTTCTGCTTAGCCGCTCACGGTTTCTCCGGTCCAATCGTTGATGCCGCCGAACTCCACGATATCGGTATAACCGAGAGCAACCAATTTTTCTGCCGCCTGTTTACTACGTCTTCCGCTTCGGCAATACACGAGAATCCGTTGTTTCTTATTCGGCAATTCGGGAATTTCGGCAGTGCCGATGGTTTCATTCGGAATATTGATCGCATTCGGAATATGTCCTTGCGCAAATTCTTCGGATGTGCGCACATCCAGAATAATATAATCCGTTTCCGTTTTCATCATAACAACGGCTTCGTCCATACTGATCTTCCTATAAGTATTTCCTGCGTTGTTCAGTGCCGCGCACCCCGAAAACAGAAATGCCGAAAGTAAAATAAACATAAATTTTTTCATATATTTGATATCGATCCTCTCTTTGTATCAAAAAAGATGTTTTATTGACATACTGCAATGATTCTTTTCAGAATTTCCTCATCCGCAGGACAGAATGCATAATCCGGAATTTCACCTGCTGTAATCCATCTGATATCATTGTGTTCCAGCTTCTGCGGTACACCCTCAGCAACGGAAGCATTGAATAAAGTCAAATGCACCGTCAGATCGGGATATTCATGAACAACATCCATAAACACATCCCCAACAGAGAGAAAAATACCGAGCTCCTCCCTGCACTCGCGGATGAGGGCCTGCGTTTTCGTTTCACCTCGCTCCACCTTACCTCCGACAAACTCCCACAGAAGACCTCTCGCTTTATACGCGGGACGTTGGCAGATCATAAATTTATCGTTTTCCCATATAAGAGCGGCTACAACTTCAGTTATTTTCATTTCGTTACCCTTTTATTGCTCCAACATGATTTTGATAATTTCTTTATCGGTTTCTCCCATTCCGTCACGGGCAAGTCTGCCGATATTGCGAATCGTATTTTCAACGCCTTTGGTTACAATACCATCACCCGCATAAAACTGTCTTCCCGTTTTTGCCATTTCGTAACCGAGGATTCCCGCCTCAACCGCCATTGCAATCTTTGCCGCACAGGAAGGTTTTGCACCGTCACAGATCGTACCGGAAAGAATTGCTACGGCATTGACGATCGTATGGGCAATCTGAGAATAATTACTGCCGAGCAGGAACGCAATCCCTGCTCCGCATCCGCAACCCGCGCTGATTGCGCCGCAATATGCAGACAAACAGCCGATCCCCGCTTTTTGATGTACGGTAACGAGATTGGATACGATCAAAGCTCTGAGCAGATGCTCGTGATCGATTCCTTGTTCGCGTGCGTAAACGATGACGGGAACAGATGCCGTGATGCCCTGATTTCCGCTTCCGGAAATGATACAGACAGCAAGCTCACATCCGCTCATACGTGCATCCGAACCCGCAGCAGCATAAGCTCTGGCACGTCTTGCCGTATCGGGATTTCCGATCTGAAGTAAAAGCCGACCGATGGAGGCACCGTAGGAATTTTTCAAACCCTCTTCGGCGATCGTCATATTCAGTTCGATCTGTTTTTCCAGATAAGGACGAAGCTCATCAAGAGACGTCTCCTGTGCAAACATTACGATATCCCGAACGTTAAGCAAATTTTCACGATATTCTTTGGAATCTTCGACACCCGAATCTTCGCTTCGCGTATCGCAATATCGATCAAGCAAAGAACTGTTGTTGAAAGTTACTTCAATCACATTGGTATGATTTTCTCTGATTCTAACGGTTGCAACATCACTGCCGCGTTTGCCTGTCAATTTGAGATCAAAACTGCATCGGGAGTTCAGTTCATATATGCTGATGTTGCTATTTTCTCTATATGCAACAATCCGCTCAATATCTTTTTCCTGCAAAGCGCCGAGCACTTCCAATTTTTTTCGGTACGCATTGGCAATCACACCTGCGGCAACCGCACTTTCGATTCCATGCATACCTCCCGTCGCGGGAACAACAACGCTTTTTACATTTTTGATGATATTTCCGCTGAGTCCCACGGAGATTTCGCTTGCTTCTCCGCCGAGCACATCGGTCAGTATGGAAGCCGCATACGCAATGGAAATCGGTTCCGTGCAACCCATGGCAGGGCGCAATTCGTCCTTCAATATGGAAGTATAATTCGTAATAATTTCAGATGAAAGCATAGTCTTTTTCCCCTTACTCAAAAATTTTAATTTTATACACTGTCAAAATTTTTCCGCCGTTTGCAGACCGATAGCATAATACTGCTTTTATTTTACCATATCGGTATGGTTTTTTCAATAGACAGAACGGATATTGTCAGGGCTCACGCATGAAATTTTACATTACTTTAATTTATTGATTTGCCTACAGATTTCTTTGAAAAAAAGGAAACGATGTCTTTTTTTCTTTGTTTGAAAGAAAAAAGAAGCAAACAAGCGTGCCACTTGACCGCCGGAGCAGATTTTGCACTTCCGGCGGAGATGAACTTGTAAAAATTGAGACGCAGCTATGTATATTTTGGCACTTGCGCCATAATGTGAAGATTATCCCTGCTATTTTTCAAATTCATCCGGGAATTTTGTACAATTCTTTTGGATGTTCCGATTTCGTTTATCCGTTTTTCTGAAAAAATGATTTGAAATTTTTTCATGCGTGAGCCCTGTATCTGCAAAAATTCATTCTTTACAAATATTTTAAATCATGTTATAATAGCCAAAGAAAAAAATTTTGTTTCAGCGAATGGAAAGGAATGCCAAGATTATGAACATTTATGAAAATCCGTGTATTTTACAAGAAAACCGAGAAAAAGAACACGCTTATTTTATTCCCTATCATTCCATGCGCACCGCAATGGCAAGCAAAAAACAAAACAGCCGATTTTATAAGTTATTGAACGGTGAATGGGATTTTTTATATTACAACAGGAATTTAGATATCCCCGAAGAAGCATTTGAAAAAAATTACTGTTCACCTTTATCGAAAAAAATCAAAGTCCCGTGCAGTTGGCAGTTTCAAGGCTATGATGTTCCGCAATATCTGAACATCAGTTATCCTTTTCCCGTAGATCCGCCCTACGTTCCGATCAATAATCCTGCAGGCGTTTATTTTACTGATTTTGAAATACCTGATTTCTGGGAAAATCGAAATACATTCATCGTTTTCGAAGGCGTCAACTCCTGTTTGGAATTGTATATAAACGGAAAAAGAGTCGGGTGGTCTCAGGGGTCGCGTATGCCGTCTGAATTCAATATTACTCCTTATATTCAAAATGGAAAAAACCGTTTGACTGTTAAAGTTCTTAAATGGTGCGATGGTAGTTATCTGGAATCACAGGATGCATTTCGTCTTTCCGGTATTTTCCGTG
The DNA here is from genome assembly GCA_017399025.1 of Clostridia bacterium. GTDB lineage: Bacteria > Bacillota > Clostridia > Oscillospirales > CAG-272 > QALR01. The sequence goes on from JAFQEK010000150.1 coordinate 3,585, forward strand.
ATGTTTACTTGCTTTCCAGAAGCACGGATCGCATTACCGATATTTTTATTCATACCGATTGCGATCAGGAATACCACGTATGGACGCTGGAAGCCGATATCGAATATACCGGGATATCCAATCCCATATGTATGCTGCTGGATACACGAAATAATGTTATCGAAACAAAAGAAGCTTTGAACGGAAAAGTTTGTTTTTCGATATCTTCTCCAAAAAAATGGACAGCAGAAACACCTCATTTATATCGTCTTGTACTTGCGCACAACGGTGAATATATTCCGATTCATGTAGGCTTTCGGAAATTGGAAACCAATGAAAAAGGCGAATTTTTAATCAACGGCAAGTCTGTCAAGCTGAAAGGTGTAAACAGACATGATATTCATCCGCTTTACGGACAATACGTACCTGAAGAACACATCATTCAGGATCTCCGGCTTATGAAGCAGTACAACATCAATACCATCCGCGCGGCGCATTATCCGAATACCTCTGCGTTTTTGGAACTTTGCAACCAATACGGATTTTACGTGATTCAGGAAGCCGATCTTGAAATGCACGGATTTGCCACACGCAAAGCCGAAGGAAAATACGGAACATACGATCCTGAATGGTTAACAGATCAAGAGGATTGGAAAGCAGCATTTTTGGATCGTGCATCACGAATGGTGGAAAGAGATAAAAACCATCCTTGTGTCGTTATGTGGTCGCTCGGAAATGAAGCGGGATACGGAGCCAATCACGATGCCATGGCACAATGGATCGCATTGCGAGATCCTTCGCGTACGATTCAATATGAGAGAACCTGTCAGCTTCCGAAAGTTCCCGAAGTATTCGGTGTTATCAGCCATATGTACGACAGTATGGAAGCAATTCAAATGCATCTCGCGACCGATGAAACACGACCGTTCTTTCTCTGTGAATATTCGCATGCCAAAGGCGCCTCGCCCGGAGATGCCGCAGATTATTGGGAGCTTGCTTATTCCCATCCGAGATTCATCGGCGGCTGTATCTGGGAATGGTGCGACCATGCGGTTTTATGCAAAAACGAAACGGAAACGTATCACGGTTACGGCGGAGATTTCGGAGAAAATATTCATGACGGCAATTATTGTCTTGACGGTTTGTTCAACGTGGAACGCGTACCGTATTCAGGCGCAAGAGAAATCAAATCCGTATATCGGAATATTAAAGCAATATTAAAAAATCAAAACACGCTGTTGATCATGAATCTTTATGATTTCACTTCCTTGGAAAATATTTTTCTTCTGTGGGAACTTGAAAAAGACGGAAATATTCTTTCTTCGGGAACCGTTGATCAATTGTGCTGTCCGCCGCATCAAAGCAAGGAATACCATTTGGATTTGGATATCCCCTCCGAATGCTGTTTCGGATGCCATCTGAATCTTTCTTTCCGTCTGAAAGAGGATACCATTTGGGCGGATCGGAGTTATGAAATTGCATTTGAACAAGCGGAACTTCCCGTAAAACGGATATGCATAAATTCCGACCCCTGTACAGAAAAAATCACGGTAAGCTCTTCTGATGAATATTACGTAATAAAAGGAAAAGATTTTATATACCGTTTCAACAGATTTTACGGCGGATTTGAAAGTATTGAAAAATGCGGTATGGAATTGTTGAAAAACAGAACGAAATTCGGCATTTGGCGGCCGTTTGGCGGAACGGACGGTATGATCAAAAGCAAATGGGTCATGACGGAGGATTCCTCTTGGAATAAATCCGAAAATTATGATAAAGTCGGAATACGGGTATATTCTTCTGCCATTACAGAAAACGGCAATGAAACCGTAATATACGTAAAACAAAGCTTATCCCCTCTTTCAAAAATGCCTTTGATTCAAATGAATACGGAATACAGAATCCATCCAGACGGAGAAATTGAGGTAATTTCTTTCAATCATGTA
>JAFQEK010000151.1 GCA_017399025.1 Clostridia bacterium
TGCCATATGCGCGCGGATCTGGTGCGTTCTTCCCGTTACCAATTCCACTTCCAGAACGGCTTCTTCTCCCGAAACGCCGATCACGCGGTATTTGGTAACGATTTTTTTATAATCATCCCTGTATTTTGCTGTTTTGGGAATGCTTTTGAAAATTTCCACCTTATTGGCATCAGCATCCTTCTTTAAATAACCTTCCAGTGTCGCTTCCCTGTTTTTCGGAATACCGTGAACGCGGCAAAGATAAAATTTGGATATCGTGCGTTTTTTGATTTTCTCATTCATCACGCGAAGTGTTTCCGCATTTTTTGCCGCTATCACCAAGCCTCTCGTGTTTCTGTCAATACGGTTACAAAGCGCAGGCGCAAAGGACTGCTCATCCTCGGGTAAATATTCGCCCTTTTGCCAAAGATACGCCTTTACGTGCTCAATCAGCGTATTCTTTTCACCCTCTTTATCCCCATGGGAAAGCATACCAACGGGTTTATCGCAGATCACAAGATTCTCATCCTCGTAAATCACACCGAAGGAAGGTCTGATATTTTTAAACAGATCTTCCGATTGTTCCCTTTCCAGAAATTCGGGCGGTAAAAAGAGCTCCACCGTATCTCCCTCGGCAAGCATTTGACCGATCTCCGCACGCTTGCGGTTGACCTTGATCTTTTTGGTCCGAATGAATTTATACATCATGGATTTCGGCAGATTCCGAAAAGCCTTTGTTAAAAATTTATCGAGTCTTTGTCCGGCATCGTTTGTGCCAACCGTTAATTTTTTCATTTTTTCATCCTTCTTCCGTTTGCTGTGCAATCAGATGTTTTCCGTTATAATCCATCAGTCTGACGGAAAAAATTTTCCCCTGAAGATCTTCATCCGTTTTCATGATAACCTCCAACATATCCTCGGCATGTCCATAAAAATATTCTCCCATACGGGATTCGAATAAAACGCTTCGGGTTTCACCAACCGCGCGGCGGTATTTCCGTTCGGCAAGCTCTTTTCCGAGAACTCCCAAACGGTGTGCGCGTTCTTTTTTTACCGCTTCCGGAACCTGATCCTTCATGGAAGCGGCAGGCGTTCCCTCTCTCGGAGAAAAGGGGAAAATATGCATGTGCAGAAAATCAATTTTTTCCGCAAGCTCTGCCGTTTGCAGAAAATCCTCCTCCGTTTCGCCGGGAAAACCAACGATGATATCACAGGTAAACGTTACCCCCGGAATAACGGATTTCATATATTCCACGTTTCGTAAAACCTGTTCGCGGTTGTATTTCCGTTTCATCGCCGCCAGTATACGGTTGCTTCCGCTTTGCAGGGAAAGATGAAAGCTCGGCATGATTCCCCTCGTTACCGCAAGCTCGTCGCAAAAGGCTTTCGTCATGACGGAGGGTTCCAACGAACCTGCGCGCACGCGCTCAATGCCTTCAATCTCCGTTGCCTGTGCCATCAATCGGGAAAGCGGATACCCGCCGAGATCCTTTCCGTAGGATGCCGCTTCGATTCCTGTCAGAACGACCTCACTGCATCCGTCTTTGGCAATGGCGGCAACCTCCGCCAGAACATCTTCGGGCGCGCGGGAAACCACGTTTCCTCTTGCTTTTTTGATGATACAATATGTGCAGTGATTATCACAGCCGTCTTCGATTTTGATATAACAACGGTCGCGGTAAGCCTTATTTACGGTCATGGATTCCAACTCCGCCGTTTCCACATCCAGAATTTTGCAATCCACATTTTTTGTTTTTTTGCCGGAACGGACAAGTTTTGCCGCAAATTCCGAAACGGAAAGCTTATTACGGTTTCCGCAAACGTAATCCACGCCGGGAATTTTGGCAACTGCCTCCGCTTTGATCTGCGAAAAACATCCCATAACCAGAATATATGCATTGGGGTTTACCGCGGCTGCACGGCGGATGATCTGCTTGGATTTCCGTTCGGATTCCGCTGTCACTGCGCAGGTATTGATGATATATACATCGCAAGCCTCCGTGAAAGGAAGCACTTCAAAGCCCAGACTTTTCAATTCTTCCTCAACCGCATCGGATTCATACTGATTGACTCGGCAACCGAGCGTATACACAGCGGCGCGCGGATTTCTGTTTTCAAATTCCATCATTTTATTTCTCTTTTCCCTCATTTTCGGATTCTTAATTATATATTATATCATGAAAATTTGATAGATGCAAGAAATATTTTTTGATTGAATACAGAAATAAAGCATCCAACTAAAGAAGCGGCTAACGCCCGCTGATGGTTGCTTGCCTATTCAAATTTCATCTGTATTTAAGCAATGCAAAACGGCAAGGCTCATTTTGCGCAATTTCCTATAGAATAAAAAAGCGGGCAACGCCCACCGGAAGTTACTCGCCTATCACAGTCAGAATTGCATCCAAACGATACAAACGGCGAAATCGGTTGTTACGCAATTTCCCATAGAACAAAAAATCGGCAGAAAGAAAAATCCTTCCACCGAATTTTGTAAACATCTTTATGAGAACGATCCTAATGTCGCTTTTTTATTTGCTAACCTATCCAAGCTTTTTCTATATTCAAACAGTGCAATCACAAGCATTATTTCAGAAAATCATATAAAAGCCTGATCTCTTACCATTACCATATAATAATTAAGCGGTTATTCGATACCCTTGGGTAAAGAATAACCGCATTTTCGATAATGAAAGATTACTTATCCATTGAATAATATTCTTTTTTCTTCCCTATACTTTCTCCCCCATCAGAAACCATGCAAAAAGCTTGGGAAAAAGTGAAAAGAACGTAATTTTTTCCACGCCATGTTCCGCAAGAATATCTGCCGTTCCGATTTCTTTTCCGCCGGAAAGATATGTAACCGTACCGATCTTTTCTCCTTTGGCAATGGGCGCTTGCAATTTTTCGGGTATATCCACGCGCATTTCCACATCTGCCATTTTACCCTTTTCCAGCGTTACGGAAAAATCCTCTTTGACGGAAGTCAACGTGTTGCCGACACCGCCCGTTACACGGACCTCAGGCATGCTCTGTGCGGGAGAACGGTAACAGCCGTAATTGGCAAAGCCGAAATCCAGAAGAGAAGCCGCAAGCGCATTGCGTGCGTCTCTTGTGGGAGAACCCATAACCACAGCAATCAAAGAAAGCCCGTTCCGTTCTGCCGTTGCGGAAATACAGAATTTCGCTTTCGAGGTAGAACCTGTTTTCAAGCCCGTCGCACCCTGATAGAACCGCACAAGCCGGTTCGTATTGGAAAGTCCGAACGTACCGCCTCGGATGGTATCCATCCAGATGGTTGTATATTCAAAAACCGTTTCATGGCGCATGAGCTCACGGGACATGATCGCAATATCTCTTGCACTGGTTACATGATTTTCGGTGGTATCGTCCAAGCCGTTGGTATTTTCAAAATGCGTATTTTTCATACCAAGCTCAGCCGCCCGTTCATTCATTCGTACTACGAACGCCTCCTCGCTTCCGCAGATGGCTTCCGCAAGCGCAACTGCCGCATCGTTTGCTGAAGCAACAATCAGACCTTTGAGAAGATCATCCACACTCATTTCTTCCCCCGGCGCAAGATAGATCTGGGAACCTCCCATCTCCGCCGCTGTTTCGCTTACACGGATGACATCCGTACGATTCAGCATTCCGCCGTCAATGGCTTCAAAAATAAGAAGCATGGTCATAACCTTGGTAACGGAAGCCGGAGGCAAAGCCGTATCCGCATGATATTCATATAAAACCGTACCCGTTCCCGCATCCATCAAAATACAGGAAAGCGCATCCGGCTCTCCCGGATACACGGGAGCCGCGGCTTCTGCCGCGCTCTGCGCTTTAACGGGCAATAATACTGTGAAACACAGACAAACTGCGAGAATAGCGATCAAAATTCTTTTTTTCATCATTATATTTTCCTTTCTTGGATCATGGTTACTTATATTTATGATAGAAAAGAAAAAAATATGCTCTTCCGTACAGAAGAGCATACTGATAATTGAATTCTCATTAGTCAACGATGTAAGATGCCAAATCTTTGAGGAGTCTTTCGCCTGTTTCGCCGTATGCAGTCAAGGTAATGGGATTCATAAGGTCAAGGCTGAAAATACCCATGATCGACTTTGCATCGACAACATATCTGCCGCTGGAAAGATCGATATCACCTTCGAACTGACGTACAAGTTCAACAAAGTTGCGTACATCCTCGATGGAACTCAAACGGATTTTAACTTCGGTTTTCATATCGCATTTCTCCTTTCAAAAATTAAGCCTGTAAAAGCTTTTCTTTATTATATAATACCAAATTTCCCGCAAAATGTCAATAAGGGAAGTTTATTTTTCAGAAAATTTCATATGACAAAATTCACGCATTCAAAAGAAAAATTGCCAAAGTTTGATAAATGATATAAAAACTTCGGAAAAAACAAAGAAATATACCGACGGCGGATAAAAAGCAACGATCTTTCAGTGTAAAAAAGAGCGTCAGCAGACAAATAAAAAGCAAAAGAGAAAGCAAAAAACCGAAAAAAAGTGCTCCCGCACGATAAACCGCTATCGTATGCGCATACGATACAAAAACCGCGCAAACAAAAAGAAGTGCCGTTTGCCGATAGCAATCCTCTTTACAAAGCCGTTTCGAAAAAAGAAACACACCCAAAGAAAAGCCCAGAATCGCATAAAAAAGTCCTTCCAAAAATGCGCGCAACAGCAACGGCGGCGTCCCTTTCGGAAAATCATAAAACAATTGATAATAGCTGTTCTTCCCTGTTACGCAAACGAGAACCGCCAGCACAAGACAGATGCCCGCTGTGATCAAAGGCGGAATACAGGGAATAGCAGAAAATTCCGCTTCCACTCTTCTTTTGAATGTTGTGAAACACATAAAGACTGCCTCCTTCGGATATTTTTATGTTATCCTTATGAAGGCTTTGAAAATTTTATTCCGTTTTCTCAAAAAATCGGCATAATCTGCCTGCCCGCAAACGCGCAAACCATCGTATTTTTCAGCATATCGAAATCACATACAAGAGAATGCGGTTTTTTCTCAGGATCATCCTGTTTCATCGGAACGAAATAAATATTTTTTCTCGACATCAGAAGACCGATGTTTTTCAGATTGGCGGAAAGCGCATCGTTGGTCGCAAGCGCAATCACCACAGGACGGTTACAACGGAGCTGTGCCTTGACTGCCATGGTAACGGGACTATCTGTGATTCCCGCTGCAAGCTTGGCAAGAGTGTTACCCGTACAGGGCGCAACAACGAGCATATCCAAGGAAATTTTCGGGCCGAGAGGTTCCGCATCCACAATCGTATGAATCACGGGTGTTTTACAGATTTCCTCCACAGATTTCACTGTATCGCTTGCCTTTCCGAAACGGGTATCCGTTCCGTAAACGCTTTCATTCATAATGGGCAAAAGCGCATTTCCCTCTGCCGCAAGCGTGCGCAATACACTCACAGATTTTCCAACCGTACAAAAAGAGCCGCAAAAACAATATCCTATCATAATTTTTAACCTTTCTTCAAAATAAAATCTGTTTTTCCCGCAAAATATTTCTGACTGTTTCAGCTACGGCATATCCTGCCGTTTCGGGAAAATATTTACCGGGAAGTCCCGATGCCGATACCGTATGAACACCCAACGATGCCGCTTCCTCAAAATCAACCCCGAAAGGTGCGGAAGCAAGCTCCATAATATATGCATCTTTTCCGATTCGTTTTAAAATATTCCCGTCAAAAATTTTTGCGGGAACGGTATTGATCAGCAATCGGTAAGAATCCGCACAGTCTGCAAGCGCGGAAATCGGCTTCGCCGTATAACCAAGTATATGCGCCTGTGTTCTTGCCTGTTCCTTTCTTGCAAATACCGTGATTTCGGCACCGATGGAAGCAAAAATCTTCGCAACCGCAAAAGCAACTCTGCCAAATCCGATTACGGCAACAGCCATTCCTTTAACCGTGATTCTTCCATTCTGCATAGCAAGCAAAAGCGCACCTTCCGCTGTCGGTATGGCATTCATCCATGCAAAATCATCTCGCTTCGCATAATCCGAAATTCTTTGATCGGCAATACCATTTACACCTCCCGCAAAAATCATAGTCTGTTCCGGAACGGAAGCCAATACCTCCGAAATCAAAATTTTCTCACTGCTTTCGGGTGCAAATATGTGAACACCGTCACGGGTAAACGGAACGGGAAGCAAAACCGCATCTGCTTCCGTTTTTTCATAAGGGAGGTATATTTCCGTGCCTTTCAATCCAAAAAGTTTCGTTTTAAAACCGTATTCCTCCAATCGCTCTGCCGCATAAAAGCTTCTGCGGTCGCCGCCAATCACAGCAAATGTAAATGCATGATCCATCATGAAATCTCCTCTCCTGTTTTCACTCAAACAAGACAGTATATGCCGAAAAAATAAAAAATACACGGATTCATAAAAAATTTACAAATCTCCGGCTTTACAATCCGTTGCAACCATGCTATAATAATATCCAGAAGTTACCATAAGGAGCATAAAAATGTTAAAGAAAACTTGTTTTTTCTTGACAGCTTTTGTTTTCATCCTTTCCATTTCCTCTTGCGGAATACAAAATGCCGTTCCGATTTCGACATATCCCTCATTTCAGACACATTCCGAAGAAGTACAGCCTTTCTTTTCCGTTACCGATCCTTTCAATCTCCGCGGACTTTGCGAAGAAAAACGAACTTTTACTTATGGAATTGCAAGAGACGGAAAACCTCATGCCGTTTCCGTGGAAAATCAAAATTATTTTGACAGATTCCCTGAAATACATGCGCTTGCCTGGGATCGAAAATCCGAAGAAAAGGTTCTTTATCTCACTTTTGATTGCGGATATGAATACAACGGAAACACCAAAAAAATATTGGATATTCTGGCAAACAAAGAGGTTTCCGCCGCATTCTTTTGCACGCTTTCCTTTCTTGAAAAAAATCCCGAAACCGTTCAGAATATGGCAGACGGTGCGCATATCATCGGAAATCACAGCAAAACACATCCCGTTTTCCCCTCTCTTTCCAGAACGGAAATGGCAGAAGAAATTTTTGCTGTCGATCAGCACCTGAAAAACATATACGGTTATAATTGCCGTTATTTCCGATTTCCAGAAGGCATTTATTCCGAAAACGCTTTGGAACTTGCCGCGAGTATGGGGAAATATTCCGTTTTCTGGTCTCTTTCTTACGCAGATTGGGACCCCAACAATCAAAAGAGCACCGCGGAAGCCTTGGATACCCTGCTTTCCCGTTTACATCCGGGCGCAGTCATTCTGCTTCACGCAGTTTCCGATACCAATGCAGAAATTCTTGGGGATTTTATTGATCTCGCACGCGCAGAAGGCTATTCTTTTCAATCGCTTGATTTCTATTATAATCACGAGTAAATACTCAACATTTGACACCAAAAAAGAGCAAACATACAAGATTTTTTCATTCTTGCATGTTTGCTCTTTTCAATATATGGAGTTTTAATTTATTCGGAAACCATACCCAAATGATCCATCCAATAGATGACATGGGAAGCAAAGCCGTGATTACAGCTTGCTGTTGAGGAGTCGTTTTCCCACAGCGTTCCCGTCAGATCTGCCATTTTGGTAAAGAAGCCTCGGATATTTTCAATCAATTTGTCATGCTCTCCGTAACGGTAGAGCAATTCCAGACGCAAATAGTTACCGATAAAGGCATTGGAGGGATAAATACTTCTCCATTTTGCTTCGGGTGTAAAATTCGGCCACTGATTCGGAACTATGCGTTCGGGTCCGAAATCATGAAGCATTCTATGCCAAAGCTCAGGTTTTTCCTCCGGAGAGGCAATATCGCAGAAAAATGCGTAATATTGGCATGTTTCCGTATAAATTCCCGAAAGATGCGCCATTCCGTCCTCACCGTAGACGGCGTTGTCACAATAAAATCCTTCTTCCGTAAAGGCTTGCTCATTGATCGTTTTTCTCAGTGCATCCGCTTTTTGCATCAAAGAGGGATCACCGTACAAATTTGCCGCTGCGCGAAGCGTTTTCGCATAGAGCATATTGGTCGGGAAATTGATATCCTGTGTCAGATCGTTGCATTTTGACCATTCAACGAATACCCATTTTTCAAGCTTTTCCAACAGTCCGTCCTTGTTTTCAAACGCTTTGAAATAATCAAGCAGAGCGTAGATTCTTTCTTTTGCATGTTCAACCAACACACAGTCGCCCGTTCTTTCCAGATATTCTTCCAGTTCCAGAACAAGCCACATTGCCCAGTTGGGAATAAAATTACCGTTATAATGGTCCGCGGGATAACACATGGGAAACATACCCTTGGGAATCGCATAAAAGGATTCCGGCAAAAAGAAATTCTCCAGAAAACAGCGTTCCACTTCACTTCGTCCCGTCAAAACCTTTTCAACACGGGAGGTAAAGAAGCTGTCGCAAAGCCAGCCCGCGCGTTCTCTGGACGGGCAGTCCATATAAATCGTGAAGGTATTCTGCCGATAGGTTTCCACTGCGGCATCAAAAATCTTGCGCAAGGTTTCATCTTTTCCGCAATATTGCTTGTTCGGCTTTGCAGCGCCGAAATAAACCATGCCCACATCCGAAATAAACGCTTTTCCCTTCAGGACATGAAGCGTCATTACACCCAGCGTATAGGGTTCAAAGGTAGACAGATGATAGGTTCCCTTGCGAAGCTTCCACATTGCCGCATTGACCGTATACATACGGCGGTAATGAATCAAACCGTTTTCGCCCAGAAATTCGTCAAACGTAACCAGAATCTCCGTATCCTCGGCGCAAACAACGTCAAAGGCAATCCTTCCCGTTGTATTGTATTCCATACGGTAAGTAACCGCTTCTCCTTCCCGCAGCGTTTGCGTTGTAGGAATCTCATTCTTTTTCTCTAAACGATGTACTTCGATGTTTCTCGCCTGTACGAAAAGATCGGTTTCCATTTCTCCTGCCGTATAAGATTTCAAGGAAGGTCCCGAATTTCCATTGCGAGGAACAATATACGCAGGATAACGAATCCTGCTCTGATAGTCTTCCATAAGAAATTCCGAACGGGAAATGATCGCTTCCGCCAAAATTTTATCGTATACATTGTATTCCGAACCGCGTGGAATAAAAATTTTTTCTTCCGTGGGCACAAATCTTGCAATTGCAAATTGCTTTTCATTGATTTCAAGCGCGCTCTCCCAAATGGAAACAGCGCGAGACATACGGTAAACCTCAACAAATGTTCGTTGTCCGGAATAGCGTTGAGCTTTTTGCTCATGCTCTGTCATAACACGGCAAAGAAAACCGTTTTCTCCCGTTGCGGCAGTAACCTCTCCGTCCTCAATCAATTCTGCACAAACAAAAGAGCTTTGGTCCAAATGATAAAATGAATCGACATTATAACCGGCAATATTAACCGTAACAACCGCCGCCTCCCGAATCGTTTCCGTCAGATCAAGTTCATCCACTCTGTAAAAACCGTGGGCACATCTGGCAGGACCGAAGGCAATGAAATTGCCGTTCACACGAACATCGTACGCGGAAGAGCCCGTCAGCCGAAGAACCGTTTTCTTTGCACCCTTTGTCACGGCGCGAAGAGAAATCCAGAGATTCATTTCCTTGTCTCTTCCCAAAATCCAGACCGGTTGCGCTTTTTCAAACCGGACCGTTTGAATTTCAAATTTTTTGTTTTCCATATTCATCCTCACCAAAAGACGGAATCGCCCATACCTCGGCGTTACCGCCCGTCAAAATCATATGTTTTCAGCTTAAAAACAAAGCCAAGGCTTAACCTTGGCTTTGCAAATACATCATAAAACTTATTATTTGAGTTCTGCGAAGTATTTGATAGTACGTACCATCTGAGATGTGTAGGAGTTTTCGTTGTCGTACCAAGAAACAACCTGTACCTGGTAGGTGTCGTCGTCGATCTTAGCAACCATGGTCTGAGTTGCGTCGAAGAGAGAACCGTAGGTCATACCGATAACGTCAGAAGAAACGAGTTCTTCAGTGGTGTAACCGAAGGATTCGTTGGAAGCAGCCTTCATAGCAGCGTTGATGCCGTCTTTGGTGATGTTAGCACCCTTAACAACTGCAATGAGAATGGTTGTGGAACCTGTGCAGGTAGGAACACGCTGAGCAGAACCGATGAGCTTGCCGTTGAGTTCGGGAATTACAAGACCGATAGCCTTAGCAGCGCCGGTGGAGTTGGGAACGATGTTCTGAGCACCTGCGCGAGCACGGCGGAGGTCGCCTTTTCTCTGGGGACCGTCAAGAATCATCTGGTCGCCGGTGTAAGCGTGTACGGTTGTCATGATACCGCTCTGGATGGGAGCGTAATCGTTAAGAGCCTTAGCCATGGGAGCAAGGCAGTTGGTGGTGCAGGATGCAGCGGAGATGATCTTGTCATCAGCGGAGAGGGTTTCGTTGTTTACGTTGTAAACGATGGTGGGAAGGTCATTGCCTGCGGGAGCAGAAATAACAACTTTCTTAGCACCTGCTTCGATGTGAGCCATAGATTTTTCTTTGGAAGTATAGAAACCTGTGCATTCGAGAACAACGTCTACATCGAGAGCGCCCCAGGGGCATTCTTTTGCATCTTTGCAAGCGTAGATTTTGATTTCTTTGCCGTCAACGATGATGGAATCTTCGGTAGATTCAACAGTGTGAGCTTCGTTGCCGAGTTTGCCAAGGAAAGAACCCTGAGCAGTGTCGTATTTGAGAAGGTGAGCGAGCATCTTGGGACTGGTGAGGTCGTTGATAGCAACAACTTCGTAGCCTTCAGCAACGAACATCTGACGGAATGCGAGACGGCCGATACGACCGAAACCATTAATAGCAACTTTAACCATGGGAATAATCCTCCGTATGTTATAAATTTGATTTAGAAGCATTGTGATGAGCAATGTTCCGTACCTACCTATATTTTAACGCAAAAATTCAAAATATACAATAGTTTTCCGAAAAATATTTTTACTTATTTTGGATTTTTTTCATAAATACAACCGTATTTTCAAAAAAAGTGTATAAATTTTCTGCTCACCGGCAATGCTGTTGGAAACGGGTTTCTTTGGAAACCGCAAATGCGAATTTCAATCAACCCGATTTACAGCCGCTGCATAGCGGCAGAATGGAGATTTTTATGGAAAAGAAAAAAGAGAATCCTGACATTCTGCTTTTGCAGGATATTTATAAAAGCATCTCTCTTCGTTCGGATCTGCTGACCGCCCTATTGGAAAAAACGGAAAATGACGATCTGAAAGAATTGCTTTCCGCCGCCATCGATACCTGTGAAGGCTTTGCCGGACGTGCGAATCAACGTCTGGAATTGCTTTCTCAACAAGCAAAAGAACCCGGTGTCTTTGAAAAAATGCCTTCCGAAATTTCAGTCAAAGCCTCTATGCTGACAGACCGTTCCGCCTCAAAAATCGCAGAACTCGTGATCGAAGGAGCCGTTACCGGTGTAAGCGAATACAAGGAAAAAATCCGTGAAGCCGACGATGCCGGGGCCTCTCTTGATAATATACGCCTGGCGGGAGATATTCTCTCTTTTCATGAAGAAATGATCAACAAGATGCGCACATTTCTGTAAGTTTTTCTTTGATCACATGAATCATATTTTCAATATGACCGAAGAACGATATATCATTGACGTCCACACTTTGAAGAACATTCCATTCCGGCTCAAAATAATCTATGCTGTACGTGATAACCATTCTTCCGAACGCATCGATATAAATTGAAAAATCGGAATCTTTCATTAAACCCATTTTATCCAAGAGCACAATCTCTGTCGCATACTCGGGCATCAATTTTTCCAAGAGTACAATTTTATTTCCTTGTGTTTCCGGAAGTTCCGTTAAAGCTGTTTCGGTCATAAATCTCACCGTGTGGCGGGAATAAGCAATTTCGGAAAACAATTCAATCTCTACTTGTTTGGTATTGGAAAATTTCATAATCAAATAGACCAATTTTCCGAACAAAAACAAAAGATTATGAACGGAAACCCGTACAAACAAATATTGCAGAAATGCCGGATCGATTTTTGCGGATATATGATATCCCAAGGTAGCAACCGCCCCCTGCAATCTGTTGAACAAAGGTTCAAAAACTGTAACAAGAGAACAGATTTCCCGATTTTCGAAAATCAATTCCTCACGCATAAACGCCAATAAATTTTCATCCGAAAAACGGGCTCTGAAATCGGAGTATTCGGACGAAAAGAGTCTTCGTTTGAATCCGATTAAAAAATTCAGGAGATCATCTCCAAAGGTTTCACGGAATTGATCGGCAACCTCCATACCATCCGCATGCTGAAAACGCGAAAAGCAGAGAAAAACCATGGTTTCTCCATCCTGCAGGGCAAGCGCAACCGAATATGACAAGCCTCCTAAAATATGGACACTTCTGCTTTCCTTGGGAAATTCGGGAGAAATTTTATTTTTTATGCTTCTGCTTTGATAAATCTGAGGCAAATATTTTGCGCATGCCAGATTTTTATAAACTACTCTGTATTTTGAGGAAGCAGCGAAAACCGGGAATGAGACATAATGGAAAATTTCTTGATACGTTTCAACTGTCATTTATTATACAAAAGCAAAATACCGCCTCCAAAACGGCTTTTGCCATTCCTTTCAGCAGAAAAGCGAAGCCTTCCGACTTCGCTTTCCTGCGATTTATCATACGTTATGAACTTTATTTACAGAATCAGAATTTTCTGCATCCAAGCCGTACATCTTTGCTTTTCTGCTTTCAAAGAATTTAACGGCAACCTGATCAAAGAGCGCGTAAGAAAGAACGTCTTCATCCTGAATCGCCCAAGGCTTTACTTCTTCGCGGAGTTTATCCAATTCGGGAGCAATCGCATCTGCGGGACGGGAAGTGATCGGTTTTTCCTTACCGATGATTTTTTTGCGGAATTCGGGAGAAATTTCAACGGGAGTTTTGCCGTATTCACCGCGAACAACACCCTTGAATTCTTTAGTAACCATCTTATAACGTTCTCCGCCGATGATGTTGAACACAGCCTGTGTACCGACAATCTGAGAAGAAGGTGTTACGAGAGGCGGATAACCCGCATCGGCACGAACACGCGGAACCTCTTCAAGAACTTCGAGAAGCTTATCGGACTGTCCTGCCTGTTTGAGCTGAGAAACGAGGTTGGAAAGCATACCACCGGGAACCTGATACAAAAGCGCGTTTACGTCAACCTTCAACACCTTGGGATCGAGCAAACCGTTCGCAAGATATTTTTCACGCAGAGGCATGAAATACTTGCTGATTTTATCGAGTTCTGTAAGGTCAAGACCTGTATCGTACTGTGTACCTGCAAGCGTTGCAACAAGCGGCTCTGTCGGCGGCTGGCTGGTACCCATCGCAAAGGGAGACATTGCCGTATCAACAATATCCACGCCTGCTTCGATCGCTTTGAGGATCGTCATGGAAGCCAGACCGGAGGTGTAGTGTGTATGGAGCTGAACGGGAACGCTGGTTTCTTCCTTAATCAGCTTAACGAGCTCGTAAGCATCGTAGGGTTTGAGAAGACCTGCCATATCTTTGATACAAATGGAGTCCGCACCCATTTCTTCAAGCTGCTTTGCGAATTTCGCAAAGCTTTCGTTGGTGTGAACGGGGCTGGTCGTATAGCAGATTGCAGCCTGAACATGACCGCCCTCTTTCTTGGTTGCATTGATTGCGGTTTTGAGATTGCGCGCATCGTTGAGCGCATCGAAAATACGAAGAATATCAATACCGTTTGCGATAGATTTCTGAACAAAATATTCAACGACATCATCAGAATAATGACGGTAACCGAGAATGTTCTGTCCTCTGAAAAGCATCTGGAGTTTGGTATTTTTTACCTTATCTCTGATTTTGCGAAGTCTGTCCCAGGGATCTTCATCCAGGAAGCGAAGGCAGGAGTCAAAGGTTGCGCCGCCCCATGCTTCCAAAGCGTGATAACCGATTTTATCCATCTGTTCGAGAATGGGGAGCATTTCCTCCGTTGTCATTCTCGTTGCGATAAGGGACTGGTGAGAGTCGCGGAGGACAGTCTCACAAATTTTTACTTTTGCCATAGGATTTTTGGCCTCCCTTTCTTTCGTAATTAGTTAAAGAGCGCGAGGAATACACCCGCACAGATTGCCGAACCGATAACGCCGGCAACATTGGGACCCATTGCGTGCATGAGGAGGAAGTTGGAAGGATCTTCCTTCTGTCCAACCTTCTGCGCCACTCGGGCTGCCATCGGAACGGCGGAAACGCCCGCAGAACCGATAAGTGGATTGATTTTACCTTTTGTCAGCTTGCACATGAGCTTGCCACCGAGCAAACCGCCGATGGTGGAAAGCACAAATGCCGTCAGACCGAGAACAATAATGAATATCGTTTTCAGATCAAGGAAGGATTCCGCTGTCGCGGTTGCACCAACGGAAATACCGAGGAATATGGTAACGACGTTGATCAGACCGTTCTGCGCTGTCTGGGAAAGTCTGTCCGTAACGCCACAAACATTGAGCAGGTTACCGAACATCAGACAGCCGACGAGCTGCGTCGCTTCGGGAAGAATGATTGCTACGATGAAGAGAACGATCAAGGGGAAAAGCACTTTTTCCAGTTTGGAAACCGTGCCGAGTGCTTCCATTTTGATTTTACGTTCTTCTTTCGTGGTCAAAAGCTTCATGAACGGCGGCTGAATCAGAGGAATCAGCGCCATATAGGAATAAGCGGCAATCGCAATCGCGCCGAGCAACTGAGGCGCAAGCTCTTTGGTGGTATTGATGGCAGTCGGACCGTCCGCACCGCCGATAATACCGATCGCTGCAGCTTCCATTTCATTGAAATCGATACCGGGAATCGCGCCGAGGAGCAACGCACCCGCAAAAGCAGCGAATACGCCCAGCTGCGCTGCACCGCCAAGGAAAATACTTTTCGGATTGGAAATGAGGGGGCTGAAATCCGTCATTGCACCGATACCGATAAAAATAAGCGAAGGATATACACCGAATTTAACGCCGAGATAGAGAATATCAATCAAACCGCCTTCTTCAAAGACCTTCTGAATGAGAATCTCATTTTTTTCGTTAATGAAAAGGTCCATATGGAAAAGCTCTGCACCGGGCAGATTCGTCAGAAACATACCGATTGCAATCGGCAAAAGCAAAAGCGGTTCAAATTGCTTTTTGATCGCAAGATAAACAAGCACGCCGACAATTACATACATCAAGAGTGTTTTCACCCAGACATCGACAGGTCCTCCGAACAATTTCGCAATACCTGTGCTTTCCCAAAGAGTTAACATGGATTCAAGCATAATGGTTCCTTTCCGAAAAATACGGAATTATGCAAGAGTTACAAGAACTTCGCCTGCCTGAACAGTGGAGCCCTTGGAAACCGCAACGGAAGAAACGGTTCCGGCTTCGGGAGCCATAACTTCATTTTCCATTTTCATTGCTTCCAGAATGCAGAGAACTGCGCCTTTTTCCACTTTATCCCCAACCTTAACGTTAACGGCAAGAATGTTACCGGGCATAGGAGCGGAAACGGAGCATTTCGCATTGCCTGCGGGTGCTGCGGGTTTTGCCGCAGGAACATTTTTTGCTACGGGTGCAGGTGCGGGTACTGCTACGGGTGCAGGAGCCGCTACGGGCGTGGGAGCCGCACCGCCTGCAACTTCTTCAACAACAACATCGTAAACAACACCGTTTACGGTTACATTATATCTTTTCATGATAATATTTTCCTCCAATAATCATATAATTTATCTTCTTTTTTTGAAAGAAACGACACGGAAGCCTTCGGGAGCCTTACCCGTGTATGCGGAAATAGCGGCAACGATTGCGGCAACGATTTCGCTGTCATCGGCAGGCGCTTCAACAACAGGAGCAGGTGCTGCTTCCTCTGCCTGTACAGCAGATTTCTGTGCAGCTGCTTCGGCTTTTCTTGCTTTTTTTGCCTGAATGGCTTGCTTTGTGAATACTGCGCGCATGATCTGAAGCGCAATAAAGATGATGCCCAAAACCGAAAAAACAATCAACATGCCGATCAGTAGTGTGGAACCGCCGAGAGTCAGACGGTCAAAAATCGAGGACTCAGGCGTGATCTGAGGCTCTCCGGCAAGAAGCATAATATTCATACTGAAACCTCCTTTGATCAAAGGAGCATTGCGAGTGCCGCACCGATTCTCTGACGAAGCTCTGCGGAATCGATAATATCGTCGATATGACCGCTCTTTGCGGCTTCCAGAGGAGAAGCGTAACGGTCAGCCCAGTTCTTTGCTTCTTCTTTATGTTTGGATTCGTCCTTTACTTCACCCAAGAACGCAATTGCGCTGTCGGGATTCATTGCGGAAATTCTTGCTCTGTCAAGAGCAAGCGCAACACCGCCGGTCAAAGCCTTGGAACCCATAACAGTATACGCGGTTCCGAAAGAATCACCCAAGGTAACAGTAATGGTGGGCCTGTCAAAATAGGTACGCTTTGCATATTCGGAAGCAAGTCTTGCAAGAATACGTGAGAAGCCTTTTTCTTCAAAGTTCTTGCTGTCTCCAATACCGTTTCCGTCAACGAGCGTAACAACGGGAAGTTCCGCAATGTCTGCAGTTTCCAATGCAAAGATCGCCTTCTTTGCAGCACCCGTGCAGAGGAATCCGTCTTTATAGGAAGGATTGTTTGCAATAACAACAACAGGAGCACCGTTCATGGTTGCAAGTCCGGTAACCATGCTCTTTGCATTTTCACCGCAAAGCTCCGTGAAAGAACCTGCATCGAAGGTTGCGTTGATAATATCATGAATATCATATTTTTCATTCGCAAGAATATCGTCGATATCAAGAATGCGGTTGATATCGTCTGCGCAAACATCAACACCCGCAAAATATTTTACAAGGTCGCGCGCTTTGGTAACAGCAGCGGTATCATCCGCACAAACGATGTCGATCTGGGAAGGATCCGCAGAGATGGCATCGTCGAGTTTACCGGAAAGACCCGCATAGAGTTTACCCGTTTTCTTTGCGCCGACAACGATATCGAACATTTCCGCGAGAACGGAAGTTGCGCCGCCGCAAATACCGGAAACAACTGCAATTTTCGGAGAGTCTGTGGTTTCCAACGCATTCATGATGCTCGCATAACCGGCAAGCGCATCCACGCCTTCCAGAATTTTTGCACCTGCACTGTCAAACACACCGATCACGGGTGCACCGTTTCTGTTTGCCATTGCAAGAATGTTCACGATCTTCTTTGCATGCATTTCGCCGAGTGCGCCGTGCAAACGGGAAAAGTCCTGAGAAAATGCGTAAACCAAGGTTCCGTTTACAGCACCGTAACCTGTAATTACAGGTTCAAAGCTGTCATCGGTGTCTTTGTCGAGCTCAGTTCTCTTACGACCGATATATGCGCCGACTTCAACGAAGGTTCCCTCGTCAAAAATCAATGCCATACGGTCTCTTGCACAAAGACGGCCCTCTTTTGCGAGCGCTTTCTGCTCAGCAGTCTGACCTTCTTTCAAGAGAGTGCGAAGCTCGGCTGTTTTTTTGATTACTGTTTCAGCCATGATGATTTCATCCCTTCTTATTTTGATTTGCTTTTTTAATTAAAAACAGAGAACAAAATGAAAATCATATCTTCCCTATTTTATTTCATTACTTCTATCATACCATACAATTGAAAAAAACACAACATTTTTCGATAAATTTATTTAGAATAAATTCATTTTTTGAATCTTATTTTTTTGCAAAACGGCAATTTATATTCTTGGCATTGATTTCATAGCTTTTATGTACATTTGAAAAAGCGATTTTCTGTATTCTCCTCATTTTTCAGTCAGATTTTATGTTTTTCAATAAATTCCAAAAAATATTTCCAACCATGGCGAGAAAGAAAATGCTTGGAATGAATGAGAAAATAACCGACATTACCATCCGTAAGTGCTTCACCGGCATTCAGATACCGGTCCGGACCGATCAAGCCCGGAAGTCCCACATTTTCCCAAGCCTTTCCTGCCGCCAAAGCACACAACTGCTGAGATTTCGGATCTGCCCATGCATCAAGATCGCAAGAACCAACCATAACATACCGGGGCGCAAGCGTGGCAAGCAGAAAATGCTGGTCAAAGGTTTCCGCAATATTGGTTTCGGCATATTTTGCATAATTTTTACAGAACCAATACGGGAAATTTTTAACGATATCGCAAATCAATTCTCCCAACTCCGATGTCCGTTTTTCTCTGCCGAGTCCGCTGTTTCCATGCGCAAGAGAATCTCCCGCACAGCCTGCGGCATTGGAAAATACAAAACGGAAGCGTTCATCCATCATTGCTGTATACAGCGCCGTTTTTCCCAAACGGGAATGCCCCGCGATGGCAACATTATTTGCCTCCGTACCCTCCAAAGTCAAACCGTAATCCAAAACGCGCATGGCTGCCCATGCCCAAATTCCGATTTTTCCGCAGGTTTCGTTTGTTTTTTGTCCTTCGGGCAAAAGCAGTTTTGCAAGACCTGAAGAAAAATCTCCATCATCGGATGCAATATCCCGATAGCAAAAAACCAGGAAATCAATATCGGCTTCCGAAAGCTCTTCCATCGGGAAATAAGGTGTACTTCCCATCGGATGAAAATTGTTCAAAAGAACCAAGGGTCTTTTTCTGCCGTCATTATGCAACAGACGATCTACACGGAAGGTATGTTTTCCCGTTTCAAGCGAAACCGTCAGATTCACATAGGAATGCTCAACCGAACCACAGGCAAAGCGATTCTCTTTCGTTTGCGGTTGACTGACGGAAATAGAATATTTCATCTGAGGCAGATATCCATATACTTCTCTTTGCAAAATCTCCATCATTTCTTCCCGTGTTTGCAACGAGGGAAGATTTCTTTTTTTGAGTTCTTCTTTCAACATACGCCCCATCCCCTTATAGATATTATAAACCCTCAAAATTTCCGGCAAACAGAACGGAATATCGGCTCCAAGGTTTTACGTACTTCTTTGGTCATATGGTAAAAACCGCAATCATTGGGATGAATACCATCGACCGTGCAAGCGTAAGGATCGCTTTCGGTATAGAAATTTTCACCGCTGACCAGATATGCGTTCCGATCTCCCTTTGCAACGGCATTTTCATAAGTTTTGCGGATAACAGCAAGACGCTTTTCGGAATCCTCACGTTTGATTCGGTAATTGGGATTAGAGAGCATAACAATTGGCAAATTCGGATTTTTCTCACGGATGATTTTGAAAAAATTTTCGTGCGTATTGGCAAGATATTCTGCATCGGGCGCATTGTAATCATAATCCATAACGAAAATACTCATGGGAATACTTGCAATGAATTCCGCCATTTCAGGCTCTCCCTTTGCGCTTCCCGAAAAGCCGAAATTAATATAATCCATATTGAGCTGACGGGAAAGCGCGGCATTATAGGTATTGCCCACACGTCCCGCACAGCCGCCTTCCGTAATGGAAGATCCGTAAAAAATAACGGGGTTTTCATTTTCATAAGGCGTGGGCGCTTCAATTGCAGTGCCGTCGTCAATGCCGATTTCAATATGATCAAGAATCTCATTTTTCGGCATATACATCGTGATATCCGTCATTTCTCCCTGCAATACAAACGTTTTTTCCGAAACCAAAGGATCTGTTCCACGAAATCCCGTCGGGAAAACACTTCCGAGAAAAATCCCTTCCGTCCGGTCGCCCGTGTAGATATCCATCCCCGAAGAGGCAACCTGCGTGGCAAAAGAATCACGGATAAATGTTTTGGATACAAGTTTTATGTAAAGATTTTTCGTATCGGTACGAAAACAAACCCTGCCTCCCGTGCTTCTGCTTCCGAACTGACGGAGCTGAGGCATTTTTTCCATCATTTCCTCGGGAAGCCGCATAAGGCTTCCGTTTTTATAAAAATTCATCAGACCGAACACTCGAATCGGACTGTCATGGCATGAAAACATTTTCATTGTTTCCGTCCTCCTTTCAAAATTTGGCAAATATAGTATAACGAAAACAGAGTAAAAAATCAATCTATTTCTGAAAAATCGTTTTACTCAAAAAAAGAAAAACCCTCTCTTTGAAAGAAGGTTTTCAGAAATATTTTAATCTTTTTGCTCTGTGCCGATACTGTCTGTATTATTATTCTCACATTCGTAATCCATCGCAGCAGCGCTCTGTTCATACGCTGTGGATTCTTCGCACGCTTCACCGTTTTCATCCATGACCGGCGGAGCCGACGGAAAATCTTCGGGCATTTGTTTCAATTTATAATGTGCATAAACACCCTTGATCAAATAGAATAATACCCAAGCATGGAACAGGATATCCACAAGCATGGAAAAACCGTAAAAGAAGAGCATAAATAAAGTATCCAAAGAAAACATAACCATTGCTGCAATCAAAAAGCCCGCGCGTTTACCCGAAAACAAAAAACAAATAAAATACAGAGCAATGATTGCTACCGCAACCGCAGCAAAAATATAAATTTTTGAGGAATCAAAAATCTGACGATATGCTTCAGGGTCGTCATAATATTCATCAGGCATCATACCGCAGAAAATCGCACCAAACACAGCGATTACATAAGGAAGCGTTGCGGAAAAGAGGAAATACATATCTTGACCGAAGCAAATCAGAATCACATTGATCAGTGTGAAAATTACAACCAACAATAAATTACCTCTTCCCGCCTGATATTGGGAAAGCAAATTCTGTCTGGGCGAAAATGCTTGTGCAGGTACTTTATTAAAAAATTTTGCCATATCAAAAGTCCTTTCAAAATATTTTTGATGTTGTTATCTTTTTGTCGAAAAATGGTGATAAGCATTCTGGACGTCTTCCGCACTTGATTTTACAAAAGTATGGAAAAAGTGGTATTCCTGTTGCGCAAACATATTCAGAAAAGAACTCATTCTCAGCTTTGATTTATCCAGCATCAAGGTTACAATACCGCGATGCTCCATGGTTTTGATCACGGCAGAATATGGAATTTCCTTGATAGGAACCACAAAAATGAACGAAAGAAAAACTACGGCAGTCGCTGTATTATGAATACCGCTTTCATCCATATAAAACCCATATCCTCTGAGCGCAATGCCGATAACCGTCAGAAGAGAAAGTGTCCAGGATAAGACGATCAGGATTCCCAAAACCGTAAACACGATTCGCGTAGTTGCCTCCAGCGGTACACCGTTTTCCATCAGAATTTCATGCGTATGTAAAAAATAAATTCCGTACCATCCCAGCGCGGTAAATCCGAGTAAGACAAGTGCGACAAGATAAAATTTAAAATTCAATTTTGCTTTGAACATCATAGATCGGCTCCTTTTCAAAAAGTCAAAATCTTTTGACAAAAAGTATTATAACTTATTTAGTATATCACATCAGGACATCCTGTGTAAAGAGATTTTTTCGATTTTTTGAAAAATTCATCAATTTTCAGTAAAAACGGGCATTGATTGCTTCCGGTTAAAATGACAAAACCCGCCGGATTTTTCAAATATCCAACAAGGGTAATTTTATTCTGGCGCGAGTTCGATAAAAAGATCAGCGATTGTTTGCGATACTTGCCTCTTCACCTTCCCCATACACTGAGAATATACAGATTCTCTGTAAAAGCACAGGGGAAGGCTAGACGGATGCGGTATTGTACTTTACCGTTCTATTCTTCATCAAACTCACGTTATTATAAATAAGTCTCCGGTTCATTTTTCCCGATCATGCCAAAATTGATTCCAAGATTGTTTTACTTCTTCCGAATCCCGTATATGATACATTTGTCCGTATTCATCAAGAGAAAAAATATTCTTAAAACAATCCGGCATAGCATTGTATTGTTTCTCCAATTGATCATGAAACACATGAAAACATTCATAATTGTAGCGCTGTAACAAATACGGCATTAAAAAAACAGAACGCATCGATTCAAATTCCGAATAATTATAAGATGTACTGCCGGAACGTTTTTTTAATAATTCAAGAAGTTTTTTCATCAAAACATCCACTTCACATTCCGTGGCATAGACCGCGTATCCTCTGACTGCACGCAGTTTCATATCCAGATATCTTTCTTTTTTGAAAGCTTTGAGAAAAAACATTTTCGCATCAGCAGGCATATGGCAAAGCAGATACGTTAAAATTTGATTCCTTTGAAATATATCCTTTTCCTGAAAATATATCTCCATAAGTTGATCTGTTGTATATCCCATTTCAAACCTCTTGCCATAGACATTATGTATCCACATCAAGATTATAAATGCCGTATCCGTTTTCATTTTTTACAATTTCAATCGTAAATTTTACAGTTTCTTCTCCTACCTTTGTCCGCATTGTCAACTCATAAGTCGAACCATCCACTGTGCTGTCATAATACGAAACAGAAACACCTGTATATCTTTCAATGGTAATTCCCGCTTGAAAATCAAGATTTTCAAGGTCCTCAATATTCAGAAAAAACTTTTCCAGATCGGCGGGGCGCTCGGGATGAAGGAATGTTTCCGCCTTACTGTAATCCTCCGCAACAACCGCATCGAAAAAATCACGGATAAATGCTTTTGCTTCATCGCCTTTGATGCCTCCGCTGCACGAAGCAAGGGACAAGAGGCATCCTAAACAAAGCATGGAAATCAACAAGTTCTTAAATGTTTTTTTCATAAAATCACATATCCTTTCAAAATCTATTCACCGATTCTTTTTTCCATTTCTTCCATATCATAAGGAAGAAAATACGGTTTCAGTTCAGGATAAAATTCCCGCATTTTATTCTTATCGGCAAAAACAATATCGCAGCCTCTGTCATCATAAACGCTCAGAATACACTCATTTTCAAAAGAAACGAAATGAACCTTTCGTTCATGCCATGAAAAATTTTCCAACATTCTTTTTCTATAAGGATATTTTTCATCAGTATAACAGATAACTCTGTTTCTTCTCACGCTAATCTCCACATCATCTTCGTTAAACGGAAGTCCCGAAATCACCGCATGATCATATTTTTTAAAATGTTTCGTAAGAAAGCAAAGTTCTTTTTTCAGAACATTCAACTGTCTTTTCACGTGTATATCATCCCATAAAGAATAATCATCCACCCAAAAATCAAAAAAGACAGCATCGGGATGTTTGGAGAAAAGAATATCAAAAATTGCATTTGCCCGCTGTTTTGCGTTTTTCAGATATACGCGGTTCGAATCTCCGATTCCAAGCTCGCATCGCAATGCAAAAGGATGGTTATAAAACCAGGGCTGGGAATAAGAAAAAGATTTGTCCGTTATCATCTTTTCGATTTTGCTGTCTGATCTGTATGTTCCGGCAGTGGAATTCAAAACAATCGCCTCCTCTCATTATACAATCAATAAGCTTCTCATAAACAGACTCTGAATTAACGGTATTGTTCAACGCAATTGCGCTCCCAACAGATATGCATCTGACTGTCTATATTGTAACAGAATGGGTTTCATTTGTAAAGCGGAGAACTCTTTTTGAATCAAACAAAACAGTTATTCGTGGATTGCATCCACAACGAATTGAGCCAAGCTTTCCCATTCTTCCGTTGCAACAGGCTCTTCATGGCTGAAACGCAAAACTTTTCCATCCACACACAGTAAAATTCTATCACCGTCGGGACATTTTGCAAAAACTACGCCATTCGGCTTTTCCTCAAGCAGCTCTTCCGCGCACAATTCTTCCGCAAACGATACATTTTCTTCCATTGCATATCGGTAAGCCAGAAATTCGTATTCATCCGAAAAATGCCCTCCGTCAGCAATCAGATAATACGGCAAAACAGGCGCATACTCCGTTTCCGCAAGTTCGGAAGCTCTGATTTTCGGTAAAGCCTTCCGAAAATCTTCTCTCCGTTCTTTTTTTGCGCTTCTGAACAGTTTTAACGCCTCTTTTTCGGATATCGTTCGCAACGGACGTTCCGTGTTTTTCAATTCTTCATATTCCGAAATGCTTTGCTTCAAATAAGCAGTTACAGGACGATCTTGTTTCTCTGTTTTCTCCAAAGTATAACCGCCCGGAACTTCTTTTACGATCATAGCGGGACGAAGATCGCTTGGAAATATTGCTTTTTCTTTGAGTAAAATTTCAGCAAAGCTTTTATGAATCAGAAATTTGTTCCTTCCGCAATAGGAAAACGTTTTCGGAGTATAAGCATGGGCAATCCTGCCATTCGGTATATCCGATTCAAGATAACAATCCTGCAAATGAATTTGCTGTATTTTATAGAAAATACCCGCGATTTTGGGAAAATATCCTCCCGAGTCCGCTATCTTTTTTCTATCGCCGTCATCCATTTCTCTGCCTGTCGCAATGGCGGAAATTTGTTGATTGCAATATAAATGAAAATATTGCTCCGCTTTATATTTACCCTTATCTTTTGCCCAACAGAAATCAACGTCTGTAATATTATGACGAATGCATGCATCCCTGAAACGCTCCGGCACAAGAATAGGTTCATACCACCATTTGGGAGAAGGACGGAGTTCGTGATATGCGCGAAGATTGAATATCGGAACTTTTTTTCCCTGCTCGCTTTCGACTTCTTCACAGCCACAAAACGCATTATCCTTAAAACATGTAAAAACAAGCTCATACCAATCGCTTATGAAATCTTCGTATGTCCTTGTATATATGCCCCGTGCTTTCCATCCATTTTCCTTGCAAAACGAATCGATGGCAAAAAGTATTTCGTCTGCTCTTGGACTTTGCAAATCCAATTTGCTCCATCCCACACAATCGCATTTCAATCCGAGAGCATGAACAAACTCTATATTCAAACGACATTTTTCATCATGATCAATACTTTGATCATCATTGTCAAGAATCCAATCCAATGTTTCATTGATTTTCATTTTCGATTTCCTTCTTATATTATATCAAGTCTTATCTGCCGAAATCAAACTTTTCGACAGGTATTTTCTCTCCCATATTATATCAAAATATTTTTCACTGTAAAGAATCCTGTCAAAAAAGAAGAATTTGAACCCATCGGTCAAATTCTTCTTTTTGTTTCTATGAAACGTATACACACCATCGTACAAGCCAAAAATGCCGTTATACGCCGTATTGCTCGAGTTCCTTGAGTCTTTGTTTATTTCGCTTCTTGTCTTTGCCGTTCACAATGTTCATAATGATCAGAAATATGGTATAATATCCTCCTCCGATCGACACCAATAAAAACGCCAATAATCCGTTTGATACAACGAACTGCTTCGTATTTTTATAAAATTTGCGGAATACAATCAAAAACGGAATACCAAAAATAATCAAACAAAAACCGCCGCCGTCACCGATAAAAGAAAGACCAATCACGGAAACATAGAATAACAAGATCGAAAATATGCCCATCCATGTCAGTTTTGGATATGCCAGTTTTTTCATAATATCTTCTTTTTCTGCTTTGAGCGCCGCATGGTTCGCAATCGGAGATTGTTCAGGGAACCCTTTCGGCGTATTCTGAGTATTCGATACTGAGGAAGTCTGCGAAGAAACCAAATGGAAAGTATATTCGGTAACTCTGGAATTTTCCATCCAGATCAATACCGTATATTTACCCGGAGCGGCAGGAATTCCGTTTTCGGATCGAATCGTCCAGCCAAGCGAAAATCTATCGTGTCCCGTTGAAAAATGCAAATCTGAAATATCTTCAAACACCAAGGAATCTTCACTGTCATATATTTGCATTCCTATGGATTTATTGGCATTTTCACCAATCTCTTTAACCAGTTGGCAATGAAATCTCACAGCCATATATTCATCAATATTAATAATCTGTGTATACGGCGTATCCGGCCATAAATCCGAAAGCGTTTTTGCACCTTTTACTGCGATTCGGGAAATCAGAGACGGTCCGTTTTTCCGAGCCTCTTTTAATTTGTGAGGATCTCCTGCTGTTTCTGTCGAAATGACATCCAATCCACCCGTGAAATCGCTCGCGAAATCATCATCGATACCCTGAGACGAAAATTCCGATGTATCGCCCGCATGTCCCCTGCAACTCTGCAAAATTTTGGATTTCTCAAGCTGTTCCATAAATGTCTTCATGGAAGAATGTCTGCTTCTATACATGGATTGCATAGAGTTCAATTGAAGACCGAGACCGTATTTCAGTTCCGCATCCTCAAGATATACAACGAGCATTTCTTTTTTCTTCAACAAAGCGTAGTTGATCTCATTGCGGCAATTGATGGACTCAATCGAGTTTCTCGATATGAATACCATAACCACTTCGCTTTTGTCGAGATGCTCTTCTATGTAAGCGGGCCATTCCGTTCCCGCTTCAATACCCAAATCATACCATAGGCGGAAACCTGCATTGTGAAGATTTCCTATAATGGAAATCACAGCCTCGCTATCCTTATGCGCGTAACTGACGAAAATATATTTTTCGTTTCCTTCATATGCTACCATCTGTAAAATCTCCTTGTTACAACATTATGTCAATCTTATACAGTATATAATATATTTAACAAAAATGCAAGATAAAATATCATTTTCAAACCATTTTTGTCAAATAATTTTTCATATTGAGACGAAAAAAGCTGACAGAAACCGATATCTCTTCCAAACATTCTGCAAAGTTCACACCAATATCCCTTAATTTTTCTTCTGCCGAAGCGGATTTCGGACAATTGCTCTTTACAATGATATCGTTTTTCATTGTTTCATTCTCCATTCCTGTTCAAACGATTAAGTTCTTGCTTCCCTTTTATAATAAAATTGGTATGACAATATTTTTTATTCTATAGGAAATTGCGCAAATTGACTCCGCTGTCAAGTTAAGCACCAAGTCAGAACAAACTGTGATACGGCAAACCGGGAGAGGCAACTTGCTCCTTTTTATTGTTGATACCATTTTCGCTGTGTGGGAAAATGAATTGCGACTTGACCATTTTTTTCATCTATGTGAATTTGCGCATCCCATTTTTGATAACCATCATAAAAATTCTTGTGTTCAAGATATTCCGATAGCGTAATATACTGAGAGCCTCCGCTTGACAGTCTGTCGGCAACTTCGTTTTGATACTCCAAAGAGTATGGATCAATTCCGGGAAGTCCAAAATATCTCAATATGGAATCTCTTTCCATATCAGATAAATCGCCAAATGTCCATGTGTCGAGATGTTTTTTTATTTCTGAAATTCCATCAGAAATATACATTTTATAATCGTTTAGCAAACGGTAGACGACCTCGTCGATTTGTCCCTCCGTATATTCGTACGATCCTGCATAAGCGAGCTCGTAGGCATAATCAAACTGACGCATCGTTGCGTGTGTAATCAAACCGTCGAACATTCCAAAATCCGAAAATTGCGCACCAAGTACAAACCCTTTTCCGTTTTTTCCATTGGGGATTTTCAGTATAATTTTCGTTTTGCCGTCTCCCGCATCCATTGCATAACTCTCGTTTTTGATATGTTTGAAACCATACTCAAAAAGAATCTTTTTGATCGGTTTCTGTAATAATGATTTTTTCATTCCTATCTTTCCCTATTTCGGCTTATAAATCCAATGTGTATCTAAATCTATCCTATAGTCCGCCTTCACATCAGAATCAACCGATAATATTTCATAACCGAATCGCATACAGAAAGCAGAAACAAATTCTTTCTCACGTACCAAAGTCAATAATTCGTTTACTTTGGCACGCAGTTCTGTTTCCTCCATAAAATTCCCATGCAATAACATATCACCGTAAACAGATTCAATCTCTATTATCAATTCCCGTTCTCCTTTGCAGCTTATCAACTGTACTCCATATTTTTATTTTTCAAATATTTCAACCGTTTCTCCGATTCAACCCAACCAGCAAATCCAAAAAGTAAAAATGGAGAAATCTAACAAAATCTCCGTTGACACCATCCATTGTTATGTAGCAGCATTCAGAACACATTGGATCGGTACAAAAATCAATTCTTCCATTGAGTTTTTCTGCCATTCGGCACACACATCGGCATCAAAAACCACCGAAACGGCATTATGGCTTTCCCGTGTGGTTTTCAATTCCGAACCAAACAAATACAACGAAACATTTTCGGCATCCGAGGAATTTTTCAGCGTAAGCGTTATTTTGATATCATCATAGGTAACTCTTGATTTATGCATAGATATTTTTATGGTTCCGTTAAAATATTGACAATAAGAATAATCTAAATTACCGCCATTGCCAACAATCGTATAATTTAAATCTGAAATAAAATCATTGGAATCCTCACCGTACACGGTACCCGAAAGCTCTCTTATGTCATTTCCCGTATAATCATATCCGTCATTCACACCATCAAAATTAAAATCATGTATCGTAATAAAATGCAAAGCACCGCCTTCGCTTACCAAAGGATACAGCATCGCATCTTTTTTGAAGCTGTGATAATTGACATTATAGCATAAAACAGGCAACCCAATGGATATAACGATAAAGAGCAAAATGAATACCCTGCTTTTCCATATTATTTTCAATATAACTGATGCCAAAAGAGCAAAAAAAGCTAATAATATGTACTTAAAAATTACGCCGTCGCTTCCTGAAAAATATCCGCCGTTCGTATTTTGATTATATACATTTTTATAATTATAAATAAAGATGAATGCGCATAATAAAATCAGCACTACCGAGAATATCAGAGTTATTTTCAAATTCAAACCCAATCGATTGGAATAATCTTTATTTTCATGATCTTTTTCAAACATATTAAGTTCTTCTTTCATCATACCTATAACGAGATCTGTATATTAAGTAAATTGGTCAATCACACGAATCTCTCCTGTTTCCGCATCCTCAAAGAAAAACTGTGTGTAAAGCATATCCTTATATTCCTTCCCCTTTTTTCGTTTTTGCTCTATAAAGCGCATAGGTTTTCCGCTTTTTGAAACCGGCCATTCTCCGCCTTGAATCCATCGAGGATATTTTTGTCCCTCAATATGAAATTCTTTTTTGATAAGTTCTTTTATTTGCTTCTTCCGGTTTCCTTTCGGCAAAGATTCAGGAACTTGTTCCATAATAGCATCAATGATACCTGCTTTGTCAATTTCAGGACCCTCAATATATTCCGGACAAACACCCCTTATAAACGAAGCTTTTTCGTAAAGAGATTCATCCTTCTCGATAGCCTCATTCGGATAAATTTCGGTCATAAGATTGTATAGCCAAGATTGAATATTGACGTATGTCCACAGTTTGCTACGAGTTTTATTATAGGAATATACTGTCTTTACATTGTAGGGAATTTCTTGAACGGTAGTATATTCCTTTTCAAAAAATTCTTTTACAGCTTCACACATATCTTGCACATACGAAGATTTGTATTTGCTTGGATTATCCAACACGCTTTTAAAATTGTATAACAAAAGGTTCATAAAATCTGTAAACTGCACTGTTCGTACATCCAACTCATCCAGTAAATCAACAAGCTTCTTTGCTCGATCAACATCTACAGTTTCACATAAGCTTTGATAAGCCGCATATACTTCTTCTTGCTTTGATTTTGGGAGATTCTTTAAGAAATAATCTATTTTTACTTCAACTCCATCTCGAATGGTTTTATTTTGAGGAATCCTGCTTTGCAACCAATCTAAAACGTGTTGGTCGGAATCAAACCATATGTAAAAAGTTTCGGGATCGGTCTTTCCCGCTATATAATCGATAATTTTATCTTTGTAAATTTCCATTTTCATATCACCTTTCCACGGCAAAATGCCATTCCAAAACAAATTCTATGTAATTTTTTATTCTTCCAAGTAATATTCTAACGGAGCTTTAGTAAACACTCTTATTACTATTTTTCCATATTTTTTACAAACTTCTTGTTGGTTTCATACAGATAAATAGCACATTCCCAAATAAACTGCTCAAATGAGTAATATTCATTAAACGATTGTAAAAATCATTATTTGTTCCCCTTTGCTGCGTTGATGGAAACAATCGCCTTACCTCCTTGTTTCGTTCCATTATACCGTAAAGCCTATTACTTTTCAACTTTTATAATAAAATTGCTTTTTAGATAAAAAACAGTGAGTCTATGATTTAAATACACATCTTTCCACACGAGGCAGGCGCTTCCGGAAATTAAAAATATCCGTATTCTACTGGAGTTGTAACGAAATCTATGCAATCAGATAATATTTTTCTTGCTCTCTTATGCCAAATATAGACAAAACAACTGTGGGAAAAGGCTAAAAATCAAGATAAAAACGAACAAAAAGTCAATTTTCAAAATCAATTTTCTTTAAGCGATGTATATTTTTTGCCCAAATTACCAAATGAATCAGCATTTCCACGGCAAAAAACAGAAAGATGTTCAAAAGCGGCATGATAAATGGCGCAATATTTTCAGGAATTACGTAAAACGGATCACGGACAACAAAAAACCAATTAAAGAAATGTGAATACCCCTCTGAACTTCCGTTATATGAATAATTTCCAATAAGTGCCCATACAGTCATTGCGCAAACTACCACAAGCTCACGGTAGCATTTTTTGATTTCAATATTTTGATGTTCGTTTGCCAATGTCAAAATTCCGTATACACTCATCACGCTGTGAAAAATCAAGGTTTGAATAACACGATACGAAAGAGGATGAACCCCATGCCACATCACTCCCGCGGGATAGATAAGATATACGATGTTTGAAATAAGACCAAGTAACACGAATGAAATCCGAAATTTTTCAAGAATTTTCACTCGGTAACTCAAAAAGCACATAATGCACATAGCGGTACAAGCGTGAAAAGGAAGCTTTTCAATGTCGATCTCGCCGTAAGCAATCGGCATCAAAAACAAGTCCGCAACGTATAAAACAAATGCAAGGTCAATAAAAAATCTTACCGTTTTTTCTTTGATTTCGTTACTTTTTCTTTTTTGTATAATCAAGATGGTCACGGTTGCCGCTAACATCAATACAATGTATAAGAAATGCCACCAACCAAACAACGTAAAAATTTCTCCGCCTTTTTTATCTTTCAAAAGTTCATGCAAAAACGAATACATATCACCAACGCCTTTCGTATTTAGTGTAACATAATTTGCTCATTTTGTCAATGAAGGATAAAACGAACGTCATTATTTGCCGAAAGAAAATATCATTCAAAAAATGCACCCCGGTCGATAGAAAAATGCGCCTTTTGTCGGGATGTATATCCGATTTGGAGGCACGGCTTTTCTCGCGATGGTACACTAAACCTCTTGGCGATGATGGATGTTACGCTTGACCGCTATCTTCCGGTCTTTCAAACATCATGCTTGCAACGAAACCTATGTAGCAAAAAAACTTTGGTAGTGCTTGTTGCCAAACCACTCTATTGAAGTTTGCTTTATGATAACATACTTCATCTGTTATCATCCTTTCTGCAATAAAAAAAGCCAAACGCTTGGCTGATAAGCATTTGGCTATGTAGAAGGATTATTTAATTATTCACAATCGTTTACATTAAGCGGTTGAATTGGAGGTCTGTTTGTGATATAATGAATTCATCGATAAATAAGAATTTACAAGTGAGTGTAAAAATGAAGTATATAGAATATGGAAAGCATTGTCTTGATACAATTATTCTTCTACACGGCGGTGGGTTGTCGTGGTGGAATTATGAGGATGTAGCAAATGTGCTTCAAAATGATTATCATATCATTTTACCTATACTGAACGGTCACGCCGAAAGCGACAAAGCTTTTACAACAATAGAGAATAA
>JAFQEK010000152.1 GCA_017399025.1 Clostridia bacterium
AAAATTGAATACGAAGAATATATGCTTCGTATCATCGAAGCTTTTCTCTCTGGCGGCGATTATATTCCGCACAGACAGATGTATCAAAAACTTTCCTTACTTTCGGGACTGATCAAACAACATTTACAATCCGGTAATTTTTCCCGTGCCGAAGAACATTTCCACAGTCTGTTGGAGGCAGGAGAAAAATATCTCAGTTTTCTCAAAAATGGTGAAAAAGGTAAATCATTTCTTCTTTTTGATGATTCCGACACGCTTGAAAAGAATCGCAGCATCGAACAAAAACGCCATCTCGTAACGGAATCTCTTCGTCGTACAATCTATATCTGCGAGCAAAATAAAAATGCAAAAAACAAAAAAGAAATCGCCGATTGCATTTGCAAAGCCAAAGAAATATGCAATTTTTTTCATTCATAAAAAGAATTATTCGTAATTTTCAAAAAAACGGATGCCGTTGGGGTGTCTACCATAAAGCAGAAAAACGCATCATCTACATTAATGGTGCGTTTTTGCTTTTCAATCTACAGTTGAAAAATCTCGCTTAAGCAGTTATTGTCAAAAAAAGATCGCCGTGATATAATAAAAACACAGGGCAGGCGCCGCCTTGAAATTCGGAGGTGAATTTATGAATATTGGAAATAAAATTAAAGAATTGAGAAAACAGCGTGGTATTACTCAAGAACAGCTCGCGAATAGCATAGGTGTTTCCTTTCAAGCGGTTAGCAAATGGGAAAATAATATAGCTTTACCCGATATCACACTTGCTCCTGCTTTGGCAAGTTATTTTGGTGTATCTATGGACGTTCTTTTCGATTTCAATTTGAAGGAAATTGAAGATAAAGCATTTGCTATCGCAAAAGAAAGCTGGAAATATCGTAGTTCCGATTGGGAGAAAGCACGAAACATTATTGATGAAGGATTAAAAACACATCCTGATAACGTTATTCTTTTGCTTAACAGACTTTATGTTATGAGCAGTGCGGAAACACCCGACGAGGTTATCGCTATCGCGTTGAAAATTATTGATCTCTCTAAAGACGAAGCAATAAAATATGATGCCTGTCAATTCTTGGCATATGCGTACAAAGCAAAAGGAGATTTTGAAAGTGCGCGAAAAGCAATCGATATCATTCCTGATATTCGTTTCTCGAATCAGAGATTGAAAGCGTCCATATTAGAAGGAAAAGAGAAATGGGATGCGGCATGTCAAGAATTCAATGAATCTTTGTATGCATTTATGTTTATCACTTATAGCATGGCAGAATGTTGCGATGAAAGAGGAGAATATAAAAAAGCATTGGAATATTATGAGAATGCTTTACACGTACTCGATATTTACAAGGTAAAGGAAAACTGGTATGGCTTCCGTGGAGGCTTCAACGCGGAAATAGAAAAAATAAGGCAAAAAATCTAAATTTCTTTATTATTCTTTTCAGTATTTTGCTTTTGCTGATTATTTTGATAAGTTTTCTTTTTATTTCTCGAATTTTTTGTTTTATGTCTTGAATTTCGTTTTCTTTTAGTGTATAATTACGCCTGTCCATATTCGCTCCTATGTGTTCGATTTTTGTGTGCAAATTAATTCTAACACATTTTCGCGAATATGGATTTTTTTATTCTATAGGAAATTGCGCAAAATGAGCCTTGCCGTTTTGCATTGCCGGAATACAAACAACACTCAGATAGGCAAGCAACCATCAGCGGCGATTCGCCGCTTTTTTATTTATTTTTCTTAAGTTCCCACCTATGGGGGCACTCCCACCGAAATACAGATTAAATTTTGAAACGATGGCAGCAAGCCACCACCCTACCATATTTGCAGCAGATAAACCGGCTTTATGGCAGGCCCCCTTGCCATCCGTTTTTGAGATCAGTCCCAATGGGAATCGAAAAATTTCATATTCATGCATTTCGGCGATCTAACCGACGATTAACCAAAACATGAATGACAAAAATCAAAATCATACCTGCGATAATAATGAGTCCTTTCAAGAATTGCCGCTTAAAAAAGCAAGCGATTCCCCAGAAACAAAGCGCTAACGTCCCAAAAAACATCAGCAAACCTAAAATCACACCGACAATTTCAATCCATTTACGTCCTCGATGATTGGGGAAAATTGCAGAAAGCAGATTGGTGTACAACGCAATATAAGTTTCAACAAAAATCTCTCCGAGACCTTCAAAAAGAATTTCAAAAATATCTTCCATTTGTAGTTCTCCCTTTTGAGCTTTTCATCATGAAAATAAAAATCAGATCACACCATCACGGTTTGTAAAAACAATCTCCGTTTCATTTTCTCCAAAAGTCAGACCGCAACCGACAAAACCAATCTCCTTGGAGGGATTGGCGCCGATTACCATTCTGCACGGCTGACCGAGATGGTCCATTTCTCCGCCCGGCTCATGGATTTCCGTACGATGCATATGACCACAAATCATCAGATCCGGCAAAACCTCATCTTTGAGAAGTACGGACCATTCCGTAAAAATTTCTTTTTCAATATTGAAAGGCGGATACCATTGGAAAGAAAACGGATTATGTGAGATTACCAGGCGGTGGGAAACGCCCTCCTCCGCATATTCTGTTTCCTTGCGGCTGATGACGTTTTTCAAGAATTCCGTTTGTTTTTTTCGGAAAAGATGACAGCAAACCGTATGTCCGTATTCCTCATTTTCATCCGGTTTATCTTCTCCGCAATCCAACAGAATTCCCCAGATGTTTCCAAGTCGGAATGTATAATAGGTATTTCCGTTTGCATTCG
This sequence comes from Clostridia bacterium, assembly GCA_017399025.1. Taxonomy (GTDB): domain Bacteria; phylum Bacillota; class Clostridia; order Oscillospirales; family CAG-272; genus QALR01. The sequence continues at coordinate 2,763 of JAFQEK010000152.1, forward strand.
GCGTATATTCGGCAAATTTTTCCGCAAAATTACCTCTCATATCGTGATTGCCTCTGGAAAATATCACGGGAATCTGCCCGCCTGTCAGCTGTTCGCAAATGATATAGATATTATCAAATTTGGAGGGATCGCCGCTGTGATTGATGACGTCTCCGTTGAGAATCAGAAAATCAAAATCTCCGAAAGCCTTTGCCGCGGCAACGGGGCCTTCAATATCGTTATGTGCATCCGAGATATGATAGGCTCTGACATTTTTTTCGGGAACGGGACGGAAAGAATACGTATATTCCTGCGTATCTTCCGTTTTTGTAAAATAAGGTCTTCTTGCAATGATCGGCCGAACGCAAACCGTATATTCCTTCGTTGCATCCAATTCCTTCATGGGCACGCTCACGCGATGCACGTCTGCGAGAGAACGCATAATACCGTTGGATTCATCATAATATTCCGAATTTCCGACACGAACCCAAAAAAGGCAAGGGACCGTTGTCTGCACCATAATCTGATAGCTTTTCTCAACAGCAAAAACTGCAGGTGTTGTTTTTAACATAAGAAATCTCCTCCTTACAGTGTGGAAACAACGAGGTCTGCGCCGCTTTCAACGGAAACTGAACCGAATCCTGCAGGAACGAAAACGCTTTCGCCCTTTTTGATCGGCATTTGACCGCCGTTATAAGAAATTTCGGTATTTCCGCCCAGGCAGAGGAAATGGATGAAGCTATCATCCGTTGCTTCCATGGAAAACGCTTTGTTTTCAAAATGATAAACCGTAAAATATCCGCATTTTGCAATCATATTTTTTGATTCATCCGCCTCTGCACGAACTGCTGAAGGATCTTCAATCTTATCTATAACGGCAAGCGCATCGTCAACGTGAAGCTCACGGAGTTTTCCGTCAGCGCCGACACGGTTATAATCGTATACACGGTAAGTAATATTGGAATTCTGTTGAATTTCCGCAATCAAAATACCCTTGCAGATTGCATGAACCATACCCGAAGGAATGAAATAAGTTTCCCCTTTCTTGACGGGCACGTAATTCATAAGCTCTTCCAAGGTACCGTTGGCAATTGCCGCGCGTACTTCATCTGCACTGTATTTTTTCTTGAGTCCATAAATGATTCTGGCATCGGGAGCGGCATCAACGATATACCACATTTCCGTTTTGCCGAGATCAGTCGTATGCAAAGCCGCGTATTCATCGTCGGGATGCACCTGAATGGAAAGATCTGCTTCCGCATCGATCAGCTTGATCAGAAGAGGGAAACGTTCTCCGTCCCAATCCTTGCAGACCGCATTTTTGTTCTGCGCAAGATAGTCAGAGAAAAGCATACCGTCAAAGCTTCCTCCGATAATGGTGTTGACTCCGTCCGTACGGCTTGTCAATTCCCAGGATTCCGCAATTTTTTCGCCGGAAACGCCTTTTCCGTATTCACGAGCGAGGCGTTCACCGCCCCAGATGATTTTTTTTGTGATTGCACCGAGCTTCAAAAGTTCCATATCAAAATTCCTTTCTGAAAAGATATCAAAATTTTTGTATTTATCAAAATTATACTTGAAAGATTGTATTTTATCATATATAATTATATCAGCAAATCTATTAAATTTCAATATTAAAAGGAAGTTTTTCTATGAATTTCAATACACTTTACCCAAACTTTCCGTTTTCTCTTCCCATGCTGCTGGACGGTGCAACGGGAACTGCTCTTTTTGAAGCAGGAATGCCCACGGGAGTTTGTCCCGAAGAATGGATTCTTAGCCATCCGGATGTAATCTGTAAAATTCAATCGGATTATATCCATGCAGGCTCCGATGCCGTTCTTGCCCCTACGTTCGGCGCCAACCGAACGGTTCTCTCCCGTTACGGACTGGACGGTTCCGTATCGGAAATGAATACGCGCCTTGCCGATCTTTCAAGAAAAGCAATCGGAAGCAAGCTTCTTGCCGCAGACCTTTCTCCGACAGGAAAAATGCTTGCGCCGGTCGGAGACACTTCTCTTGAAGAAATGAGTGCCGTTTTTTCCGAGCAAGCAAGCGCTCTCGATTCTCTCGTCGATTTTTATATGATCGAAACGCAGATGGACCTCGCCTGCGCAAAAGCTGCCGTTCTGGGCGTAAAAGCCGTTTCCGAAAAGCCTGTTTTTGTTACGATGACGGTAACGGAAAGCGGAAAGACCATGTACGGCGATACACCCAAATGCGCGCTTCTGACATTATCCGAACTTGGTATTGCCGCTTTCGGTTTGAACTGTTCTACAGGTCCAAAAGAAATGAAAGAACTTATCGCGCCGCTCTTCCCTCTTTCCGTCTCACTCGGTATTCCGTTGATTGCCAAACCTAACGCAGGCGCACCGCAAAAAGACGGTTCACACAGCCATCTCACGCCCGAAGAATTTGCTTCCGTGGGAAAACAACTTCTTTCCTCGGGTATTTGTATTCTCGGTGGCTGTTGCGGTACAAATGAAACGGTCATTTCCGCTCTGCATACCGTCCGTCATGATGCTACACCTTCAACTCTTCCAGCGCTGTTCTCCGCCGCAAACATCGCTTGCACTGCGCGTGAAACGGTCGAAATCCCCATTTCGGATATGCCCGACCCCATTCTTCCCGACGAAGATCTGATCGAGAGTGCCGATGAAATGTCCGAAGATTACGATTTCCTTTATTTTTCCGTACGAACGAACGAAGATGCCGAAGCCATTCTCGATGCCGCGCCATTCCTCACGCTCCCCATTGCGGTTTGCGGAAACGAAGAAGCCATCAATCTGCTGAGAAAAAAATATTGCGGCAAAATCGTTACGGTTTCAGATAATGGCTGATCTCCGCATTGCGATCGGTACAAATTAAATAAACGTAAACGCCGTCCGATAAAACAACGGCGTTTTCTTTTTTATTTGCCCGCTTTTGCAGCAGAGAAACAATTTTATCACGGCCCGAAATATCGTAAAGTTCAAAAACGATGATTTCATTTTCACAAAACCGTTTGGAAAAATATACAGCCGCAGAACGCACGCAAAAAAGATCTTCCGTGTCTCCGCGTTCAGGAAACATTCTGGCAAGAAGCGCATCCGTCAAGGGATATTCCGAAAGCGGTCTGTTACTATATACATTTCCATCTGTAATTCGAAAAGAAGACAGTATATCTCCCAGAATATCTTCGGCATCTCCTTTTTTGGTGGTGCTGCCATGAAATCCGCAAGAAACGAACATCAGAAAAATCAAAAAACAAAGCAAAAAAATCTGAATTTTTCGCATAAAAAAATCACACTCCCATTCATAATTATGAAAGAGTGTGCTTTTTTATTCCCTGAAAAAGTTGTTCTGCGGGCATTGTCCGCTTATTTCAGATATTTACGGATTTTATCTCTGATCTTCACAATATAAAAACGAACCAGACGCGCATACAGAATATCACAAAGCAAGTAAAGCAGATTGCCGAACACAAAAAATGCGGTATAAACGGCATACGGCGGTATACCGAACTGATTTTCGGTAGTAAAGCCAAGCAAACTGCCTCCCAAAAAAATCATCGCCGCGTAAAACGCATTGAAAAGAAACAGTTTGGGCAACCATGCAAATGTTTTGAAAATGCGCTCAAATCCGAATTTTGAGATCGGTATATAACCAAAGAGCAAAATAAACATCCAGGCAGGAGAAGCATTTGGAAGCAAAATAAGCGAAAGAACGGAAATCATCGCGTAAACCGCAAAAGCATATCCGTACCCCATCTCCATCAGACAAAACAAAACCAGGAAAGAGGCGAGCAATGCCGCCGTCATATCCATAACGTTGATCAAGACACCCAGATACAGGCATACTACGCCGAGAGAAGCGCAGAGCGAAGAAAGAACGGCTTTTTTCGTATTCTTCATATCAGCAACAAGAAATCAGGTCTCCGCCGCAGCATTCACAGCAACAGTCGGCAATCGTTAATCCGCAACAAAGGTTACAGATAGCATCCTCGTTTCTGGCACGTCCGGAAGAAGCCGTATAATTGCGAATGCTCTCCGCGGCAATACGGTATTCGGGATTGCCGGGATCCATACGGCAAGCCGCCTCAAAATATTTTGAAGCTTCAAAATACCAACCTCTCGCGCGAAAAACAACACCCTTCAGAAAATACCATTCCGCCGTTCTTTGCGCATTCGGAACAGAATTCAGACGAATCTCCGCTTCGTAAAAATTATGATTTTCAATATAACTCCGAATCTCATCCAACCGTTCTCTTCCATAAGCATTCTCGCTTTGGCGGTAAGGATCGGATGTTCGGTTTGCGGCTTCCTTGCGCATTTTCTGAATGGCTTCGTAAGCCTCATTGATCTCTTTCATCTTTTCTTCGGCAAGATCGGCAAGCGGCGTATTCACGTAATTATCGGGATGATACTTACGAGCAAGCTCGCGATAAGCTTTTTTTACTTCTTCGTCAGTTGCGTTCCTTTCGATTCCAAGCACCTTATACGGATCATTCGCCATCTGTTTGTTCCTTTCCGAACGCCATGGAAAGCGCATCTTCCATACCGTCATAAATAATATTTTCTATACAGGAACGAAGCATTGCGCGCCCGTGAAAGTCAATCAGCTCCACAGCCCGCATAATGGAATCCGCTTCCATTGCCATAATTCCTTTCAAAGCGGATTCTTTGAATCTTTCCATTTGCTCCGAATCCGAAAAAGCAAACAAAAACGGATTATATGTTTTTCTTTTCTGATCGTTCTCATAATCGAAAACCGCATCGGTCAGATAAACCCATCTGCCCGTATGCAAGCCGATCTCATATGCAATCCTTGCGTTTCTTTCGTCCAAGCCGTAAGCCAGAAGACGGCCGAGCATATCCCCGAATACATCCGCAGGCATATCGGGAATACCGCAATGCTCCGATTCCAATGCCAAAAGCTTCTTCATTGCCGTATCCGCAATGACCGCAATTTCGTAAGCCGCTTTTGCGGCGCGCCGTTTCATGCCGCCCGCATACGGTCTGACCGTATACGCGCCGAGCTTTTTGAGACCCTTATCATCGGCAATGGTATCCGAAACCTTATGATACATCAGAATCGCGCTGACATACGAGGTATACGCAAGCGCATCGTTATCGTCCATAATCGGTCTTTTGCGCAGAGGATGCACAAAACATCTTCTGCGCCGTACCGAAACCTTCGTTTGCGCAAGCGCCATACGTACAAGCGCAAAGAAGGTCATATCAAAGCTGAGCGTTACGCGAGAAATATTCCCCGTATGAATTTTCATCGAACGGCATAACCCGCAGTAAACGCTTTTATAAAAATCGTAATCCCGAACCCGGAGATTCGGGATAAAGGGTTTTACATATCCGAACACATGAAAACCTGTTTAAGCAATATAGAAATAGCCGTAGGAGGAATAGAACCAGTCACGGTACAGCGCAGATTCCTTGTTGAGGAAGGTATTTGCCATGGTGTATTTTTTGATGATCTCTTCATTAATCTGAATACTGTCGAAGAAGCCTTTTACATAGTTGTCATAGTTGTCATATTCAACCACTTCCTCGAAGCCTTCAAAAAATTCAGCATATTCATTTTCTTCGGTATCTTCATAAACCTTTTCTTTCAGGTCTACTCTCTTTACGATATAATGATAGTTACCGGATTTGATTACTTCGCCGGTGGATTCGCCGATTTCAAGCTTCTTTGCCGCATCGTCAACAGTCTTGTTGTTGAGGAATTGCAGCTCTTTGTCGAGGAACCAACCTTCGGGATATTCAACGGAATAATATTCATCGGAATATTTTTCGATCATTTCCTCGAAAGAAGCACCTTCTTTCAATTGATCCAGAATAGACTGTGCGAGATTCTGTTTTTTCTCTTTGGCTTCACCCTCCAACTTTTTAGTTTCATAGGTATCGCCGTCTACTTCATTTCCTTTGTCATCCTTATTCTTTTTCACCACACGATCACCGGTTTCTTCATCACGGACAACTTCGTTGTTCAGATCAATTACGATATACTGATAGCCGATATAATGATCTTTGTAATATGTTTCCAGATCTGTATCTTTTACTTCGAGCAAAGCGCCTTCTTTTGTCAGCGTTTCAAGCAACATAGAAGATCTTTGAATAGCGGGCATATAGACATTGCCGTAATCGGAAGCCTTATAACCGAAATACTGCTTGTAAGCGCCCTTTCCGCCGTAGTTTGTTTCATCTGTTTTAATTTGTTTCTTAAAATTGCTCAAGGTTTCGCTCGAAATTTCAAGTCCGTTTGCTTCAAAAAGATATTCTTCGATCAAAAATGCTTTGATCTTATCCATAGCAAGCTCTTTGTAATAAACTTCGTTGGTCTTTCCGTCTTTTCCGGAATCCGCACTCCAGAAACTCGGAGAATCATAAGAAATCAGGTTGTTAAAATAAGAATAGAAGAAAAGACGTTTTTGTATTTTCATAAAAAGCGAAAATTCGTCTTCTGTGATTTCGTAAGTCTCACTACCATCTTCTGTGGTAAAAGACATCACGACTGTTTTGGATGTGTTGCAGCCGGCAAAAAGAACCGATGTCAAAGCAATGACAAGAATTGCAGCAACCAGTTTGATGAGTAATTTTGAGTTTTTCATGTTTTTTCTCCTTAAAATGTTTTTTCCGAATATCGTCGGATTACGCGATACTCTACTATTATACAATGGATTTTCAAAAAAATCTATAGTTTTTTAAATTTTATTTGTATATATTTTTTTAACAAATCGTTAATAAATCCGAAAATCGGCTCCAAACGCTTTCTTTTGCACAAAACGTGAGGACGGTCCGACGGTTTGATTAAAATTCTCCCCGGATATTGTACGGCAAGCTCCGACCAAGTAACCACGTCCAGGACACTCGGATAAATCAGTACATCATCGCGGTTCTGATCAATCTGTAAAAATCCGCATTCACTCGCAAGAGAGCGGATCAAGGATATAGAGATCAACGCTTCCACAGAATTCGGGTATTCTCCGTAACGGTCAAGAAGCTCATCCGCAACATCGTCCGCATCTGCCTGATTTTCAATTGCGGCGATTTTCTTATAAATATCGATTCTTTGTGCCGCGGAAGAAATATAGTCTTCCGGAATATAGGAATCCCTGCTGATATTGATAACGCATTCCGTTTTTTCTTTCGGCTTGATTCCCTTTTCTTCCAAGACCGCGTCGTTCAGTATTTTCAAATACATATCGTAACCGACACTTTCCATATGTCCGTGCTGTTGGGAACCGAGAATATCTCCCGCTCCGCGGATTTCAAGGTCGCGCAGTGCAATTTTGAAACCTGAACCAAACTCTGTAAAATCACGCAAAGCCTGCAAACGTTTGGAAGAAATATCCGTCAGAACTTTTCCTTCCGGATAAGTAAAATAAGCATAAGCGCGGCGAGCGGAACGTCCCACACGACCTCGGATCTGGTGCAGTTGGGAAAGTCCCATCCGGTCTGCATGTTCGATGACCAGGGTATTGGCATTCGGGACATCCACACCTGTTTCAATGATCGTAGTACATACCAAAATATCGATATGTCCGTCCACAAGTTCCTGCCAGATATCCGAAAGCTCCGCTTTCCCCATCTGACCATGCGCAAAGCGAATAGAAGCATCTGGAAAATGTTTCTGTATGTGTGCCGTTTTTTCCATAATGGTTTCTACCTTATTATATAAGTAGAAAACTTGACCGCCTCTGTGTAATTCTCTTCGTATGGCTTCAAAGATTACAACATCGTCATGTTCCAGAACATAAGTCTGAACAGGCAAACGGTCTTCGGGTGCTTCATCCAGAACGGACATATCACGTATGGAAGTCATCGCCATATTGAGCGTTCTCGGAATCGGCGTTGCCGTCAACGTCAGAACATCAATATTTTTGGAAAGCTGTTTCAGTTTTTCCTTGTGCGCAACACCGAAGCGCTGTTCCTCGTCAATGATCAGAAGCCCGAGATCCTTGAATTGAATATCGGAAGAAAGCAATCTATGCGTACCCACAATAATATCCACGTCGCCCCTTCTGACCGCTCTTGCGGTAGCGCTCTGTTCTCCCGTCGTTTTGAAACGGGAAATATATGAAATATTGACCGGAAAACCTCGCATACGGGAACAAATTGTATTGTAATGTTGCATGGCAAGAATCGTAGTGGGAACAAGAATCGCAACTTGTTTGGAATCCATGACTGCTTTGAAAGCCGCGCGAAGCGCAACCTCCGTTTTTCCGAATCCGACGTCGCCGCAAAGCAAACGGTCCATCGGCACGGATTTTTCCATGTCATCCTTGATATCACGAACGGCAATCAACTGTCCATCCGTTTCTTCATACGGAAATGTGGATTCAAATTCCCGCTGCATTTCGTCATCCGCCGAAAAAGCAAATCCCGGTCGGCGCAAACGCTCCGCATAAAGAGCAATCAGCTCCTTTGCCATACTCTTCGCTGCTTTTTTTACTTTAGCCTTTGCTTTATTCCATTCAGGTCCGCCGAGTGTAGACAAACGCAAGGTTCCGTTTTCCGATGCTGCACCGATATATTTTGAAACGCTTTCGATCTGGTCGCAAGGAATAAACAGAACATCTTTTCCCGCATATTGAATCTTGATATGGTCTCTTCGGATGCCTTCATAATTTTTTATACTTTCCAATCCTTGATAAATGCCGATACCGTGAATATCGTGGACAACATAATCTCCGACATGAAGATCGGCATAAGAAAGTATTTTTTCTTTGGAAGAAACCGCTGTCTTTTTCGTTTTTGCATCGCGTCTGCGAAGTGCTTTTTCCGTTTTGTTTCCGCTGTAAAGCGAAATACAAACAAAACGCTCTGTCTGCATTTCAAATCCTTTGAGATCAAATGCCGACAGCATAACC